>NZ_JAUSXY010000001.1:4073292-4386623 GCF_030944625.1 Arthrobacter sp. SLBN-112
TAGGAGAGAATCCAGCGGTACGGGATGCGGCTCATAAGGTACGCGGCCAAACGCAGGTGGGGGCCCTGGCCTTTCCAAGAAGCGTCAGCCTCGTCCTCGAATGAAACGTTGTACAGCTTCGACGATTTCTCGAGGTACGGGGGGTCGAGATATACGAGTACAGATTCGGGCCGGATGGTTTTGTATGTGGAAGCTATCTGATCGAGCGTCGCACGCCAATCGCCGCACCAGACATCCGCGATACGTCCCTTGCTGTAGAGCTCGCCTACGTATGCGATACGAGTCTCCAGTGCGTCAGGCATGAATCGGCAGCCGATGCCATATTCCGATTTCTGGGCTCGTCCGCCGATTGGACCCGCGCCACCGTGCAGGATTCCCGAGAAGGTCGTCCTGTTGAGGAAAAGACACCTCATCGCCGTTTCGAACCGTGCTGTATGCGCCTTCATGCCGACTGGAACTGTCCAGCCGCGCCAGTAATCCCAACGTTCAAGAGCGGCGGAGCCCCCCGGTGTGATAAATGATTTGTGCTCTTCCTTCATGCGCGCAATGAGGTTGGCAGGGTCGCTCGCGGCAACCTGCCAGAACGCCGAAACAAGCGGGTCTGCGTCTGCGAGTAGGGCCCGCCGAACCGTCCCGTTGCCAAGGAGACGTAGCGCCGTCGAGGACCCCCCAGCGAACGGCTCGACGAAGAGTTCCACTGGTGGAATGGACTTAGAGGTCCTAGCGGTGTCAATCAGTTCTGCGACCACCGAGGCAAAACCTGTCTTGGCCCCCGGGTACCGGAGCGGCGATTGGTGCCGCATGCGCGCCTGGGCTTCGGCCACGGGATGCACACTCGAGAAAAGTTGGCGCGGTTCATCGCGAACAAAGCTCTGCGCGAATGCTTCGGCGCCCGAATGCGCGTCCTCCGGCGCCAAACGTGGAGCGACTCGGGGAAGGCCCGGCGGCGGTGGGGAATTTGTCGGAAGTCGAATGATCTCGATTGTCACGACCACTCACCTGCCTTCCATATGTCGTCTTGGCCGAAGTGAAGTTGAGATTGAACGGCGTCATCACGGACATCTACGAATCGCGCTGGCGAACCTTGGACTCCAAAGCATGACGCAGCTCCCTTGCTCACTTGAACGGTGACCGGTAGCGGATCTGAGAGTCCCTCGGCAACTGGATCCCATTCTGTGCCATCGCCCGCAATACCGAGTGACCGACACCGAGCGGAAGCGACGCGGCGTTGTGCGCGAGTGCGACCGGGATGACCGCATTCGAGTAAAGCCGGGTCCGCACCCTGTCGAGAACTTCGCAGACAATGCGTAGGGTTGGATAGCTATCGAACTCCTCGGCCGCAGCACCTTCATACGGCAACACGCCAGCCTTCGGGGGAACCGTGATCACCAAGGGATCCCCCGATGTCGTTCGATAAATGAACCTTCGTCCATAAAATTCGTCTCGGCCGTACTCATGACCGTCCGGTCGGCCAGTCATGCGGTTAATATAGTCTGTCGTCAGCCGCATGACGCTGCCCCTAGGAATAAGATCCGCGATGAGATCCGCATGCTCGACGAACCGACCCGTTTTCTCAATTCCCACGAGCAACGGCGCAGCGATGCCTTTAGACACTCCCCATTCGTTGACAGCATCATGATAGGTCTGCAGTCGGCGTTTCAGTGGCGCGACTACACCGAACAGAGCCAACGGTCCGTCCGTGATAAAGATGGTGTGCCGTAAAACAGCTTCAGGCGCCTCGAGCTTCGTGCAAAAGTGCTCGAGGTAGCTGAGCGTCATCAGTCGTTCCGCCACGAGCATAACCCGTGTGATTGCGGTCTGGTTCGATCCTTCAGGGGAGTACTCGTCGTGCGTGCGCAGGACGTCCGCTAAGTACAGGGTAGCGTTGCATTCTGAGCAGGTGCCGCCAGATGCGTTGACTCGCGGAGCGTTGCCGCTCGTGAACCCGAACCCGCAGCTTGGACATGCGCGAATTGGGACACTCTCAGCCGGGTGCCCTGGCGTACCGTGCATGGCCAGAAGGGCGTCCGCCAGGGTGCTTGTGGAGTCCTGGTCAAAGCGGCTGGTGCATAGGAAGTGGTCTACCTCTTGTCGCCAAGTATCACGACCGTTCTGGCCCGGGCGGATCAAACCAGATCCAGGGAGCGCGGCATCAAACGCAGCTTCTGAATGTGCCTCGCGAATCTGTCTCGGGTTCACAAAGGGGCCGTTGCCAGCCCTAACGATCTTGTCGAGGTCCAGAAAGGAACCGGCGATGCGGAGGTAGCCAACCTTAACGGTCGGATACTGTCTGGTGACTTCGACCTCAGAATCGGACCCATCGACGGTTATGGCGAACTTAACGTCTGCGGAAGGTGAAGGACTCGACAAAGAGTCGACAGGGACACACAGTGAAGTTACCCGATCGCTGTCTTCCGGTTTCGCTTGTGCGACCTCCCATCGGGCGAATGCCTCTTGGACAGCTTGGTTGCTGACGGTCGGTACGTGACCGAGCCGCGAGGCCCGCTCGTTCGGATAGGGCATCGTCAGTAAACCTCAGGGCTGTCAGGCAGGAGCGGGAGGAGGCCAGCGGTGATGCGTGCCTCGTTGATCATGTCGTGGTCGAACTTAGCGATTTGCACCGGAACTATGTACTTGCCTGAATATGTCTTCATACGGACGAATCCGATGTCTTCGCAGCGGCGAAGACTGTCGGCCCAAGTCTTGAAATCATAATAGTGCGAGAGCTCCCGCGTCTCATTGTCCGAGTTCAAGTGTGCGACCAGCCAGTTTGACGTGTTGGAAAGAACTCGTTGGTCGACACTGGACACCTCCTGCGTTGCATACATCATGCCGACTTTGTACTTCGCGGCCTCCTTTGACAACCGCACCCAAGGATCGGAATCCGTTTCCCGCTTGCCCCGTTCGAACAGGTTGTGCGCCTCTTCGACTACGATTTGGAAAGGACGGGGCTCCTTGCCAGCGGAGAATTCGTCCCGCGCGTAATCAAGCAAGGTCGTCACAATCCTCTCGGACAAGGTCTTTACAACAGTGCCGTTTCCTTGGGACAGGTCTATGATAACGAGCCTCCCAGCCTGCATGTCGCCCCAGACGAGCTCCCCGATTTCGCCTATGGCCGCTGGGTCGTGGAACGGCTTCAGCCGCTTGATTGCAGCATCGCCGGCTCGGCCTTCCATTGCCTTTAGTATGTCTCCAAGCTCGCCGCCGTCGAAGGCCGTCTTCCACGAGTCAGACAGGGCACCGGTCCCGTTTTTCGCGCGCAGCCATTCGAGCAACTCCTTGGCGCCCTGGGTAGTCCCAAGCCAAGCGTATTTATCATTACCGGCCACTCCCGCGAATTTCGGCGTCGGCTCCGTCAGTTCCTTCACCAGATCCTTGGTGAGAGTCACACGGACCCTGGACAAGTTACCGGAAACTCCAGCTCGGTGAAGGAGTGCGTAGAAGGCCAGTCTGTTCCGCTCAAAGTGGTTGACGGCCGAGTAGTCCGTCGAAGGCGGCTCGACCATACTTACGGCTCGGAACCCGGCCATGTACTGGGCGCCAGCTGATCCCGATGTTGCAACCTCTTGCTGGACCATCTGCCAGACAGTCTGCAGGCTTGCTGAGTCCAGAAAATTGATTCGCAGCGGCCGCTCCACGGGCTTTGCAGGATCTGGCTTCTCCTTATAGATGCGAACTTCATCCGCGGTGTCGCCAAGGAGACGCAGACCGGTCCCGTCCTGTTCGTTCACGTTTGCATATTCGCCCTGAGGGTCGAAGATGAGCTGGCCTATCCGCTCTCCCCTGGCTACGCCGTGCTGAAATACGGCTGTCACCACGGTCTTGATGGTGTTGGACTTGCCTGTGCGAGTCATTCCGAATACCGCAGTCTTACGTGAGATGAAGTCAGTTACGTGAACGCGTACTTCGGCGCTAGCAGTCCCAGCCATGCGCGCCCGGCGCATCGTCGACGCGAAGCGGACGGTCCCGAGAGGCAGTGTGTTGTCCTGGCCAGTCTCGGGGTAGGAGGCGAGCCAGGAAAGAACTTCCGGGGAGGGGAGGAAAACTTGGTATTTAGCGGATGAGACGACATTATCGATGTCCGCCCCGAACTCGAGGGTCGCGCTTCCCGACTCCATTGCATAGAAGGTGCCAATGACCTCGCAGTCAAATGCCGACTGCTGCAGTTCGTCTCGAGTTAGCGTGTCGGTAACGTCGTCGAAGGATCGTCCACTCGTTGTGGCGTCCCTTACAACCGCGAGGCGAGTCTGGACGAGATCGGCCTCGTTCGGCAGCGGTGCCGTGCCTCTGACGCGGAGGAGGATGAGTTCTTCGTCATCCAGAACAAAGCCAGCATCGGTCTGGTTTCCAGCTGCTGCTAGGAGATAGCCTCCTAGCGGCACCCCACCAGCTTCGTGCTTCCGATAGTCATCTGTGAGGACCACCGCTTGGTTGTAGTCCAGCCGGTAGATCCCGCCAATTGCCGTGCACTTCTTGTTGATGAGCTCGGCCAGCGGGCTGAGGGCCTTCGTCTTGTTAGCCACGGCAGTGACGATGCTAGTCATTTGGTGCCTTTCCATAGTGTTCGATCTCAAAGCGAAAATAGTCATTCGTTATCTTGACTCGAACTTCTCAACTCCGCCGCTGGGGCAGTTAATTTCCACTTTGCTGTCGACGTCAGACGAAGGATGTCGGCCCCATAAGCAATTTCCGGGACCGATCGCTGCGCCTGGGTCCCCTTCAGACTGCAGATGGATGTATGGCTGCGCGGCTGCCATCAAGCCACGCGTTGCGTATTGTGATGGGCTGCTCCGTAGTTTGCCCCGGGATTCCTGGGAGGCGAGTCGCATGATTGGATTATCAGTCGTCGCTCACGCCCGGTCATCCTGATTCCCATACCGGAGATACTAGCGGTGGCCCCCGACATTGTTACTGCGCCACGGCAGCAGCCGTGGCAAACACATCAGCCGGCATGGGCCGGTGCAGCTTCCACGTGATGGAGATCGGCTTCTCCCCCGTGTGCTGGACATAGTCCACCTGCCCGAGGCAGGTGTAGGGAACTGTTAGCCCGGTAACATCGTCTGCTGCGTTCCTCGTGAAGATCAGAATCTTCGAATTGTGCGACGCCCGGTCAAGATAGCGGCGGCCCGTCGGGCTGGTAGGCGAGGTCGCGTTCTGTGACTCCCAGTGAAACAACTCCGGGCTGATTGCATAGTCCCTGTACATCGTCGTCGCCGAGTGCTTCTTGTCGTTCTTGTTCAGGGTGACAAAGAAGGCGTCCGTGGACGTCGCAGGGCACCATGCAACGCCTTCCCGGTGTTGGACGTTCTTGCCCTGTTCCAGCGAGCCGTACTGCAGTGCCGCCAGAACCTCCTCGCGCCGGTAGGTGGCATGCGAGAGCAGCGGGATGTGCTGCAGGCCCGAGCCGAGACTCTTCGCGGCGTGTTTCGATGCAGCCACTCCAAGCTTCACGACCTGGCAAATCTCGCGGCACACAAACTGGTAGCCACGCAGATGGTTCAACCCGTCGTCGTACGTTTTGAACCCGCCGCCGTCATCCCAAAGTGTGTAAAAAAGCATTCGCGCAAGAGCCTGATCGCGCACGCCAAGCTCCGCGTATCGGGGAGCGTCGGGGGCAACCAGCATCGAATATGCGGCGGCACGTTCGGGATCGTCCACGTGAATCAGCCGGGCCATGCGGCCCAGCAGCTTCTTTTCCTCCGCGTCCGACAGCTCCTCGAGCTTCCCCCGCAGCACCGTCTCCAGGGGTGATAGCCCCTCGATCAGCCCTGCCTGCCGGAGGTAACCGGTCCACGAGTCCCTGGTCGAACGGTAGATCGTCTTCACGTCGTTCCCTGACCGCTCCAGATACGCCTCTAGCTCAGTTTCGGCATAAGAAGCAACGTCCCGGACGAGCTGCGCCCGGTTGAACCGCAGCTGTGCCTTGATGTTGTCCAACACCACCTTCTGCGCCACCCGGTCCAGCACGATCTGCGAGCCGGACGGTAGATACGGGAACTCGTCCTCGACAGCCTTCTCCAGCTCCTTGCGCCCGTAGCCGGTCAACGCCCGGTAGCGCAGATCAAAGCGGAACTCACGGCGCTGCTGGCCGATGAAGTCCAGGACCGTCAGCACCGCTTTGCCCTCGGCACGGCGCAGCCCGCGTCCCAGCTGCTGGAGGAAGACGGTGGCGCTCTGCGTGGGCCGGAGCAGCAGGATGGTGTCCACCTGCGGCAGGTCCAGCCCTTCATTGAAAAGGTCGACGGCGAAGATGCAGTTGATCTCCCGCTGCCCCAGACGCCTGAGAGATTCCTCGCGGTCAGCATTGTCAGTGGTGCCATCGACGGCGACGGAGGCAATGCCGGCCCGGTTGAACACCTCGGCCATGTAGTGGGCGTGCTGCACCGAGACGCAGAAGCCGATGGCCCGCATATGGTCGGTGCTGGTGACCTTGTCGCGGAGCTCACGGATCACCTTGGCGGCCCGGGCGTCGTTCCCTGTGTAGAGGACGCTCAGCTGGGTGGTGTCGTAGTTGCCGCGTTTCCATTCCAACTGGCTGAGGTCGACGTCGTCCGAGACGCCAAAGTAGTGGAACGGTACCAGCAGGTCAGCGTCCAGGGCGTCCCAGAGGCGAAGTTCGCTGGCGGTACGCCCGTCGAAGAACTGTTTGGCGACGTCGACTCCGTCACCGCGCTCCGGTGTAGCCGTGAGCCCGAGAAGCTGCTGCGGCTGCAGGTGGTCCAGCAGGCGGCGGTACGTGGGCGCCATGGCGTGGTGGAACTCATCGATGACGACGACGTCGAAGAAGTCAGGGTCGAGCTGCTCGATGCCGAGGGAAGACAGCGACTGGACGGAGGCGAAGATGTGTTTCCAATCCTGCGGCTTGTGGTCCCCCACGTAGAGCTCACCGAAGGCGCCGTCCTGCATGACGTCTCGGTAGGCGCGCATCGCCTGCTTGAGAATCTCCTGACGATGGGCGACGAAGAGTAGTTTGAGGTCACGGCCGGCACCTTCGGACAGCCTTTTGTAATCCAGGGCGGCGATGACAGTCTTGCCGGTTCCGGTGGCCGCCACCAGGAGGTTGTGATTGAATCCCTTGAGCCGCTCGGCTTCCAGGTCCTCCAGCATCTCCTCCTGGTGAAGGAACGGCTGAACCTCAAGACCGGTAGTTGCATCCGGCGCTGCTGTGCGATGGCCGCCGTTCCGTTCCAACGCAGCGTCCAGCTTTTCGCCGTCGCGCTCCGGGTCATAGCTCTGGAAAGCCCGCTGCTCCCAGTAGCTGTCGAAGGTGACCTTGAACTTCTGCAGGAGGGCGGGCGTTGCGACGGAACTAAGGCGGACGTTCCACTCCAGCCCGTCGAGGAGAGCAGCCTGGCTCAGATTAGAGCTGCCGACGTAGGCGGTGTCGAAACCCGTGTTGCGGCGGAACAGCCAGGCTTTGGCATGCAATCGAGTTGCCTGCGTTTCATAGCTGATCTTTACCTCGGCCCCGTACCGGTTGACGAGCTCGTCAATGGCGCGGCGTTCGGTGGCACCCATATATGTGGTGGTGATGACGCGTAGTTTTGCTCCGCGTTCTTTGAGCTGCTCAAACGCAGGCTCCAATAGCCGAAGGCCAGTCCAGCGGACAAAGGCGCAGAGAAGGTCCACTGTGTCGGCGGACTCCATCTCGGCCCGGAGCTCAGCGGCGAGATTTGGATCGTCCTTGCTGTTGGTCAAAAGCGCTGAATCACTGAGCTTCGTGGTTGGGCGGCGGAGCTGGCGCCGCTTTAGTCTGTCTGTGCGGTGGAGTGACTGAAGCTGGATCGGCCCGTGCAACAAAGTACGCGGATGCTCCAGTGCACGAAGTAGTCGGTTGACAACGACAACGCGGTCCTCTTGCCACGTTCTAGTTAGCATCTCCTTTACGGCCCCGGCAACATATCGCGAAAGGATCTCCGGGGCATCCTCGGCCCCGATTTCCGTGAATGACCCACGAACTGTCGACTCCACTTGGACCTGTTCCATGAGTGCGTCTGTGACCAGAAGTTCGTATAGCCCCTCGGGCAGCCCGCCGGAATTGAGCTTCCCAATAAGTTCATTCACGCAGCCAGCATAGTAGTCAGCGTATGAGGTGGTAGGTCAGTTGCGTCACTTGGAAGCTAAATTATTCGCTTTTGCCCGCTATCTGATTCAATGCACAGACGGAAGTGCTGGCATTGATCTTTGAACGGAGACGTCGTATGGGGACTGCAACACTGCAACTAACCCGGCCGAATACGATTGAATCCTCCGAGAGATTACTCCAGCAGATCGTTGCAGACTCGTCCCAGCGCCTTGACCTTCGCATACCTCATGCACTCAAAGGTGACGATCTAGGGGGTTTGGCTTCCACACTCCAAGTGATCGCCACTTGGGCACGTCGCAATCCTCACGGACGCCTGCACACCTATGTCCCAAGCATCCACGATCAGTCAAGCCTGGAAAACCTGCTGGAGCATGACCACGGGCTTTTTTCTGTGCTAATGGCTCCGGTAGTGGTTGATAGGAGCGGAAACGATATCACCTATGCTGCCAGGCGAGACGCTATCCGTAGACTGGACCGCATTGCCGATTTTTCAGGTGCAAAAAGAGGCAGCGAGGCACTTATAGCCGCAGCGGACCATACCTCTCGACATGAACCAGAAGCCCTTTACACTCCGGCTAGAGGATCGGCCAACGGCAAGCTCCGCAACGAAGGAGCAATGGCCCGTCTGGTACGTGAATTTGGCGGTCTCGTCCAGGTAGGCCCTCGGAGCAAAGAATTGCTTTTTCAAAATGTCGATCCGATCGCCCAGATCCTTCATGAGCTACTGGATAATACTCACCGGTACGCTCGGTTCCATACCGACGGTCTGACTGCACTCAACCCTTCTGTAAGGCTGGTGAAGGCCGAGGCTGTCGGCCAAAGCCTCGACGTGTTGGCAAGGCGAGTGAGAAACCAACCCCTCCTATACAACTATCTCCGACATGAGAGCCACGAATCTCCTCTGTACCAGGAATCTGTCGTTCGAGACATGCGACGATTTCTCGAGATAAGCGTTCTGGATACAGGCCCAGGAATTGCAGCGAGACGGCTCGATGAGCTTCAGCAGAGCGATAAACCATCCCTTCCTATGGAAATAAGCGCGCTTTTCGACTGTCTCCGCAAGCATGTCACGACTTCGTCAAATACATCTCGCGGGCTAGGCCTTGACCACGTGCAGTCAACGCTCACAACTTTGCGGGGCTTCATTCGGATTCGCACCGGTCGAGTAGAACTAATTCGTGACTTCATCGCTTCACCATATTCTCCACTTGAAGACCAGGCCCTAAAGTGGGACCTCGATTTGGCAGAACAGAGTCGTCAGGACATATGCGGATCACTGGTAACAATGCTGATTCCAACCAATTTTCGCAGGGGAACTTAATGTACGCACCGGAACGAGTACGGACGGCTTCGCCTTACTATATATATGATGCGCAAGTTGAACTTCGATCAAAGCAGTCGGTTGCCGTTACCATTGTTTACTGTTCTTCTACGCAAATTATCCCTCGAGATGTTGGTAATGCTTTAGCTGCACACTATGAGACGGCTACTTTTCCTCAACAGATTTGGCTCCTGGGACCGTCAGACACAAAAGACTCCCTTCATGCGGCTGTCAACCATTCAGACATCCTGGATAGAGTTCCAGCAATAACCCGCTACTATAAAGCACCAACCGTCGTTGCCGCGACCGTTGATATTCATGGCTCGATATGCCTGCATGCAGAATCGCCGACAACGCTTGACCAGCGAGCAAGCGAAGCTATCTTCAGCAAAGGCCTGGTAAATATTTTTCGAAGCCATGATGGCGTCATCAATGCGAGTGCGGGTTATCATTATGTTAAGCCGAGCGGAAAGCACTCGGACGCATTTTTGCGCACAGCCAATGTGCTGAAGTACGGTAACGAAATTTCGTTTATCGCTGTTGCACTGTTATCGCATCTTCCAGACCCGGACATACAGTACATTTACACCGATACCGCCTCGATTAATGCCTTGGCTTATTCGCTTGCCGAGATTATCGGCCGTCTTCGTCCCGAGTCGCCGCGTCCATCTATTGATAGTTTCGGGAGCTACGCGGGTATAGATGGGGCCTTCGAAATTGAAAAAGACACGGCGAGCATCGCCCTGATATCGGCATCAACGTCTGGTGCAATAGTGGACCAGATCGAGCGTTCTCAGAAATTGTCGCGGCTTCGCCAGGTCATTCTGTACTTCGTCGGCAAGAGGGACGATTCGATCAAGGTCCTCTGCGACCTTACTCAGGGGCAGGCACCTCTTGGCTACATGAACCCGATTAGATCATGGAAGGCCAGCGATTGTCCGCTGTGCCAGGGCGGACAGTCGACCGTACACGTGGGTGGGGATCAGTTCCTACCTGCGAACCCAACAGTTTCCTCACGCATGATTACTGCCAAGGACGCGCCGGAGTGGCTTAGTCCGCTAATGAAATCGGTTTATGGATACGGAGTGGTGGCCTGCCACACAACAGTGGCAGGATCAGATGACCCGTTCAGAACCATATTCTTCGATCTATCTCCGGTCATCGAGGCCCCCGAAAACTCGGACTCCGATATTTCGAACAAGCTATCGAAGATGTTGATTCGGCATATTCCGGCCGCCACCAAATGGCTGGTGCATCTAGATGACAGAGACTCCTTGCTCTTGGCTCAGCGGATTCGAACGGAGTTAAGTGATCTAGGTGTCCGCCTGCCCGATGGGCACATCGTGAATGCAAAAGATCTCATCACCAGGCAGCGAACGTCGCTAGGTGGAGGAGTGGCTGTCATAGTTGCGAGCGCGGTGGTGACTGGACGCAGTATTCTTAGCCTTAGCAGGAGCCTTCGGCGAGCGCATGAAGGGAACCCACTTCTGTTCCTTATCTTGGTAGGGCGCATGCAGGATGAGGCTCAGTGGAAAGAGCTATCCGTAAATCTAACTTATGGGAATTCCAACCCGAAAGAACACGGACTGTTCTGCGTAGAGTCAATCCATCTGCCACCGGATTCACCAGCGAAGGGCACTCCCTGGTATGAGGAAGCGAAGCTCTGGCGGCGACTACGGGATGACGCAGTTCCGCTCACACGATCGCATAGCGTGGAGGAGCTAATCCGAAGCATTGAGCAACGTTTGGAAGTCCTCGATACATCTCCGGCTGAAGGTGGGCTAACATCATCGCTGTTTCTAAGAGCGTCAATAGACGGCGGGATGCAGCCCCTTCTTCTTCAAACCCAACTTTGCCTTTTGGGACTTCAACTACTCCGTCGATCCCAATACGGACGGCCGGGTCCCAACACAAGCGGACGTTTTTCTGACTATCAGTGCTATTCTGCATAACCTCCGCCTCACTCGTAAGACAAAGCATGCGGCACTTTCTCACGACCACAATTGGACGGTAATTGCGCCGCGGAACTTTGCTCGTTTTAATGATGCGATCATCCAGGCTAGCCTGCTTCGGGCCGCGCTTCCAAGGGAACTGGACTATTCCTCCGATGAGACGCTGAGCCTGCACATGTTCGATGTCATCCAGGAGACATTGAACGCCGTAGGTACAGAGGAGGGCGCAGCGTCGGCAGAATTTCTCCTCGCCTTGGTTTTGGGGAGAGTTAGGCTCGGGAAGCCCGACATACAGCGATTGCTAACAAAGTACAGCGCCGTGGCGGCGACATGGCCAGTTCTTCACCAAGTGCTATGGAACGAGCTAGCAAACAACTATTCAGCGGTTTAAGCGCGGAACTTAGAATACGGCCGTTACCGCGCCTGGATGAGGAGCGACTTCGAATATCACGGTGAAGGCGCTACCGATCAGACCGGTAGCGCCCCTAGTCCAAGAATCACCAAGTGATCTACAAGCTCGTGGTTCAGTCGATCAGCACAAGCTGCTTGTCGCCCTCTGGAGATTCGACAGGGGGCTGTACGTCCCGGTTCCGGTGGTTCATCCAGCACCCCACAGCCAGCAGCGCCACGAGCCCAAAAGTGCTCAGCAGCTGCGGACGCGAATCATCTCCAATGAAGCCCACCGTGAAGATTGCCGCCAGGATCAGCAGACCGAGACCCGTCAGCCACGGGAAGCCGGGCATCCGCAGGGGAAGCGCCGTTCCTTCGCGGTCGGCGCGGAGGCGCAGCGCCAGCTGAGCCAGGAGCGCGGACGTCCACACCAGCAGGCAGGTCGAACCAACGATGTTCAGCAGGACGCCAAGGACCATCTCGGGGAACGCCAGCTCCAAGACAACCGTGACAATGCCGAAGGCAACGCTCGCCAGCACTGCAACAACAGGCACGCGGGCCTTGGACACGGAAGCGAGCCAGCGCGGCGCTTCACCGCGCTCGGCCAGGGAGAACGCCATCCGCGAAGCGCCGTAGAGGTTGGCGTTGAGCGCGGACAGCAGAGCCGCGACGGCCACCAGGGTGATGGCGGTGGCCGCGCCCGGCATGCCTGCAGCGTCGAGAACCGCTGCGAACGGGGTCTTCAGCCCCGCCGAACCCACGGGAACCACGGCGGCGATCACGAAGATGGCGCCGATGTAGAACACCAGGATGCGCCACAGCACCGTCCGGACGGCCTTCTTCACGCTGCGGGCCGGCTCGGCCGTCTCGGCTGCCGCTACGGAGACGATCTCGGTGCCGCCGAACGCGAACGCCACCACGAACAGCGCGGTCGCAATTCCGGCGAAACGGCTCGGCGCGAAGCCGGCACCCGTGAAGTTGGACAGGCCCGGCGTCTGCACGCCCGGCAACCAGCCGAACAGCAGCGCGAAGCCCACCAGCAGGAACCCGACAATCGCCGCCACCTTCAGCAGGGCGAACCAGAACTCGAACTCACCGAAGTTCTTCACGCTGGTTAGATTCACGGCGGTGAGCACCACGATGAACACGAAGGCCATCAGCCACACCGGCAGGGCCGGGAAGATGGTGGCCAGCAGGCCCGCCGCGCTCAGCGCCTCGGCCGCGATCACCACCACCAGCTGCAGCCACCACAGCCAGCCCACCGTGGCACCGGCCACCGGCCCGTACGCCTTGGCGGTGTAGACGGAAAAGGCACCGCTGTCCGGGTTGGCGGCGGCCATCTCGCCGAGCGCCCACATGACCAGGATGATGAGCGTGCCGGCCACGAGGTAGGAGATCAGCACCGCCGGGCCGGCGGCCTGGATGCCCGCGCCGGAGCCGATAAACAAGCCCGCGCCGATGGCGCTTCCCAGGCCCATCATGGTCAGCTGACGCGGTTTGAGGGCTGCGCCGAGTGGGCGGGCAGACGTCTTTGTCTGTTGTTCCATGGGGATTCCTCTTAGTTGTAGGTGGAACTGTTGGGGATAAAACTTCAGGCTGCGTGGGCTGCGTGGGCTTCGAGGAGCCGGAGCACGCGGTTGTTGGAGGCGGGGTCGGCAACAGTGATCCGCACTCCGTCGCCCTGGTAGGCCCGGACCAGGATGCCCGCGCGGTCGAACGCCTCCACCAGGCTGGCCAGGAGCTGGGCATCGGCGCGGATCCACAGGAAATTGCCCTGGCTCGGCTGCAGTTTCCAGCCTTGGGCTGCCAGCGCAGCGGCCATCCGTTCACGCTCCTGCTTGACCGCCGAAACCCGCGCTGCCATCTCCTCCCCCGCATCCAACATCGCGGGTGACGGTGAAGGTGGCCGCGCCGAGGCCGGCTGCGATGGCGGCCTGGTCTTCGTCCCAGGGTCGGACTCCTTACCGGGCACGGGCACCAGCCAACCAACCGGTTACTACAACTGCGCGCCCGCCCTGGCGAACGTCTGGGTAATGATTGCGGCGGCGGTGTCGATGGCCGACTGGATGCTCCCGTCTGCCAGGCCGCGCCCGGCGAAGGTGTTCACCTCGATGCTGAGATTGCCTCTCCTCGCTCCGAGGCGGATGTACCAGTGGAATTGGCCGTCGGCCAGGGAGTATTTGAAGGCGTAGCCGGTGTCGGCGTCGATCCCTGCGGTGATGGGCGTGACCGATGACCACGCGGCGGCGCCTTGGCCTTGGGTGTTCGCCTGGATGGTGCTGCAGTCCGCGAGTGCCGCGGCCCTGGCGTCGAAGGGGCTGGGCTGCTTGGTCGAGGTGCCTGTGCTGATGACAGCCACGTCGAACATGATCGCCTTGTCGTTGCCGGAGCCGATCCCGTGGGCCGTGGTCGCGTTGCCCGCCAGGGCGCCGTAATAGGAGGCGTCATCGAAGGCACAGCTGCCCGGCGCGGGGGCGGGCGAGACTCCGGCCATCCGTGTCACGGCCCGGGAATCGGTCGGGCTCAGGTAGAACGTTGCCCCTGCCGGTCCGGTGAGGTTCCCGAGCAGGCCTTCGAGTTCCGCTGGGGTGCGGGCGCCCGGCGGTATGGGCTGCGGGCCTTCGCTTTTGAGCGACTCGGCGATGACGTCGCGGGCAAAGCCCGCCATGACATCCATGGCGCGTGCCGTGGTGTCGGAGTTGACGGGCCAGAGGGTGGTGCTCAGGTCGATGGCGATCGTGCCGGCGAGCACCTGCATCCCGCCGATGCCCATGTCCTGCTCCCCGAGGCCCTTGGCTTTCTGGGTGGTTGCGTAGGACTTCTCGCCCACAGTGGGTGCGGTGACCAGCTGGGCCGTGTACGCCGGGCCGGGGATGCTCTGCCCTGCGCGGTTGTCGGTATAGCTGCGTTCGAACTGTGCGCACTTGGAGGGCAGGGGGTCGGTGTAGTCGAAGTCCGCGTTGGCGAGCCTGTCCCCGGAGGCGCTCCTGATCGTGAACGCGATGACTAGTGTCTGCGAGCCCGGGGCGGCGGCCACGGGCATCTGGCCCGCCGTGATGCTTGCGCTCGTGTCCAGATACCGCAGCTGGGTGTCGGTGTCCTCGTGCAGCCGGAGCGGGGAGCATTCGGCGGGGGTCGTCGTGCTGGTGACTGTGGTCCCCTGCAGGGCCAGGTTGCCGCGGAGGTTGGCCGGGTCGCGTACCAGCCCCTGGACGCTGCGGGACTGGACCACCGTCGTCGCGATGTCCGCGAGCTGCCGGTCCGTGTAGACCACGGACGGCATGGCTGTCGCCGGGGACGCACTCACGGAAGGGGGCGACGTCGTCGGGCTGCTCGTCGGTGCTGAGCTGCACCCGGCGAGGGCCAGCAGGGCCACGGCGCCCCCGGCCGCCCAACGGCGGCGCACCTGGGATTGGATGGCACTCATCTCCTGCTCCCCGACTCCATCTGTCCCGGCCTACTGGCTGGCCTTGGCGAAGACCTGGCTGATGACCGCGGCCATGTCATCGGTTCCGGGCTGCAGGTCGGCCTCGGTGTTCTTGATGGCTTCCAGCTCTACGGTTAGGCTGCCCTTCCTTGCCCCCACAAGCAGGTGCCAGACTCCCCCGTCCGGGTGCTCATGGGCGACGGCGTACGCCGAGTCCGCGGCCACGTTCAGGCTGAGGCGGTGGAGGGACGTCCACTGGCTCAGGCTGCCGCTGGTCCCCACGCCCGTGAAGACCTCTTCCTGGATGGTTGGGCAGTCCCGCAGGGTTGCGGCGCGCGCATCGAAGGGGTACGGCGTGGACGCCGTTGTGGGCATGCTGACCAGCCGGACCATGAGATAGTCCATCTTCGTGGAGCCCGGAATCTCCGCTTGGGCGGTGGTGGAGCCCTGGAGCGAGGAGAAGTAGGCCCCGTCGCTGTAGGTGCAGTCCGGCAGAGACGGCGGCGCGGTGGGGGAGGCGCCAGGGACGGCGCGGATGACGGTGCCGGACGCCATGTCCGCCGTGGCCCCGTTCGGGGCCCGTGATGGTCTGGAGCAGATCGGTCAGCTGCTCAGGAGTCTTGGCGTTCGGGGGCGGGGGGCTCACAGTGGGTGGGTTCAGGGCGGCCTCGTCGATCAGCTGCTGGGCAATGCTGGTCATCGAGTTCAGGGCGGGCTGGGCATCGGCCTCGGAGTTCAGGGGCGAGACGCTCAGGCTCATGCTGATGGAGAGCGTACCGGCCAGGACCCGGAGGCCCACACTCCCGAACGGCTGCGAGGGGCCCATCACCGCGTACGCCTTCTCCCCCACCAGAGGAGGCTTCAGGAGCACGATCTTGTAGGGGCTGCTGCCGCCCTGCGGCTCGTAGGACACCTCGAACTGGCCGCAGCGGGAGACGAGATCGTCAGTGTAGTCGAAGTCGGCTTTGGCGAGCTTGTCCCGGGGGGCGCTGCGCATCGTGAACAGGATCGTGGTGGTCGGGCTGGATTCGCCGGCGATGGGCACGCCCCCGCTGGCGAAATTCAGGCTCGGATCCTGCATGGCATCATCCATGGCAGGCAGGTGGAACGCGCCGCACTCCGCAGGCTGGGCGGTGGCCCGGGTCAGCGGGTAGGGGCGGGATTTGAGGGCAGTTCGCAGCTGCTGGCTGTCGTACATAAATTCCGGGCGCTGGCCGCGCTGCTGCAGCATCGCAGCACCGATCGCGGTGAGCTCCTGGTCGGTGAAGACTTTCGAGGGCAGGGCACCAGGCATGGCCGAGGCGCTCGACGTGGCACTCGTCACCGGAGTCGTCGGCGTCTGTGCCGGCGTCGGCGGGCTGGAGGAGCAGCCCGAGAGGGCCAGCGTGACGACGGCCGCAGCCACGGCCACACGGGGCAGCATCCGCCGACGCCGACTCCTTAGGCACCCGGCATGAAGACCAGGCATCATCGCGCTCCGTTGGAGCGGACCACCAGGACGGGACACTGTGCGTGGTTGACAACTTGGGTGGAGACCGAGCCCACGTGCAATCCGGGAAATCCCCCATGGCCCCGGGAGCCGACGACAATAAGATCCGCATCCTTGGCAGCGTCGAGAATTGCCGAAGCAGGTGAATGGGTGCCTACAAGCTGCCCTGTTGCGGTCACACCACTATCTTCGGCGGACTTCACTGCCTCACCCTGGAGCGTCTGTGCGATGCGCTCCGGGGACTCTTCGGCGGCAATCTCGCCTGCGGCCGTTTCCAGGACAGCCGGATACCACGCCATCGGCGGCTTATTCCAGGCCGTGACCAGGCGGAGCCGGCCGTTGCGCTGCCGCGCCTCATCCATGGCCCAGTCCAGCGCTGCCTGGGAATATTCGGAACCGTCAAAACCGACAACAATCAAGAACGAACCCGTACTGGTCACTTGTCTTTCCTTTCACTGCCTCGCTGTGCCCAACCGCCCAGGGGCTAGGCTTCCTCGTGCCGGGTGACCGTCCCCGCGGTGTCACCGCCATCGATGACGAATTCGGCCCCGGTAACAAACGAGGATTCGTTGGAAGCCAGGTACAGGACCATGTCCGCGACTTCCCCCGGATGGCCTACGCGGCCCAGAGCCACGTGACTCATGTCCGACTGGATGTCAGCCGTCATGGGCGTGGAGATGACTCCCGGATGGACCGAGTTGACCCTGATGCCATGGGGTCCCAAATCCAGCGCAGCGCTCTTGGTGAGTCCGCGCACGCCAAATTTCGAGGCCGTGTATCCGGGGATCTGCTCATAACCGCGGATGCCGGCGATCGAGGAAATGTTAATGATCGACCCGCCTTTGGTCTGCTTCAGCGCCGGGATGGCGGCCTTGATCCCGTTGAACGTGCCGGTCAGGTTCACGGCGATGACAATGTTCCACTGTTCCAGCGTGTAGTCCTCAATGGAGGCGAAGTTCACGATGCCGGCATTGTTTACCAGGATGTTGAGCCCACCGAACGTTTCGACGGCGGCGGCCACCGCTGCCTCCCAGTCCTGCGGGCTGGTCACATCGAGGTGAGCAAAAAGAGCTCCGGAGCCGATACGCTCCGCCGTTTCCTTGCCTGCCTCGTCCAGGATGTCACCGATGACCACCTTGGCCCCTTCGCCATGCAGCCGGGATGCCACCGCAGCTCCAATACCGCGTGCACCCCCGCTGACCAGCGCTACTTTGTCAATGACCCGTTCCATGTGGTGCTCCTTCGGTGATGCTGACCGTCATCTGGCCGTGCAAGGGCCAGCGTGCACATGGAGTCCGGTCCCGTCTGCCATGGTTCCATCGGACGTCCATACCGATCCGGTTAGTAGAGTCCAAGGTCCCCGGGCTTTCCCGCAGCGCAGCAGCGTTGTGCACGATCAGCGGCGAGGGTCTTTTGTCCCTGTTGCCCTTTCCCGCGCAGGTATCTACTGGTGGGACACCGGCCCTTACGCGGGACCCTCCCTGTATCGAATCTGGAGAACTGTCATGTCTGATCTGCTCAAATGGTCCCCTTTTGCATCCCGGTGGACCTCCCCCTTCAACACCGTTTTGCGTTCGCCGGCGGACCTGCTGGACTCCATGGAGCGCATGTTCCAAACACCGGTCAGCCCCGCCCCCATCCGGGTCGAGGAGTTCGTCGACGGTAAGACCCTTGTGGTTCGTGCCGAGATGCCCGGCGTAGATCCTGACAAGGACGTTGAGGTCACCATGGATGACGGGTTCCTGAGGATCCGCGCCGAACGCCAGGAAAAGGAAGAACACAGGGATAAAGGCAGCTACCGGTCAGAGTTCCGCTACGGGTCCTTCAGCCGGAACATCCCGCTCCCTGACGGGGTAAAGGAAGAAGACATCAAGGCCAGCTACACGAATGGAGTCCTGGAAGTCCGCGCCACGCTGCCCGAACAGGCCCAGGCGGCGGAACCGAAGAAGCTCCCCATTACCCGCGGGTAGCGAGGAAAGCCCCGTCCCCAGCGCGGCGCCCGGAAGGAGCGAACATGAGGGAACAACATTCCCCGACGCTGCGGTTTCTCGGCGCGATCGACACAGTGACCGGTTCCAGATACCTGATCGGTTCGCAAGGGCACCGGGTCCTTATCGAGTGCGGGCTGTTCCAGGGCTACAAACACCTGCGCGACCGTAACCGCGTGCCTTTCCCGATCAGTCCCGCGAACATCGACGCCGTTGTCCTCACACATGCCCATCTGGATCACAGCGGCTATATCCCAGCGCTGGTGCGTGACGGTTTCCACGGCCCTGTCTACGCGACCCCGGGCACAACCGAACTGTGCACGCTGCTGCTTCCCGACAGCGGCTATCTCCAGGAAGAGGAAGCCCGCTTTGCAGATCACAGGGCATCGTCAACCCATCATCCGCCGTTGCCCCTCTACACCGCGGAAGACGCCGTCCGATCGCTCAACAGCTTCAAGACCCGGGGCTTCGACACGCCTTTCCCCCTGCCCGGGGGCATCGAAGCAACGTTCCTTCCCGCCGGCCACATCCTCGGCGCCGCACAGGTGCACCTCAAACTCGCCGGCAGGACGATCCACTTCACCGGCGATCTGGGCCGCACCCACGACCCCCTGATGCACCCGCCCCGCGACCTCGAGCCCGTGGACGTGCTGGTCACGGAATCCACCTACGGCAACAGGGCACATCCGGAGGGAAACCCCGAAGGCGAACTCGGCGAAATCATCACCCGCGTGGCCAAACGACACGGAGTCATCATGATCGCCGCGTTCGCCGTCGGCCGGGCCGAAACAGTCCTGCTGCACCTCTCGCGCCTCCTGGCCAGGCACGCGATCCCTGCCATCCCGATCTACCTCAACAGCCCGATGGCCATCGACGCGTCCGACATGTACCAGCGCCACCGCGAAGAACACAGGCTCGAACAACACGAATTCGAAGCCATGTACAAGGTCGCGACGCCCATCCGCAGCGCTGACGAATCCAAACTGCTCAACCTCCGCGGCGGACCCATGATCATCATCTCCGCCAGCGGAATGCTCACCGGCGGCAGGATCCTGCACCACCTCGCGGCCTACGGACCCGACCGGCGCAACGCCATCATCCTCAGCGGATACCAGGCCGGAGGAACACGGGGAGCATCACTTGCCGCAGGTGAAAAGCACCTCCGCATCTACGGACAGGACATCGACATCGAGGCAGAAGTCATCCAAATGGAAGGACTCTCCGCCCACGCCGACTCCAACGAACTGATCCAATGGATGAAGACCGCCGCGCGGGCGCCAGCCATGACCTACGTCACGCATGGAGAGCCAGACGCCTCAGACGCCCTCCGGGCCCGCATCAAACGCCAACTTGGATGGAGAGCCCGCGTTCCCGAGCACCTGGAAACAATCTCCCTCGAATCCCCGCGCTAATCCGACGGCAGCGAGCCGTTTGCGAAGGGCGCGCCCGGCAAAAGCCGGACGCGCCTCCCCCGCAGGGAACCCGCAGCCTGGTTCAGCTCCTGATTCAGTCGATGAGGACCGGCTGCTTTTCACCCTCGGAAGACGCAACCCCGCCCGCGGTCTTCCCCGACCGGTGATTCATCCAGCACCCCACCGCCAGAACCGCCACAAGCCCGAACGTGCTCAGCAGCTGCGGGCGGGAATCCTCGCCGATGAAGCCCACCGTGAAGATCGCCGCGAGGATCAGCAGGCCGAGCGAAGTGAGCCACGGGAACCCGGGCATCCGCAGCGGAAGCGCCGTTCCTTCGCGGTCGGCGCGGAGGCGCAGGGCGAGCTGTGCCAGGAGCGCGGACGTCCACACCAGCAGGCAGGTGGAGCCAACAATGTTGAGCAGGACGGGAAGGACCTTCTCGGGGAAGGCCAGCTCCAGCACCACCGTGACAATGCCGAAGGCGACGCTGGCCAGGACCGCGACAACGGGTACCCGGGCCTTCGACACCGAAGCCAGCCAACGCGGCGCTTCACCGCGCTCCGCCAGGGAGAACGCCATCCGCGAAGCGCCGTAGAGGTTGGCGTTGAGCGCGGACAGCAGAGCCGCGACGGCCACCAGGGTGATGGCGGTGGCTGCACCCGGCATGCCGGCCGCGTCCAGCACCGCGGCGAACGGGCTCTTCAGCCCCGCCGAACCCACCGGCACCACGGCAGCGATCACGAAGATCGCACCGATGTAGAACACCAGGATGCGCCACAGCACCGTCCGGACCGCCTTCTTCACGCTCCGTGCAGGCTCAGCCGTCTCGGCAGCAGCAACGGACACAATCTCGGTCCCGCCGAACGCGAACGCCACCACGAACAGCGCCGTGGCAATCCCGGCAAAGCCGCTCGGAGCGAACCCGGCACCGGTGAAGTTGGACAGGCCCGGCGACTGCACGCCCGGCAGCCAGCCGAACAGCAGCGCAAAGCCCACCAGCAGGAACCCGACGATCGCCGCGACCTTCAGCAGGGCGAACCAGAACTCGAACTCGCCGAAGTTCTTCACGCTGGTGAGGTTCACGGCGGTGAGCACCACGATGAACACGAAGGCCATCAGCCACACCGGCAGGGCCGGGAAGATGGTGGCCAGCAGGCCCGCCGCACCGAGCGCCTCCGCCGCGATCACCACCACCAGCTGCAGCCACCACAGCCAGCCGACCGTGGCACCGGCCACCGGGCCGTACGCCTTGGCGGTGTAGACGGAGAAGGCGCCGCTGTCCGGGTTCGCGGCAGCCATCTCGCCGAGCGCCCACATCACCAGGATGATGAGCGTGCCGGCCACGAGGTAGGAGATCAGCACCGCCGGGCCGGCAGCCTGGATGCCCGCGCCGGAGCCGATGAACAAGCCCGCGCCGATGGCGCTTCCCAGGCCCATCATCGTGAGCTGGCGGGGTTTGAGGGCTGCGCCGAGTGGGCGGGCAGACGTCTTTGTCTGTTGTTCCATGGGAATTCCTCTTAGTTGTAGGTGGAACTGTTGGGGATAAAACTTCAGGCTGCGTGGGCGTCGAGAAGCCGGAGCACGCGGTTGTTGTAGGCGGGGTCGGCAACAGTGATCCGCACGCCGTCGCCCTGGTAGGCCCGGACCAGGATGCCCGCACTGTCGAACGCGTCCACCAGCCTCGCCAGGAGGTTCTCGTCGGCGCGGATCCACAGGAAATTGCCCTGGCTCGGCTGCAGCCTCCAGCCCTGAGCCGCCAGCGCAGCTGCCATGCGCACACGCTCCTGCTTCACCAAAGAAACCCGGGCTTCCATCTCCTCCCCCGCATCCAGCGACGCGATGGCCGCCTTCTGGGCCAGCGCGCTCACGCCGAAGGGCAGGGCGGTCCGGCGCAGTCCTTCGGCGATTGCCGGCGTCGCAATTGCATATCCCACGCGCAGGCCGGCGAGTCCGTAGGCTTTGGAGAAGGTGCGCAGGACGCAGACGTTCGGGAAGCGGCGATAAAGCGCCAGGGAGTCGGGGCCCTCGTCGGCGTACTCCACGTAGGCCTCGTCGATCACCACCAGGACGCTGGACGGCACAGCCCGCAGGAAGGCCTCGAGGCGGTCATGGCTGATCGGCACGCCGGTGGGATTGTTGGGCGTGCAGAGCAGGATCACCTTGGTGCGGTCGGTCACGGCGGCGGCCATCGCGTCCAGGTCGTGGCCTTCGAACTCGTCGAGCGGGATGCGGACCGGCCGGGCGCCTGCCAGCTCCACCAGGATGGGGTACGCCTCGAAGGAGCGCCACGCGAAGACCACCTCATCCCCGGCGTCGCACAGTCCGGTGATGATCTGCTGCAGGACGCCCACGCTGCCGGGCCCCACCGCAAGCTCCTCTGCGGTGACACCCAGGTGCCGGGCCAGCCGTTCGCGGAGTTCGACGGCGGCGGTGTCCGGGTAGCGGTTCATGGTTCCGGCTGCGTCGGTCACCGCAGCCATGGCGGCGGGCAGGGGCTCGTAGTGGCTTTCGTTGCTGGCGAGGGCTGCGATGTCCGCGCCGGCGCTGCGCCGGCCCGGGACATAGGACGGAAGTCCGGTCACCGCGCCGCGCAGGGTGGGCAACGCAGTCTCGGGTACGGCCAAAAGCTGATCACTGGTCATGAGGTCCGATCATGGAAGTGACCCGGACCACAATGCAAGGTAGGCTCCGGTGCTTGGGACTTCTGCTCAACTTCTAGTACCTCTGGTGAAAATATGACCATCGCAAACTCTCGCACCCTCGATTCCCTCGACGGCCGCATCATCCTCGCCCTGGACAAGGACCCCGAAGCCAGCGCCCTGGCACTTTCCCGGACACTCGGCGTCGCACGCAACACCGTCCACGCCCGGCTGGCGCGGCTGGAGCGCAGCGGCGCGCTGCGGTCCTTCAGCCGCAGGCTGGACCCCGCCGCGCTGGGCTACGAACTCATGGCCTTCCTTTCGCTCTCGATCAGCCAGACCCGGACCGGCTCGGTGGAGAACGGGCTCGCCGCGATCCCGGAGGTCATCGAGGTGCACGCCACCACCGGGGACGCGGACCTCATGGCCAAGGTGGTGGCACGAGGTACGGCCGACCTCTACCGCATCACCAACCAGATCCTGGAGATCGACGGCATTCAGCGGACCAGCACGGCCATCTCCATCCTGGAACTCATGCCGCCCCGCTACGACGGCCTGATCAGCCGGCTGTCAAAGGAGGAATCCTCCGCTTCTAGCTAACTGCTGGTGCGCTTCGTAGGAGGTGCGGGTAATGCCTCAGGCGCACAGACCATCCATACTCCTCGCTATAAGTTCAGATCTTCGCGCCGAGGTCGATACTAGCGTCGCGCGCGCTGTAGGGAGCAGAGTAAATTACCCTGTAAATTGCACTACACGGTAGATGTGCTTGTGCGCCATGCTTCGATCTGATCTTTAAATGGCTTCATTCGCCGATAGGCACGTTTTGATAGATCAATCTGATAAATAAGCGATTTGCGAATCTCGGCATGGATATGAATAGCATTACGCGCTTCATATATTTCAATAAGATCATCCCTGAGTGGTTCCGATATAATACCCAGTGAGGATGCGCAGCTTGCCTTCTTGTCAAACCGAACCTTGGTACTACTCGTCTTACCTACTTCTTCATATGTCGGAATTATTGCTTTTCCATTGTGAGTTAGATGTGTTTTCGAGCTGAGCTTGACTGCTCGCTGGTATTGAGATCTTTTTGTTGGTCGGAAACTCTGTAAGCGCCACTACGGCAGGATCAGTTGCGAGGTCTTCGAACAAAATGTGATGTAGAACTGCTTCATATATCGACGCGTATTGCAGTACCTGAATTCGTATCTGAGCTCGCTGAAGCCAATCATTGGCTCCAACGCCTTCGAGCATCTTGTAGATGTACCGCGCGGAATTGAACTCTTCTCCCAATCGAGCCGCCAGTGTCGAGTCAGATACAAAACTGAAATAGTCAGCATGCCAGCTTTCATCGCCAATATGCACATTCACATATTCCTCAATGGCAGTCTTGACATCGTTACTGAAGACCACACATACCCCCAAATAATGCTATCTCATTGCTCTTCTCCAATACGGAGATGAGGTCCGGGAAAACGTCCCGTTGCGACTCCACTTTATCGGAACCTCATCCAATAGGCTTCTGATTCCGCGTCGCGCCTTCACGCTCCTCTCGCGGGGCAGTTGGACAGATTTGTCCTCGGCAGAGGGGCCGCCCAGCCACGTTCTTCGACAGAGCCTTCGAGGAACGCGGACCGAAGCAGTAAGCCAAGCTTCATAGACTGGTACCCACCAAAACCCTGGACCTTAGACAAGTCGCCCTTAAGTCGGGAACCACTCGGACGCCGCCAGGCCAAAAGTCTCCCGGGTGGACTGCACTGAGACGCAACACCCCGGCCAACTTGACCCAGGATCATCAGGCCAGTGACAACGCATCAATGAGGACCAGCGTGGAAATCCTAGACGTGATTAGCAACCTCGAAAAGGCTGGCGAGCCAGTTCTGCACGGATCCGGTCCGCGTCTGGCTGATCCGGAGGGAGGGTGGCCGCGATCCCGGAGGTCATCGAGGTGCACGCCACCACCGGGGACGCCGACCTCATGGCCAAGGTGGTGGCCCGCGGCACGGCCGACCTCTACCGCATCACCAACGAGATCCTGGAAATCGACGGGATCGAGCGGACCAGCACGGCCATCTCCATCCTGGAACTCATGCCGCCCCGCTACGACGGCCTCATCAGCCGACTGTCGGAGCAGGAATCCCGCCCGGCCCTAGGCGCGGTGACATGCCGATCCATGAGGGACCCAACCACAGGCGCTGTGAATGTTTGCAATTTTGCCGCACCAGCAATGTCTCGATTCTTGGCACGCGCTCATGGTTCTGCGTGCGTCCACCGGCGGTCTCCCGGCATATGATTCTCGATGCATCAATTACCTATTTCTATTTGGGGGAATCCTTGAAAAAGTCCTTTGCATCTCTTGCTCTCGTTGCCGTTCTTGCCTTGACGGCGTGCGGCGGAGCAGGAAGCACCACAGGCGGCGCTTCCGACTCTAAGACGACGCACGAGGCTCCGAAGGTCCCCGACCTGACTGGCGCTTGGAAGCAGAGCAACCCGAACAGCGAGAAGTCATACCAGCAGGCAAGCGTCACCGCCGACAAGATGACCATCGAGTGGGTTTCCGACGGTGGCAATACGACCTCGATCTACTGGGTCGGAACGTTCGCCGGCCCCACCAGCGCCAGTGAACCCTACACTTGGACGTCGCAACGGGATGTCGACGCCACCAAATCGGCCCTCCTCGCATCCAGTGACGCGACAAAGGAATTCAAATACGAAGGCGGCAGCATCAGCTATAAGGTCAGTGCACTTGGAACCACCACTACGGTAAACCTCAAAAAGAACTGATACCCGGAGCATGTGACCGTGGCTGTCTAGGTAGGATACGACTGCACGAAATTGGTCGGCTTCGCTGATTCCAAAGGTATGGCTGCTGCTCGTGAGATCAGCAGCCATACCTATGTGGCGCCACCGGATGGCCCCTCAGCGATTTGGCATTCACATTTAGGATGTCGACGGGTGAGCCCGGTCTACTGAAGCACCTCAACTAAGAGAGTGATTGCCACTTTACGTTATTGGCGTAGCTGGGCGTTTTGTCACTTCCTCGCTCTCCTGCTGCCAAAAGTCCCAGTCGCATCCGGCGCTATTGCAAATGTGAGATGCAGGCCACACGATGCCTGCATGACTACTCTCACCGTCTCCGGCCGCGTGGCGCAGGTTCTCAGCAGCTATGTCAGCGACGTCTTCGGCGTCATGGGCAACGGCAACGTCTATTTCCTGGATGCCGCGGAGCAGCAGGGCCTTCTCTTCACCCCCGTCCGGCATGAGGGCGCCGCCATCGCCGCGGCCGACGCCTACTACCGGGCCTCGGGACGGCTCGCCGCGGGCACCACCACCTACGGCCCCGGCTATACCAACGCGCTCACCGCCCTGGCCGAGGCGGTCCAGGCGCAGATCCCCGTCGTGCTGGTCACCGGAGACGCCCCCACCACCGGCGCCCGGCCCTGGGACGTGGACCAGGCGGCCATCGCCGCCGGCCTCGGCGCGGCCACCTTCACCGTCACCCGCGACGCCGCAGGCGCCATCACCCGGCAGGCGGTGGAGTACGCACTCACCCGGCGCACCGCCGTCGTGCTGGCCATCCCCTACGACCTCGCGGCACTCGAGGCTGATGACCAGGAACTTCCGGCGCCGTCGGCACCCGATATGACGCACGACGGCGGCACGGACCTTGGGCAGGTGGCCCGCCTGCTCGCCGGGGCCAGGCGGCCGCTGATCCTCGCCGGCCGCGGCGCGCACCTCGCCGGCGCCGGCCCGGAACTCCGCGAACTCGCCGACCGGCTCGGCGCACTGACCGCCGGAACCGCCCTGGCGCTCAACCTCCTCAATGGCGAGGGGTACCTGGGCGTGGCCGGCGGTTTCGGCACCGACACCGCGGCCGGGCTTATGGACGAGGCCGACGTGGTCCTGGTGGCCGGGGCCAGCTTGAGCCCGTTCACCATGCGATTCGGGCACCTGCTGGGCCCGGACAGCACCGTCATCCAGATCGACACCGCGCTGCAGCCGACCAACCCGCGGGTGGACCTGTTTATTCAGGCTGATGCGAAGGCCGCTGCTTCGCGCTTGCTGTCGTTGCTGGACGTCGAGGCGGCAGTGGCCGGTTGGCGGGCCGAAGCTTCCAAGCGTCTGGCTGCCGGACCGGGACATGAGGCTGGCTCCGAGGTGACCGATGACAGCCGACTGGACCCGCGCGCCCTCGCCGCCGCGCTGAATGCCGTACTGCCGGAGCGCCGCACGGTGGTCCAGGACGGCGGGCACTTCATCGGGTGGGCGCCCATGTACTGGAACATCCCGCGGCCGCAGGACCTGGTGATGGTGGGGACCGCGTTCCAGTCGATCGGGCTGGGGCTTGCGAGTGCCGTCGGGGCAGCCCGCGCGGTGGAGGACGGCCGCACCCTGGTGCTGGCCTCCGGCGACGGCGGGTTCCTGATGGGCCTGTCCGACCTCGAATCGCTGATCAGTGCCGCCCGCAGCGCCATCGTGGTGATCTACAACGACGCAGCCTACGGGGCCGAGATCCACCAGTACGGCTCGCAGGGCCTGACCGAGAAGCCGATGCTGATCCCGGAGGTGGACTTCAGCGGCGTTGCGCGGGCGTTGGGGGCCGAGTCGGCTGTCATCCGCTCGCTGGACGATCTGTCCGCGCTGCAGGACTGGATCTCCGCCGGCGCCAAGGGCACGTTCGTGGCCGACTGCCGGATCACCTCGAGCGTCCGGGCCCCATGGCTGACCGAGTGGATGAACGCCACCCGGGCAGCGAAGGCTGCTGTGGCGAGCACTTAAGCCAATGAATCACGCGTAAACGATGCATCACCAGCCGGCACTGCCGTCACGACAAATTGGCCACTACTGGGCACAACGAATAGGTGTGCGATCTGACTCGCAATACCAAACAATCACCCTACTCACGGTTTTGCGCCCCGCGCCAGTCAATAGTCTCTAATGCGACGAGAGGTGAGGGGGTATTGCGACTTTGCGGTAGGTCATGAACTTTTGGTTGGACGAGAATGCCTTTAACTCTATGGTTCTGGCTTCACATCGCGAGCGACCTGCGTCAATCTTGAGGAAATCCTTGGTTGCTACGCGGCTAATACGAGCGTCTCCTGTGAGCGGCCGGACTAGTATTTGGTTGGAATTCCACTCCAGCAACAGGGTGGAATTCAATCCACTCAGCAAAATAGGGGACAGCTATGTCTAATGTCGTATCACCACCACCAAACGCTCCTAAAGCCAAGCGTCCTTGGTTCAAGAAAAAGCGGTGGTGGCTTGTCGGCATCATCATCCTGATCATCATCGTTTCGCCGAAGAACGGGTCCAGCAAGGACCAGGTTGCCAACACGGCACCGGAAATCTCCACTCCGGTTGCGTCAGTCCCCACCACGCCCACGGCTCCTTCCGCACCGGCACCGACGCCGACTAAGACGGCTACCCCGACGCCACCTCCAGCGCCTCCGGCACCGAAGGTTCCATCCGAATACCAATCGGCCCTGGGCAAAGCCTCGTCCTACTTCGACAACATGCACATGAGCAAAGCTGCGATCTACGACCAACTGACCTCACAGTACGGTGAGAAGTTCTCGCCCGAGGCAGCCCAGTATGCGGTCGACAACCTCAAGGCGGACTACAACGTAGCCGCCCTGGCGAAGGCCAAGAGCTACCAAAAGAACATGAATATGTCGCCTGCCGGCATTTATGACCAGCTTGTCAGCCAGTACGGTGAGAAGTTCACCCCCGAGCAAGCCAACTACGCGGTTCAGAACCTGGGATAAGGAAAAGGCCCCTCTTCGGAGGGGCTTTTTCATGCCGAATCCTCAAGCCCCTCATGGTACGACGCCAAGCATCAGCCATGGATCAAGATTCACTCAGTTTTCCGCCCGATGCTCTACACGTCGCCGGTGCAGAACCCCCCATGAACCATCCTTACGCCGGTCCGCCGCACGACCACCAGCGCAAACCGGGCTGGATTCCTTCCGCCGAGCGTGCCAACGTGCCAGGCATCTTCCCGACGGGTAAACTTGCGGGCCAAGAGTTTTTGTCGGAGAACCCGCATAGGATTTCTTCCATGAGGATTGCCGTTGCAGGGGGAACCGGGACAGTGGGCCGCCACGTTGTGGCCATCGCCAGGGAGCGCGGACACCACGTGGTCAGCCTCAGCCGCACCGATGGGGTGGACCTGGTCACCGGGCGCGGCCTCGACCAGGCTCTCCAGGGTGTCGAAACCGTCATCGACGTCTCCGGCATCCAGGTCCTGTCCACCAAGAGAGCCGTTGATTTCTTCACCAACGCCACCCAGAACCTGCTGGCGGCCGAGAAAAAGGCCGGCGTGACGCACCACGTGGCGCTGTCCATTGTGGGCATCGATAAAGCCAATTCAGGACTGTACGCCGGGAAGCTGGTGCAAGAGGACGAAGTCAAGCACGGCGGCATTCCCTGGACCATCCTCCGGTCCACCCAGTTCCACGAGTTCGTGCCGATGTCCATCAAAGCCGCCTCAGTGGGCCCGCTGGTCTTCGTGCCCACGATGCTCACCCAGCCGGTGGCGGCGAAGGAGGTGGCGGCTGCCTTGGTGGACGCGGCCGAGGCCGGTCCAAAGGGACGCATCCCGGACCTTGGCGGCCCGCGGACCGAACAGCTGAAAGGGCTGGTCACGGCCTATCTGGCCAAGACGCGGCAGAAAAAACTGATCGTTCCGCTCCGGGTGCCCGGCCCCATGGGCAAGGCAATGCGCAAAGGCGGGCTGATCCCGGCGCCGGGTTCCGCCGTCGGACGCCAGACGTTCCAGGAGTGGCTCGACGCCATCGGCGCCGCGTAAAGCCAACGCTAAATGGGGCAGTTGCCCCATGCCCTTGCTGCGGCCCGGTCATAGGCTCGGGTCGTAGAGAAAAGGAGGCGGCCATGACCATCTACCAGCCGCAGTCATCAGCACAGGCAACACCAAAACTTGCCGAACTTCCCGAAGACCCTGCCGAGCACTTCGCCGGCTACGCCGTCCTGGGGCTGCCCTTTACCAGCGGCCACTTCCTGGCGTTCCGGGACTTTCCGGTGAGCTCCGTGGGCCCCGGCTACCGCTCCGTCTGGCACCGCACGCCCGGCGGCGAGTGGACCCTCTACGCCAACGTCGCGCCCGAGTTCAGCTGCGCCCGCTACTTCGGGGCAGCCTTCCACCATACGGTGGAGACCGACGTCGACGTCCGGTGGAGCGGGCCGTTTACCGCCGTGATCACGGTTCCGGGCTTCGTGGACTGGCGCCTGGACCTGGGCACATCCGCGGCCACGAGGATGCTGACCGCCATGGCGGTGCGGATGCCGGAAAGCCTGTGGCGGAACGAGCTGGTGCTGCGGGCCATGGGAGCATTCGCCGGTCCACTGCTCGGCGCTGGCCGGATGAAAGTTTCGGGTGTGGTGCCCAACGGCCAGACGTTCCAGGCCCAGCCGCGGCAGCTATGGCTCGTCACGGATTCCCAGGCCTCCGTCGGCGGCGAGGACGCGGGAGTCCCGGGTGCACTGCCTGTCCAGGATCACCTGGCGGACTTCTGGCTTCCGCAACGTGGACTGTTCGGAGCGCAGGTGGGCGTCCGGTTCCCGTCCACCGCCCATCCTGCGGGACCAGGAACTGTCCAGGCACGGACCAGGAAGAACCAGGCGGCATAACGGCCGACGACGCGCGGTCCCTACTGCCCGCGGCTCCGGCTTCCTAGAATGGCAACTGTGAAGCAGCCGCCGGCTGGACCCCGCCGCAGTGAAGTGCTGGCCGCGCTCTCCCTCGCCATCGATCTGGGCCTGGGCCAGCCCATGGAGCACATGCTGCGGTCCTGCCTGCTGGCGCTGCGGATCGCCGGTGCCGCGGGCGTAGACACCGCCGGCCAGGGCAGGCTCTACTATGCCAACCAGGTGGCCTGGATCGGCTGCCACGCGGACTCCTTCGAACTGGCGGCGCTGTTCACGGACGACATCGCGTTCCGTGCCGACTACTACAACCGCGACCAGCGGGGCCTGTCCATGTACGCCGGCATGTTCAGCCACGCCGGCGCGGGCCTGCCGCCGCTGGCCCGCGCGCGGCCAACTGGACCCGGTTCGCGGCGACCGGCAGCACCGCGGTGCGGACCATGATCGCCTCGCACTGCATCTCCGCCGGTGCGCTGGCCAGCAATGTAGGGCTCGACGGCGGCGTGGCAGGACTGCTGGCCCACACCTTTGAGCGCTGGGACGGCAAGGGCCTGCCGGAGGGAGTAGCGGGGCCGGACATCCCGCTGGAAATGCGGATCATGCACCTGGCGGACACTGCCGAAGTGTTCCTCCGCCAGGAGGGAGTGGCCGGCGCGGTGGCCATGGTGCGGGCCCGCCGCGGCAGCCAGTTCGATCCGGCCCTGGCCGGCCTGTTCATCGACCAGGCCCAGGCACTCACCGCAGGGCTCCTCGACGTCGACTGCTGGCAGGCGGCCCTTGACCTGGCACCCACTGACGCTCCGCTGTCCGGCAGCCAGCTGGACACGGTGCTGCGCGCCATCGGCGACTTCGCAGACCTCAAGTCTCCCTACACGGCCGGACACTCCCGCGGCGTGGCGGCCCTCGCAGCCGTTGCCGGCGGGGAGCACGGGCTGGCCGCGGACGATGTCAGGGAGCTGCGCCGTGCAGGATGGGTGCACGACCTGGGCCGTTTGGGGGTGTCCAACCAGGTGTGGGACAAAAAGGAGCCCCTCTCCCAGGCGGATCTGGAACGTATCCACATGCATCCGTACCTGGGAGAACGGATCCTCAGCCGTGTTCCCGGGCTGAAGGGCGAGGCGGCCCTGACCGGCCTGCACCATGAGCGGCTGGACGGGTCAGGCTACCCACGCGGGATTGGCGGAACGGAGCTGGGGATCAAGCAGCGCATCCTGGCGGCCGCGGACTCCTACCAGGCCTCACTCGAGCCGCGCCCGCACCGGGCCGCGCTTCCGCCGGCAGATGCCGCTGCCCGGCTGCGGCGTGAAGTTTCGGCCGGCCGGATCAGCCGCGAAGCTGCCGACGCCGTGCTCACAGCGGCCGGCCAGCAGCCCCACCGACGGCCTGCCCCTCCCGCCGGGCTCACCCGCAGGGAAGTGGAAATCCTCTGCATGCTGTGCCGCGGAATGCCTCCGGCCGAGATCGCCGCCAGCCTGTTTCTCGCGCGCAAGACCGTCCGCAATCACGTGGAGCACATCTACACCAAGATCGGTGCAACCAACCGGGTGGGTGCCACATTGTTCGCGGTAAGGAACGGCCTGATCGAGCACGGGACCGCGCCCAACTAGCGGTCCCGTCCCTGGCTGTCCCCGCCCGCTGGGGCATATCTCTTGGGACTATTGGCTGACAAGCCGCCACAGCGACGTGACCTCGGCCGAGCGCGCCGCGAACAGGGGATCATCACGGTCCGAGGCCTTCGGATGCGTTGGCGTGGTGTCGAGCCGTTCCGTCACCTTCAGCCCGGCCGCTGTGATGGCGGCCAGCAGGTCCTCGCGCGACCGCAGGCCGAGATGCTCGGCAAGGTCGGAAAGGACAAGCCAGCCCTCACCGCCCGGCTCCAGATGGCCGGGGAGTTCGTTCAGGAACCGGAACAGCATCCTGCTCCCGGGATCGTAGACGGCGCTGTCCAGGCTGGAATGCGGCGTGGCCGGAATCCAGGGCGGGTTGCACACGATCAGCGGTGCCCGTCCGGGCGGGAACATGTCGGTCAGGACGGCCTCGGCGCGGTCCTGGACACCGAGGTTCCGGAAATTCTCCGCGGCGCAGGCGATTGCGCGCGATTCGTTGTCCGTGGCGATCACGCGGTGGACGCCCCGGCGCGCGAGGACGGCGGCGAGCACGCCGGTGCCTGTTCCGACGTCGAACGCAAGCGTGTCAGAAGGCAGTGCAGCGGCGGCCACGAGATCCACATACTCGCTTCGGGTGGGGAAGAACGTGCCGTAGTGCGGGTGGATGCGGCCCTGCAGGGCATCGACGTAGACCCCATTCCGCCGCCACTGGTGGGCGCCGATGGCCCCCACAAGCTCGTGCAGGGACACAACGGACGCTTCGCCGATGTCTCCGTACGCTTCCGCGGCGGCCTCCCTGATATCCGGTGCGCGGCGCAGCGGCACCACCGGGCCCGGGTCAAGGGGAATCAGCAGCAGGCCCAGAATGCGTGCGCGGTGCGAGGCGGACTGCCGGTGCCGGTAGAACTTCTCGGCAGGAGTTCCTGCGGTCTTCTTTCCGGCGCCTGTCCGACGGTCCATGGCGTTGAGGATCTGCCGCGCGTTGTGGAAGTCTCCGTGCCAGAGCATCGCGATCCCTTGTGATGCCATGCGGTACGCATCGTCGGCCGTGAGGGAGTCGGAGACCACTTCGACGCGTGCCGGCGCCGGCCTGCCGTTCGCCGAACGCCACCGCGCGGTCACGCTGGCGCCGGCCTCAATCCAGTTCACGTACTCAGGCACATCAGCTGCGCGCGAAGGTTTTGGGTCAGAGGGCGGGATTCCCGCGGGAGCTGGGGTGCCAGTACGGATGAAGATCCATTCCAAAATATTGGGGGCAACCGGATACGGACGATTGCAGCGGCGGTTCGACGACGTCCAAGGCGACGGGCCAGGATTCCAGACCGTCATCCGGCAGCAAACCCGGGGTTGGTCGATGGGGCGCTGAAGCCCTTGAACCTACATGTCAGGGTACAGGAGTGCCGCGGATTCCCTCTGGACAAGAAATAGTCTGTGCGTAGATAATCTTTATATAGATCATCTACGCGGGAGGCCATCATGTGGGCATACGAGAACAGCATCGAAACTACCGCCGCGCCCGAAGCAATCTGGCGGCTCTGGTCCGACGTCGAGAACTGGGGCGCCTGGAACGGGGAGATCGAGAAAATCGAGATCAACGGCCCCTTCGCGGCAGGCACGCAGATCCTGATGACACCCCCGGGTGACGATCCGATTCCCCTGGTCATCGCCGAGGCCGTCGAAAACGAACGCTTCGTGGACGAGGCCCGCTTCGGTGACCTGCTGCTTCGTACCACCCACCGCATCGACCCGATCGGCCAGGGCCGGATCCGCGTGGTGTACAGGATGGAGATCACCGGCGACGGCGCCGACGAGGCCGGACCCCAGATTGGGCCCGGCATCACCGCCGACTGGCCCGAGACCATGGCTGCGCTGGTCAAGACGGCGGGCAGCTGATGCCGCTCGACCCCGGCGAGAGCCCCGGATTCCTGCTCTGGCACGCCACGCTGCGCTGGCAGCGGGACATCGCCGCAGCACTCGCGCCGCTCGATCTCACCCACGTGCAATTCGTGCTGCTCGCCTGCGCGTGGTGGCTGAACGGCCAGGGTGAGCACCCGAACCAGCTGGCCCTGGCACGCCAGGCCGGCACCGACGTCAAGATGGCCTCCCAGGTCCTGCGCGCCCTCGAGGCCAAAGGACTCATCGAACGGGAAGTCGATCCCGCGGACACCCGGGCCAAACGGCTGCGCGTCACCGATGCAGGAGCCGAGCTGGCGCCGCTGGCCATCGCCGCCGTCGAACTCGCTGACGCCAATTTCTTCGAGCCTGTGCCCGTGGACGATGCATTATCCCTGCTCCGCCGCTTGGCCCATCCCGACGTTACCGCGCCGCCAACAACGACTGGCGGCAACCGCAAGCGATCTGCCCCGGCGCGAAAGGTTACGTAAGGAGGGCGGGCTCCGAATCCGCGGCGAGCATGCCCAGGAGCGGCCCGGCGTCGTCCACGGACTCCAACCCCAGCACCATCCGGCTCACAGCGCTGACCCGTTCGGGAGGCAGCCTCGTGCCGGCCAGTCCCTCGAACTTGCCGATGGTTTCACGGTCGCTGAGCCGGTTGGTTGCGGCGCCCTTTGCCTTGACGGCCTGCACCCCGAACGAATCCGCATCCGTCTGCACGGTGAGGAACGGTTCGGCCGATCCGCCGTGCTGCTCCGGGTCCACCTCCACACGGACGCGGCCCATGAGCTCCCTCAGCTGCGGATCGTTCCGGCCCTGTTCCGCCACCTGGTCCAGCCCGACCTTGCCGTGTGTCAGCGCGGCCGCGAGGGCGAACTGCATGCTCAGCTGGGTTGAAACGAGGGACCGGACATCGGCGGTGCCGCACATGTCCGCAATGAGGGCGCTGGTCCTCACCGTGATCTTCTGGGTCGAGTCCGCGGTGAGCCCCCGGGCACGCAGGTCCAGGATCGCGTCAATGGCCGAGTGCGTGCTCCGGCACGTGGCGTACGGCTTGATCGACGCCCGCAGGACCTGCCAGTCCTCCCCCAGGGTGTCAAAGAGCCGCGACTCCTGGACATCGCCCGGCTGGCCGTAGAGCTTCAGGAAGCTGCCCCACGGAGCGGAGAACACATCCCGGGGCCCGGTGAACCCGGCCCTGGCCAGCAGCGCACTGTTCAAGCCGGCTTCGGCAGCGCGCCCCACGTGCATGCGTTTGGACATGGCCCCGTCCCCGATGAAGGACCAGGTGCCGCCGGTGAACGAACCTGCCAGGCCGATGGCGGAAACCAGCTGCGGCGCGTCCAGCCCCAGGACCACGCCCGCCGCTACGACGGCCGCGAACGTGCCGGTCACCCCCGTGGAGTGCCAGCCTTGGTTGTTGACCGAAGCGTAGCCGCCCAGGGCGTCCTGGACCCGGCGGCCCACCTCATACCCGCTGACGACGGCGTGAAGGAGCCTTCCGCCGTCAACTCCCGTGCCGCCGTCGTCCGCTCCGCCCGCGGAACCGCCGGCCCGGACAGCCAGCGCAGCGAGTGCGGCCGGAACCACCACGGCCCCGGAGTGGTCGCACCCGCCGGAGTCATCCAGCTCAAAGGCGTGGCACGCCACGCCGTTGACGAAGGCGGCCGCCAGCGGCGGCAGCTCGGCGGGCGTGCCCCACACCGGCGAGCCCGTTCCAGGCGACGGGGTTCCGTGCGCTGCGGCGAGCGCTGACCTGCTGAGGTGGACCTCCCGCGACGCCGCACCTGCGATGCCTGCGCCCAAGGTGTCCAGCAGATGGAGTTTTGCCCGGTGCAGGACCCCAGGAGGAATGTCCTCCGGAGACAGTGCCGTGACGAAGTCCGCTATGCGTTCTGATGCTGTCCGCTCTGGATTCATGCTGGGGTGCCTTCACGTGTGAGGGAGTGGAAGATTTCTGCCGGGTGGGCCGGGCTGTTGGGTGCGGCGGTTTCCCGCCACCATCGGGCCACTTCCCCGCCGGTGGCGTGCCAGACGTCGCCGTACGCGTGGACGTGGTCCATGAACTCCCGGAGCATCCCGATCCGCCCGGGGGTGGCGATGATTTCCGGATGGAGCGTCAGGACGAAGCAGCGTCCTTCGGCGCGGTAGGCCTCGAATTCCAGGATCCAGTTGCGCAGCACCTCCCGGCTGGAGGCGATCCGCGGACTGCCCTTGGGTATGGGCGGGTCCAGGTTGAAGACGAAGTAGGGAAAGTCGTCGAGTTCGTGGTGCCGGGGCACCTCCACCAGTCCTGCAGCGCGGCCGGCATGGAAATGGGGCAGGTCGTCGCCGTGCCACGAGGAGGACCAGGTGAACCCCAGGTCCAGCAACTCGCCGGGCAGCCCGTGGGCAAATGATCCGCAACCTGCCCGGAAGCCCTGCGGCCTCACGCCCAGCAGCGCTTCAAAAGCGTCCTGGCCGCGGCCGATGCTGTCCAGTTGCTCCGGCAGGGGCTGCAGCCCCATGTCCTCCAGTGCCCAGCCCATGTTGGCAACTTCATGCCCGGCCGCCGCAACCGCTTCAACCTGGCGCGGGTAGGTGCCGAGGTTGGCCCCGGGAATGAACCAGCTCGCGGTGGTGCCGGTGCGTCCGAGTTCCGCCAGGAGGCGGTCCACGCCGCGGGTGCCGCCGTACTGGCCAACGGACAGGCTTTTGGCGCGGTCGACGGCGTCAGGCCCCGCCGCGAGCACCGACAGTTCCGCTTCGAAACCCACGGTGACCAAAAAGGCGCACCGGGTCGCACCGGGCCAGCGGCCCGCCGGCGGTTCCTGCGTGAATGTCATGCTGGCTCCATTCCGTGGTTCTGCCGCCACCAGGTGGCGATCTCGCCACAGGTGCCGAACCACACGCCGTCGGCATCCTTCATGTGCTGGATCCAACGGTCCAGGAGCGCTGCCCGGCCGGGCTTTCCCACCACCTTGGGATGGAAGATCGTGGAGAGGCACAGACCCTCAGCGTGATAGCCGTCAAACTCCCTGATCCAGTTGTCCAGGGTGGGTTCGTAGCCGGCAATCCGGTCCCCGCCGGAGGGCCAGTCCGGGTTGGTGGTGTAGGCCAGGGAGGCGTAGTCGTCCATGTCAGACCTGGCCGGGATCTCGATGAGCTTCCCGCCGGCGTGGAAGTACGGCCGGTCATCGCCGCGCATGGAGCTTGAGTAGAGGAAGCCCATTTCCGCGAGCAGGGCCGGGGTCTCGGGACGCCAGTCACCGGACGGCGTCCGGAAGCCGAAGGCAGTGGCGCCCAGGACGTCCTGGAAGATCCGCTGGCTGGTCTCGATCACCTGCCGCTGTTCATCAGTACTGAGGTCCCAGTACTTCTCGTGTTTATAGCCGTGGTGTGCCACTTCGTGGCCGTGCTCCACGATCCGCCGGCACTGGTCGGGCCATGTTTCGACCACCCAGGCGGGCGCAAAGAAGGTTGCCGGGACGTGATGGGTTTCCAGGAGCCGGAGGAGGCGGTCCAGGGCCCGCCACGGTCCGTAGGCACCCTGGCTGAAGTACTCCGGCCGGGTCCAGATGGTGCCTTTCAGCATGGCATCGCCCGTGGGCCCGTCAAGATCGAAGGCCAGGGCGACGGCGCTGCGCTTGCCTTCCGGCCACAGCACCGCCGCCCCTGCCCCCATGGACTGCTGGTTCACTTAACTCCGTTGATCTCGGGCTTCATGGCACCGTAGCCAATGCCCCACTTGTCCAGGATCTTCTGGTAGTCGCCGCTGTCCGTGACCTTGGTGAGAGCGTCCTTGACCGCGTTGGCCAGTTGGGTGTTGTCCTTCTGCATCAGGATGCCGAAGGGCTTGGCCGGCAGCGGATCGAGCACGGCGGCGTACTTTCCGGGATCGGTCTTGTCGAAGTAGGCGAGGTTTTCTGCGCCCTGGGCAGCCAGGTCCACGCGGCCCTGGTCAATCTGGAGCCGAGCGGCCGCGCCGGAGTCCGTGGGCAGGATGCTCAGTTCCGGAAGCCCCTTGTCAGTGCAGATGGTCTTGCTCAAGGTTTTCACCTGCTCGAAGTAATCGGTCTTGCCGCTGACGGCGAGGGTCTTGCCGCAGAGATCGCTCTCCTGCTTGAACTCCGCCGCCCGGGTGCCTGAGGTGTAGAGGCGCCCCTGGGACTTGAAGTAGTCCACGAAATCGACCGTCTTCTGCCGTTCCACGGTGTCCGAGATGCCGGACATGACCAGGTCCACGCGGCCGGTCTGGACGGAGTTGATCAGCTGGTCAAAGGGCGATTCCACAACTTCGACCTGCACCCCGAGCGCCTCGCCAAGCTTTTGCTGCAGCTCGATGTCCACGCCGGCCAGGTTCTTGTCTGAGTCGCGGAATTCCATCGGCGGAAAGTCCGGTGACAAACCGATTCTGATCTTCCCTGCGTCCTTGATGGCCTGGGGCAAGCCGGTGGTGCCGGTGCTCGTGTCGGCGGTGGTCTCGGCGCCGCCGACGCAGCCGGTGAGGCCAAACGCTGCAACTGCGGTGATGGCCGCGATGCGGGCGGCATTGGTGAACTTCTTCATGGGTGGCTCCAAAGGGGTTGGGGTGATGTTTAGAAGACGCGGGAGAGGAATGCCTTGGTCCGCTCGTGCTGCGGGTTGCCAAGGACCTCGGCCGGGGGGCCGAGTTCAACGATTTCGCCGCCGTGCATGAACGCCACACGGTCAGCCACTTCCTTGGCGAAACCAATCTCGTGGGTCACAACGATCATGGTGAGGCCGGATTTTGCGAGGTCTTTCATGACGTCCAGTACTTCGCCCACCAGTTCGGGGTCCAGTGCCGATGTCGGTTCGTCGAAGAGGATCAGCTCGGGTTTCATGGCCAGGGCCCTGGCGATCGCCACGCGCTGCTGCTGGCCGCCGGAGAGTTGCCTGGGATAGGACCCTTCGCGTCCTTCCAGGCCCACCCGGGCAAGCAGTTCGGACGCGTGCCGTTTGGCCTCGGCCGGTTTGACCTTGTTGACGAGGACCGGGCCTTCGATGATGTTTTCCAGCACGGTCATGTGGGGGAAGAGATTGAACCGCTGGAACACCATGCCGATGGAACGGCGCTGGCGGGCGGCTTCCTTGTCGGAGAGTTCAAAGAGGCGGTTGCCGTCCTGCCGGTAACCCACCACCTTCTCCCCCACCCAGATGCGTCCGTTGGACAGCGTTTCCAGATGGTTGATGCAGCGCAGAAACGTGCTCTTGCCGGAGCCTGAGGCACCGAGCAGGCAAACCACCTCGCCGCTGTTGACCTCGAGGTTGATGCCTTTGAGGACCTCGTTGAGGCCAAAGCTCTTGTGGACGTTTTCGGCGCGGACCAGAACGTTGGTGGTCATGAGCGTGCCTTCCTGTTGGTACCGAAAATGCTCGACAACCTCTGGATGGGCGTCATGGGCAGTTGGCGGCTTGAGGAGCCCTTGGCGAAGAACCGTTCCAGGTAGAACTGCCCGATGCTCAGGATGGACACCGCGCCCAGGTACCAGACCGCGCAGACGATCAGGAGTTCCATGATCCGGTTGTTGACGTAGTAGATGTGCTGGGCCTCGGAAAGGATCTCGCTCACGCCGATCGCGGAAGCCAAGGAGGTGGTCTTCAGCATGCCGATGACCTCGTTGCCCACCGGCGGGATAATGACCCTCATGGCCTGCGGCAGGACGATCCGCCGCATGGCCTGCAGCCGGGTCATGCCGACCGCCTGGGCGGCCTCCGTCTGGCCCTCATCCACGGAAAGAATTCCGCCCCGGACCACCTCGGACGTGTAGGCGCCCTGGTTCAGCCCCAGGCCGATGGATGCCGCGACGAAGGGAGTCAGGATGTCGATCATGCGGCCGGAATAGAGCCCGGGGATGCCGATCACCGGGAAAATGAGGGCCAGGTTGAACCACATCAGGAGCTGCAGGTACACCGGGGTGCCGCGGAAGACCCAGATGTAGAGCCACGCGACGCCCGAGACCACCGGGTTCTTCGACAGGCGCATCACCGCTGTGACAACGCCGAGGACCAGGCCGATCGCCATGGCGACTGCCGTGAGGATCAGGGCCACTCCGATGCCTTGGATCAACACGGGGACAGTCAGGTATTCCTGGACCGTGGGCCAGCTGATCTTTGCCCGGGAAAAGGAGACGGCCAGCCAGACCAGGAGCAGCACCACGGCCGTGGCGCCAATCCACCTCCCTATGTGCCGGCGCGGGACGATTTTCAGATCGACCGATTCAGTGCCTGCGATGCTGGGCGCTGGTTGAGTCTTCATGGCGTTTTCCTGATCATGGAGGGGTTCAAGGTCGCCGCGGGGACCGGCGTTGGTGGGCGCCACGGGTCAGCCCGCTGCGCCGGACGGGACGCGCAGCCCCTGGTAGTCGGCCGCCCAGCTTCGTGCCTGGTCCAGCTTTGCCCGGAGTCGTGTGAGTTGTTCGGCAACCCGTTCCGGGGCGGTGCCGCCAAACCCGGAATGGGCCGCAAGGGCAGCTTCAAGGCTAAGGACACCTCTGATCTCCGGGGTCAGCCGGGAATCCACCGCGGCGAGTTGCTCATCAGTGAGGTCGTCGTAGTCCAGACCGTGTGATTCGCAGAACCGCACCAGCGCCCCTGAGATGTCATGCGCTTCGCTGAAGGGAATTCCCTGCCGCGCCAACCAGTCGGCAACCTCGGTGGCCAGGGTGTAACCCGCCGTGGCTTGCCGGCGGACCTCGTCGACGTTGACCGAGAACGTCCGCACCAGGCCCGACAGCGCGGGAAGAGCGACCTCGATGGTTTCAACGGCGTCGATGACTGCGTTCTTGTCCTCGGCAAGGTCCCGGTTGTAGGCGAGTGGGAGCGACTTGACGGAGGCCATCAGTCCCATGAGATCCCCCAGGACCCGGCCGGCCTTGCCCCTGGCAAGTTCGGCGATGTCCGGGTTCTTCTTCTGCGGCATGATCGAGCTGCCGGTGCAGTAGGCATCGTCCATAGTGATCCAGCGGAACTGCTGGGATGCCCAGGAGATGATCTCCTCGCAGAGCCGGGAGATATCAATGAGCGTCAGGGAGCAGACGAAGAGGAACTCGATGGCGGCATCGCGGCTTCCCACGGCATCGATCGAATTCTCCGCGCTCGACTCGTACCCCTGGTCCTTGGCGGCCAGCTCTGGAGACAACGCGAAGGTGGAACCGGCCAGCGCTGCCGCACCGAGGGGCGAAACGGCCGCCCTGCGGTCCCAGTCCCGGAACCGGTCCAGGTCCCGGACCAGGGGTTGGGCGTGGGCCAGCAACTGGTGGGCAAAGACGACCGGCTGCGCCGACTGGAGGTGGGTGAATCCCGGGACCGAAGTGTGGAGGTGCCGGTCCGCCTGGGAGCCCAGTGCCTCGGCCAGTTCGACCAGGAGGTCGGCGATCAGCCGGACCTTGTCCCGCATGTAGAGCCGGAGGTCATTGGCGGCCTGGTCGTTACGGGAGCGGCCGGCGCGGATCTTTCCGCCCGCTGGCCCCATGCGTTCAATCAGCAGCCGCTCCAGGAAGGTGTGGACGTCCTCGTCCGCTTCCTGCGGCTGGACCAGGTTTGCTTCGATGTCCCTGGCCAGGACATCAATCGTGTCGAGGAACAGCGCGAGTTCGGCGTCATCAATAAGGCCTGACCGGTTGAGTTCACGTACATGGGCCCGGGAACCGTGCAGGTCGTAGGGGGCCATCCGGAAGTACCGGGGATCGGACCGCGAGAAGCGGGAGAGTTCAGGACTGGAGGAACCAGCAAACCGGCCGCCCCACAGCTTTGTCTGTTCTTGCATATGCCTATGGCTCCTTGGGAAGTCTGACGGGAAGTGACACGTATCACCTCGTGCAACGAAAGTATTTCTGGAGTAAACCCTAACTGTCAATGGTTTCCACTTTGTTTCACGGCTATTAATTTGATGACAGCAGATTCATGACACCGGTTTCACACAATAAATCATTGTTGCCGAGACACCGGTATCCTGACTAGTCATCCGGTACTGGTTACCCGCGAACCTGGTGCCGATCAAGGGTCGGGACGGCGCGACGGCACACTCGGGGCACCCTCGAGGGGCGACGAGGAAACAGCACTTCAGGCACTGCCGGCAGCACTGCGCGGTGGAACTGGGGTTACGCGCGTGCGGGTATCTTCGCCACGGAGCCACGCTCCGCGAACGCCGCCGGCAGCAGGTGGTCCCTCAGGTCCGATCCCGAGTTCTCGATCCGGCCAACCAGCACCTCGGCCGCCTTTAGACCCAGCTCATACGCAGGCAAGGACACTGCGGTCACCTCGGGGCTGCTGACGGTCATCCACTCTGCGTCATCCAGGCAGACCAGGGAGATGTCCCGCGGAACCTCCAGGCCGGCCTCGCGAATGGCCTGGAATGCCGGGAGCGCAATGCGGCTGTAGGAGGCGATGATGGCGCTGGGCCGGTGGCCGCGGCGGAGCAGGGAGGCGACAATCTCATGGGACCGCTCCGGGGACATGGCGTCCGAGATGAACTCGTAGCGGATTCCCGCCGCCAGGGCGGCCGTGCGAACGGCACGCACCCTGTCCGCAATGGTCGAAATGGGCAGCGGATGCCCGGATTCCAGCTCTTCAGGCGTCTTCGTGGTGGCCGACAGGAAGACGATGTTCTTATGGCCCCTGTCGATGAGATAGTCCATGACCGCCGTCGCATCGGCGTAGCAATCAGTCCCCACCCAGTCCGCTTCAACATTGTCCGGGCGCCGGTCAAAGAGGACCAGCGGGCGCCCCATCCGCACCACATCCAACAAATGCGCAGAGTCGCTTCGACTCGCGGAGGCAACGATCAACCCATCCACGCGCTTGTCGAGGAACACCTGAACGGCCGCCCGTTCAGCGTCGAGGTTCTCATCTGTATTGGCCAGGATGACGTCAAACCCGGCAGCCTTGGCGGCATCGGTCATTCCCCGGACGGCCTTCGCGAAGTGGGGATTCTCGATATCGCTGATGACAACCCCAATGGTGTGCGAGCGTCCGGAGCTGACGCTGCGGGCCAAGGCGTTCCCCCGATAGCCAAGGGCTTCAGCGGCTGCCGCCACCATCGACTGAAGCTCGTGGCTTACGGCCCCGTAGCCGCCGAGGGCCCGCGCCGCCGTCGAACGGGAGACACCAGCCAAGCGCGCCACATCCAGCAAGGTGGCGCTGCCGTACCGTCGGGATTCCATTCAAGAAATTTACCCCAGAATTTCCCAAGCGTGAGAACAATGTCCATTGACACCGGTTTCACCACGATATTTCGGATATTGTGGGTGAGGACCCTCAGCGGATGCCAGCGCCAGCGGTCCCAAACCAGCCAACTGTCGGATCACCCCGCTACGGATGGGCCGTATTGTGCGCCGGCCGGAAAGGAACCGCCATCCCTGAGGCTGTCCGTGACTCTCAAGATTCCCGCAATTTATCCCATCTCTGGATTAACGCTCTTCACAGCGGAATGGCTGGTCCCTATGGTGTTCAGACAAGCTCGCCCAAGGGGGTCCCTCTTGAAATTCACGGATGAATCTTCAGGCACCAGCTGCAACGCGGCCGGCGCAGCAGAGCACGCAGGCACAGGCAATCCGCCTGCGTCCCAAGAACAGCTACCCGCGGCTCCGGCAACGCACCGGCGCCCCGTTCCCGCACCACCCCGCACACGACTCACGGCCATCGACGTCCGGCCGTCCAAGACCAGGAACCGCGAGCACGAAGTCCGGCGGCTCATCCAGGACCTCGCCGTCCTCGCCGAAAGGCAGTGTCAGCAGTAGATCCGCATCCCCTCATCCAACTGCACAAGGGAAGCAGTCCCCCGGCTTCGTGAGAGGCTTGGAGGAAACTCACTTTGGGGGACACTGTGGATGTTGCTTGGATGCTTGTTAATGCCGCTGTTTTGCTGGTGCCTGCGGCACTTGTTGCGGCTGTTTTGTATTGGATCATCCGGCTGGGCGTGAAGCATGGCTTGCGTTCGTACTACGCGGAGAGCAATCAGAAGCTGGACACTGCCAGCCCGGCATCCCGGCCGGAGAGCCTGGCTTAGTCCAGCGCCCACACCTCGGCGCCGTCCGCGCCGCTGGTCTTCCTGCGCCGCCGCAGCACCACCACAAGGAACGCGGCGCTGGCGAGGAGCCCAAGACCCGCTCCCGCGGCGACCGCCGCAACCGGCACGTCGAACGACGCTTGGGCAACGGAGGCACCATCTGACGCGCCGCCGTCGGCCGCTGCCGCGGGCTCTTCCCCACCCGTGGCGGGCGCCACAACGGCTCCGGCCGGTCCGCCGTCGAGCACTGTCAGGGACCTGCTGTGCCTGTTGACCACCACCACGGAACCGTCACCCCGCTGGGCCATGCGGCCGGGATCATCGCCCGCGGCAACCGTGCGCGTGGCGGCCGCCGCCCCGGCCGGGATGACCGACACAGTATCGTCCAGGCTGTTGGTCACGTACACCGTCCCGTCCGCAGCGGCCAGCACCTCCTGGGGCGCCTGACCCACGGGAATCCGCCGCGCCACCGTGGTTCCGCCCGGCTCGATCACCGCCACATCGTTGGTCATGATGTTGGCCACGTAGACGGTCCCGTCCGGCGCGGCGGCAATCCCATGCGGGTGGGCCTTGGCACCCACGTCAATGGTGCGCGACGGCCACGGCGCACCGGCCGGAATCACGGTCACCGTGCCCGCGAGTTCGTTGGCGGCATAGGCCGTCCCGTCCTTGGCCACCGCCAGCCTCACCGGATCCGGGCCGGCCTGGATGGTCCGCTGGACCCAAGCATCGCCCGCCTTCACCACGGACACCGAATCCTGGTCCGGGTTCACCACGTACAGGGATCCTTCCGGCCCCACGGCCAGCCAGTGCGTGCCGTAAGTCACCTTCATCACCAGGGACACCTCGCCCGCGCCCGTGGCCACGACGCCGATCTGGGACTGCGCGCCCTCGCTCTGCGCCACGTACAGCGTCCCGTCCGGGGTCACCGCCAGCGAGGTAGGACCGCGCCCGGTCTTGATGGTGCGGGACGGCGTGGTCTCCCCCGGCGCGTAGGCGTTGACGGCCCCGGCATAGGCGTCGTCGCTGACATACAGGGTGCCGTCCGGCCCGGTGGTAATGCCCAACGGCTGGCCGACGGCGTCAAGCGCCTTGGAATCGGCGGCGGACGCAGGAGCGGCGACGACGGCTGAGGCCAAGACGAGCGCGGCGGCGAGCAGCGCCATCCCGGCAGAAGAGACCGCGCCTGCGGCACGGCGAAGCTGCTGATGAATCACGGTGTTCCCCCAAAAATCCTGCCGACCCCCGCGGCAGTTCTCCGATCCTACCGTCAGCCGTCAGAGGACTTTGGAGAGGAACTCCTTGGTCCTCTGGTGCTGCGGGTTCGTCAGGACTTGCCGTGGCGGCCCGGCCTCCACCACCACGCCCTCGTCCATGAAGACGAGGGTGTCCGCCACCTCGCGGGCAAAACCCATCTCGTGGGTCACCACCAGCATGGTCATGCCGCTCCCGGCCAGTTCCTTCATGACTTCCAGCACCTCCCCCACCAACTCCGGGTCCAAGGCGCTGGTGGGCTCGTCAAAGAGCATCAGTTTGGGGTCCATGGCCAGGGCACGGGCGATGGCCACCCGCTGCTGCTGGCCGCCGGACAGGTGCGCGGGGTAGGCGCCGCCCTTGTCCTCCAGCCCCACACGCTCCAGCAACTCATTCGCCCGGGCAATGGCTTTGGCCTTGGAGAGGCCCTTGACGCGGATAGGGGCCAGCGTGATGTTCTCCAGGGCCGTCAAGTGGGGGAAAAGATTGAACCGCTGGAACACCATCCCGATCTCCCTGCGCTGGAAGGCCGCTTCGGAGAGCTTCAGTTCATACAGCTTTCCCCCCTTTTGCCGGTACCCCACCAACTCACCATCGATCGACAGGCGGCCGCCGTCCACCCGTTCCAGGTGATTGATGCAGCGCAGGAACGTCGACTTGCCCGAGCCGCTCGGCCCCACAATGCACAGCACCTGGCCGCGCCCCACCTCCAGGCTGATCCCACGCAGGACCTTGTTCGCGCCGAAGTTCTTGGATACCTTCTCGGCAAGTACCATCGGCACGCCCGTCATCCTTTGCCTCCAAAGTCATTGCCAAGCGGGGCGCCGGGCGCCCCCGGAAGCGGGGTCCCGGGAATCGCCGCGGGTGCCGTGCCCGCCTGGGCCGTTCCCGACGTCGGCGACTGCCTGCCAGTATCCGCCCGCCCGGTGCCGCGGGAGAACCGCTTTTCAATGAAGTGCTGGCCCACCATCAGGACCGACGTGAAGAGCAGGTACCACAGGGACGCGACGATCAGCAGCGGAACGGGGGTGAAGGTCACCGCAGAAATACCACGGGATACGCCGTACAGGTCAATGCTCAAGGGGATGGCGGCCACCAGCGACGTGGTCTTCAGCATCGAGATCACCTCGTTGCCGGTTGGCGGAATGATGATCTTCATGGCCTGCGGCACCACCACGAACCGCATCGTTTGTCCCCAGGACAGGGCCAGCGCCGTGGCCGCTTCCTCCTGGCCCCGGTCCACGGACAGCAGCCCCGCGCGCACGATCTCGGACATGTAGGCGGCCTCGTTCAGGCCCAGCCCGATCACGGCGGTGATGTAGAGGTTGGTGAAGATCGCGTTGGGGATGGTGACCCACGGATCCATGAACGGGATACCCACCGTGAACACCGGATAGATCAGGGACACCAGGCCCCAGAAGACCAACTGCACATATACCGGGGTGCCTCGGAAAATCCAGATGTACAGCCACGCAATGTTCTTCAGTACCGGGTTGGGCGAAAGGCGCATGATGGCCAGCAGCAGCCCGATCACGATGGCGCCAATCATCGCGTAGACGGTCAGCGACAACGTCACCCACGCTGCCTGGCTGATCCGCCGGTCGAAGATGTATTTGCCCACGTCCGCCCAGCCGTAGTCCGGGCGCTGGGCTGCGTCCAGCAGAAACACCGCCAGACCGAGCACCAGGAGCACGGCGATCAGGATCCGCCAGGGGTGGCGCAGCGGAATGGCGACGATGGCCTCCGCCGTCGAATCATCAGCCGTGGAGGCACTTACGGCCCTGGAACCTCTGCCGGGGTCAGCCGCGGTCATTCCGTCGGTTTCCGGCCTGCTCATGTCCTGTTACCCCTTGGCTGCCACGTTGAGATCCGCCTTCTTGATTCCGCCGGCTTCCACTCCCCACTTGGACAGGATTTTGGTGTAGCTGCCGTCGTCAATCAGTGACTGGAGCGCTTTCTGCAGGACGGGAGTGAAGTCGCTGCCCTTGGCCACGGGGATCCCGTACGGGGCCACCTCGAATGCGTCGCCGGCGGTCTGCAGCTTGTCCTTGGTCTTGGAAATCGCGTACAGGGTCACTGGCGAGTCGGCGCTCATGGCATCCACCTGCCCCACCACCAGGGCGTTGGTGGCCTGGTCCTGGGCATCAAACTTGAAGATCTGGATGGCCGGCTTGCCGGCGTCGGTGCAGGTCTTCGACTTCTTAGGCACTTCATCGGTGTCCTCGTAGGTGGTTGCCTGGACGGCCACCTTGAGGCCGCAGGCGTTGTTGGGGTCCACGGTCTTGCCTTTAGGCGCCGCCCACTGGATACCGGCTGAGTAGTAATTGACGAAGTCCACCTGCTTCTCGCGTTCAATGGTGTCGCTGAAGGAGGACATTCCCATGTCATCCTTGCCGCCGCGCACGGCCGGCAGGATGTTGTCGAACGTGCCGATATCGAAGTTGACCTTGAGGCCCATCACCTTGCCCAGCGCGTTGGTGAGGTCCACGGACCAGCCTGCGGGCGCCCCGTTGTCGTCCTTGAACTCGTTGGGCGGGTAGTTGTTGGCCATGCCGACGTTGAGCACCCCGGCATTCTTGATCTTCGAGGGCACGGCCGCGGCAATGGCATCATCCTTCTTGACATCGACGGCGGCGGCGGAAGCGCTGGCCGCTGCCGAGCCGGTGGCGGCCGGCTGGCTGTTGTCAACGCATCCGGAGAGCGCGAGCGCCGTACCGATGGTAAGGACGGGGAGAATATATCGGGTGCGCATGGGTTTCCTTAGCTGTTCACTGATCTTCGAGATTCGTGCCTGATGCTGTTGCTGCAAGGATTTCGCTGGAACGGCGAATGTCACGGAGTATCTCGCCGCCCCGAGCCTGCAGCTCAGGAATGCTGGAAACGCCCACCAACGTCATCGTACGCCTGAGCTCATCCGCCATTATCTGGATGATGCGGTCCACTCCAGGCGATCCGGCAGCCGCCAACCCATACAGATAAGCCCTGCCAATCGAACAGGCGTCGGCTCCCAGCGCCAGCGCCTTCAAGATGTCACTGCCGCGCCGGATTCCCGAGTCCACGTAGATCTCCAGGGAATCACCCACCTTTTGACGCGATTCCTGCAACACATCCATGGGACTGAGCATGTGGTCGAGCTGGCGGCCGCCGTGGTTGCTCAACTGGACGGCATCCAGGCCGATCCTGGCTGCCTTTGCAACGTCGCCGGGATTGACACACCCTTTGAGCACGATTTTGCCGTGCCAGGCCTGGCGGAGCGCTTCCAGTTCCTTCCACCCGCTGGTGGCATCCGAATGGCCCAGGAGCTGTTGCCACATGGCGGGAGTGACCACGGAGGGGGCGGCGGCACGGCGGGAATCCAGGTTGGGGAAGCTGATGCCGTCCGCCCTCAGGAAGCTGATCCACCAAGCCGGCCGGCGCGCGATATCCGCGATGGTTGAAAGCGTGAGCGCCGGAGGGGCGGTGAAGCCGTTTTGCAGGTCCCGTTCCCGGGCACCGAGCGCACGGGTGTCGACGCCGACAATCAACGTAGTGAATCCGGCGGCATCGCAGCGGGAGAGTTTGTCCTTCAACGCCTGGGCGTCCCGGGTCAGCCCAATGTTGAACCAGCGGTCCAGCCCGGGGCTGTCCGCCGCGATGGTCTCCATGGGCACGGTGCTGAGCCCGGCAAGTCCATAGGGAATGCCCGCACGGTCCGCCGCAGCTGCGACGGCCGACTCTCCCTCCGGGTGGAACAGGCGGGTTGCACCAGTAGGGGTCAGCGTCAGGGGCAGCGCACTGGCCTTCCCGAGCAGGGTGGTGCTGGTATCCGGCCCGGATACCGGTCCCCAGCTGGGCATGAGCGCCCACGAGTCGAAGACGGCACGGTTGCGGCGAAGGGTCACCTCGTCCTCGGAGCCGCCGTCGAGATAGTCGAAGATCCCGCCGGGCAGGACCCGCCGGGCCGCCTTGCGGTACTCCTCCACACTGAATGCGTTGGCCAGCACCCGGCGCTGCCTGGAGAATACAGGTGCCTTGACCTGTATGAGTTGCCTGGCTTCGCTGACTTTCAAAGGGGTCCTTCCAGCTGCATACCTCACCCCCAACGCGGGACTCCGGCAGCTGCTCCACTCTGATTACAACGCACAATTCCGGCGTGCGGCAGAGACCTTCGACCTATCCCGCAGTTGCACCCAGCCGGGGTAGGCCGGGCGCCGGATCCTCGACCGCCATAGACTGGAAGCCAACCCTGCCGCCGGCACACTGGATGGGACCCGGCGTGGCGGCGCCTACCGCTGCTGCACGACAGGACCGCACCCATGACCCTGGTTCTCCGCAACGTCCGCCCCTGGGGCGGGGACCCCGTCGACGTGACGCTCGACGGCGCGGTGATCACCGCCGTCGGGCCCGTTGCCGTGCATGGGACTGCTCCTGCGGACGCGGGCACTGTGCCGGCTGCCGCCGCGGTGGACGGGCGCGGCCGGATCCTGCTGCCGTCCTTTTCCGACGTCCACGTCCACCTCGATTCCACCCGGTTGGGGCTGCCGTTCCGGCCTCACACCGGAACCCCCGGGGTGTGGAACATGATGCTCAACGACCGGAACAACTGGCGCAACGCCGAAGCGTCCATCACCGAGCGCGCCACGCACACCCTGGGCTCGATGATCGAGCGCGGCACCACGCGGGTGCGCAGCTACGCCCAGGTGGACGCCGACGCCGGGCTGGAACGTTTTGAGGCCGTCCTCGCCGCCCGGGAAACACACCAGGACAGGGCGGACGTCGCCGTCATAGCGTTTCCCCAGGCCGGGCTGCTCCGGGAGACGGGCAGCGCCGAAGTGCTCGAGGAGGCGCTGAAGCTCGGCGCCGATGTGGTGGGCGGGATCGATCCCTGCGCCCTGGACCGCGACCCCGTCCGGCACCTGGACATCGTCTTCGGGCTGGCCGAAAAGTACGGCCTGCCCGTGGACATCCACCTGCACGAGCCGGGCCAGCTGGGCCTGTTCAGCACCCAGCTGATCCTGGAACGCACCAAGGCGCTGGGCATGCAGGGGCTGGTGACCATCTCGCACGCCTTCTGCCTCGGGGAACTGCCCGACGCCCAACTCGACGAACTCCTGGCGGACATGGGCGAACTGGACGTCTCCGTGGCAACGGTTGCGCCCGCTTCCCCGCTGCCACTGCAACGGCTCACCGCCGCCGGCATCCGGGTGGGCCTGGGCGAGGACGGCCAGCGCGACTACTGGTCCCCGTACGGCAATGCGGACATGCTGGACCGGACCTGGCAGCTGGCGTTCACCAACAAGTTCCGGGCGGATGAGCTGATCGAGCACTGCGCGGCCGTGGCCACCATCGGCGGGGCCAGCGTCATCGACCCCGCTGCGCAGCGGCTCACCTCCGTCGCGGACCGGCCCGGGCTCGCAGTGGGCGATCCCGCGGAACTGGTGCTCTTGGAGGGTGACACCGTGACGGCTGCTGTGATGGACAAGCTCCCCGGCCGCACGGTGATCCACCGCGGCACGGTGGTGGCGGACGGGCTGCAGTTGGTCTGAGCTACTCCCCCATGCCCGGGTGCACGGGGACGTAGTCCACGGTGTTGCCGGAGTTGCTCCGGCCGGCCGGGGCACGGTTGAATCCCCGTGCATCGAGACCGTTCTTCGCCCGGAATTCCGCGAGCGCAGCATCGTAGGCGTTGTTGAGGGTCCGGCCGGAGAACTCACCGGTGCTGCCATCGGTGAAAGCGATCCGGATGCGGACGCTGGCCGGGTAGTGCCGGTTCATCCGGATGAAGCCGTCGGCGTCCTGGTGGAGAGTAATCAAGGGAAGCTGCTTTCGTTCGTGGGAGCAGACTCAAGTCTGCCACTCCTCTCCAACGCCGAGCACCGGACGGCGGCACCGGCTCCGCGGCCGGCAGAGGTCCGGCGCATACCGGAATGGCGCCGTTGCCGGCGGCAGTTCCCTTCCCCGTGCCCGGACCACGAAAGGCACCCGCATGCCCGCCCGCACCTCCCCCGCCAATCCGGCCAAGCCCTCGGCGTCGCACTGTTCGGCCGGACCACCACCCACAGGCACGGGCCTGATGCGGCGACGACGGCACCCACCGCGGATGCCGCCGTCGCAAGCCCCTGACCCGACCAACCCGGCCTGACTTACCGGGTGGCGGGACTCCTGGACCCCCGGCTCCCGGAGACGACCACTGCCGACGGCGGGCCTTCCGGGCTGCCGACAGGCCGGCCGGCTACTGCCCCGGGGCGCGGTAGGACGGTGTCTTCTTGGCCGCTTCGTCCAGGTCCTCCACGCTGAGGAGCGGCTTGAGGCGGACGTTGACGTTCCCGGTGGAGTTGATCAGCAGCGACAATGCTGCGGCACTGGCGTCGTCCGGCGCGTCAAAAACACCAAGGACGTCGTAGTAGCCAAAGGCGTAGTAGAAGCTCTCCAGCGTTCCGCCGACGGATTTCAGGGCGTCGGCGAGGGCGTCCCGCCGCTTGGTGCCGCCCTCTTGCATGAGCCCCTTGATGCCCTGGCCCACATACGTCGCTTCGAACAGATACTTCGGCATGGTCTTTCCCTTCCCTATATCCCGTCCTGTTGGTCGCTGCGGGAGCCAATGCCCGGGGCGTATCCGATGCAGGACGAAGTCCATGGGAGACCTGGATGTTGATGGGACCCGCGTCCGTTGCCGCTGGAAAGCCACCGGACGCCGAAGGCCCCGTCAAGGCAGACGGTATTCCTGCCCGTTGGGGCAGTCAATATGCCGGGATACCCAATCTGAAGGGGTTTTCGGGTAGGCGGCTACCGGAGGCTCAGCGCCACCACGAGGCCGATGACGACGGCGGCCACGACCCCCAGCGAGATGTAGAGACCCGCCTTCATCGAACTCTTCTGCACCGCAGCGCCGGCCCCGGGCAGCGCTTCCTGCCACGCCTTGATGGCGTCCAGTCCCTGGTAGTAAGCGAACATCATTGCGGCACCGCCGGCAGCGCCCGCCACCGCGCCCAGCCCTCCTGCGCCGCTCATGGCAGCTCCGGCCGAACCGACGCGGCTCAGGCCGGTAGGGTCCGTGCGGCCGCCCGGGTCGGCAGCCATTTCCGCCATCAGCCAGGGTGACGGGCTGGGCGACAGGGACGCGCCGACGCCCAGGATGTCGTACTTCCGGCCGTTCGCCGTCGTGACCACCATCGCCCCCATGCTCGTGAACCGGACCGCGGCCTGTGGTGCCGGCAGGGAGAATACCTTCACCCCGGCAGCGTCATGCATGCTGAACATGCCGGCGCCGTCCATGGCCACGATGACAGGTACTGTCTTGGCTCCGTTAATCATGCTCTTGCGCCAGTAGAGCAGGGACTTCATCGGGGTCGCGGAACCTGCGGGTGTTATCTCCATGGCCACAGCTTAGGCGGCGTGCCTCACCGCCCGCCCGCGGGCGGCATGGGCACATCTCCCCTGGCCCGGCCCGTCCGGCCCCTGCGGGTCGGCACCCGGGCCGGGTGCCGTCGTCGTAAGTTCCTCCCTGAACGCTACTTAAGCTTTGGCAGCAGCACAGGCGTGTTCTTCTTGTACTCCTCGTAGTCCGGCTGGCCGCCCCACTTCTTGTCCGCCTTCTTCTCCAAGGGCGGGACGCCGCTGCCCTTGGTGAGCAGCAGTGCCACGAACACCGGGGAAATCAGCGCGGCCCACTGCCAGCCCTGCAGCACGGGCAGCGCGATGATGGCCACGCCCACCCACAGGCTGATTTCGCCGAAGTAGTTCGGGTGGCGGGACTTGGACCACAAGCCGGTGTTGATGAAGCGGCCCTTGTTGGCGGGATCTGCCTTGAAGCGGTTCTTCTCGATATCCGCCATGGTCTCCACGGTGATGCCCGCGGCCCAGACCAGCAGGCCCACCCAGAAGAACCCGTCCAGGCCCACCTTCTTGTCCGAGGTGATGGCCACCCACGCCAGCGCCGCGGTGAGGACCACCCACAAGCCCTGGATGGTCCAGGTGTTCAGGAAACGGAAGAAGTCCGGCTTGAGCTCGTCGAACCGGTCGTCCTTGCCGTGCTTGCTGATCCGCAGGAACAGGAAACTGCCAAGTCTGGCAGCCCACAGCACCACCATGGCCGCCAGCAGCATGCCGCGCGCATCCACGCCCGGGGAGGCCAGCACCAGGAACACGGTAATGAAGATGTAGGTCAGGGCTCCGGTGAGGTCATAGAACTTCTCGGTCTGCGCCTTGAAGCTGGGAATGAACACCAGCCACTGGATCACGAACGCCGCGGCAACCCCCAGCGCAAACACCGGGAAGCCCCCAATCCGGGAACCGCCCTGGCTGCCGGCGAGGGCAATAAGCACCGCCACCACCACGGCGATGACGGTACTGATAAGCGCCTTGCGGCTCTGGTCCTTCATGCGTTCCGGTCCTTTCACGGGCCGCCCAACCCAGCGGCAGGATCCCAATGGGCACTTTCGGGCACACCTACATTCAACAACGCGGTAGCGCCGTCCACTTAGTCTTCGGAGCGGGAACCACGTTGTATGGGCCCCGGTCTGAAATTCGACGGTTGGGCCCGTCCGTGCACTCTCCCAGGAACGAACCGCTGGTGCAGCCGTCCCCGATCCCAGGAGTCCAGCATGAGCCCCCGCACCAAGAACTGGCTGACCGCCTACGTTGTCAGTGCCGTGATTTTCGCCGTCCTGGACGTGGTGTGGATCCTGCTGGTGGCCAACCCGCAGTACCAAAGCCAGATCGGCCACCTGCTGGCACCCAAGGCCAACCTGGCCGGAGCCGTCCTGTTCTATGTCATCTTCGTGGCCGGGATGGTGCACTACGGCGTCCGACCCAACACCCCCGATGCCACGGTACGTAAGCGCGTCACGGGAGCAGCCCTGTTCGGGTTCTTCACCTACGCCACCTGGGCGCTGACCGGGCTGGCCGTGCTGAAGGATTTCCCTGCCGTGGTGGCCCTGACGGACATCCTCTGGGGCGCCGCGGCCTGCAGCATCGTCACCTGGGCTACCGCCACCCTGCTGCGGCGCCGGCTCGCACGGCCCAACCCCGCCTGACCGTCCCGCACCCGCGTCACGCAGGGCACGCTTTGGGCCCACGCCCGGCGACCGAACCCCGGCAAACCGGGGGCCGCCGTCGTCTGTTCCCGCCAAAGCGTGCTCCGCGTGACGTCCCGCGCACGGACTGGCCCAGTTTTCGCAGCGCAACCCCGAAAAATGGGCGGAGCCGCCGGGGTTACCTCCCAAAAACCGGGCCAGTATGAGCCGCCGGCCGCAGAAGTCAGCCGAAAAGCGCGGCCACCTGGGTCAGCGTCTGGAAGACCCCGAACGCCAGCGGGATCCCCACCAGGACCCAGCCCAGGACCAGCCTGCCCGTGGACCGTTGTACCGGTGCCTGCCCGCCGTGGGTATGTGCAGTGCTGCTCATTTCAGGCCTCCCTGGGAAGATTCGTGCCGCTCGGGGCGGGGTTCGTGAAACCGTGCGTCGACGGGTTTGACCAGCAGGTTGGCGACAAAGCCGATCACCAGCAGTCCCACCATGGTGAGCAGCGCGGGCTGGTAGGACACGGCATTCAGCTGGCCGGGTTTGCCCTGCGCGTCCAGGATGCCGTTGACGATCAGCGGGCCGGCCACCCCGGCCGCTGACCAGGCAGTCAGCAACCGGCCGTGGATGGCGCCCACCTGGAAGGTCCCGAACAGGTCACGCAGGTAGGCCGGGACGGTAGCAAATCCGCCACCGTAGAACGAGATGATGACGAAGGCGAGCACCACATACAGGGCTGTGGCGCTGGAACCGGCAAGGGCCAGAACCGTGTACAGCACAGCCCCCACGCCCAGGTACACCATGTAGATCCGCTTGCGGCCCGTGACGTCGGAGGTGGCGGACCAGGCGAACCGGCCCGACATGTTGCCGATGGACAGCAGACCAACGAAACCCGCGGCCACGCCGGCGCTCACCAGGGATTTCCCGTCCGACTGCCGGAAGAAGTCCTGGATCATGGGCGCGGCCTGTTCCAGGATGCCGATGCCGGCGGTGACGTTGCAGAACAGCGCCACCCACACCAGCCAGAACTGCCGGGTCTTGATGGCGTTTTTCGCGGAGACGTTCTCCGTAGTGACCAGCTTGGCGGCTTTGACCTTGGCGGGGTCGAACCCGGCCGGCCGCCAGCCGTCAGCCGGGACTTTGATGGTGAACGCGCCGAACAGCATGTACGCGAGATAGACGACGGCGAGCGTCAGGAAGAGCTTCCCCACGGCATCGCCGCTGGCCACCCAGCCCTGCGCGCCGGAGTTGGGATCGTACGCCTTGAGCAGGGCCTGGGACACCGGGCTGGCGATCAACGCACCGCCGCCGAAACCCATGATCGCCATGCCGGTGGCCAGGCCGGGACGGTCCGGGAACCACTTGATCAGCGTGGACACCGGCGAGATGTAGCCGATGCCCAGGCCGATGCCGCCCACCACGCCGTACCCCAGGTAGACGAGCCAGAGCTGGTGCGTGAAGATGCCCAGTGAGCCGATCAGGAAGCCGCCTGCCCAGAACATGGCCGAGGTGAACATCGCCTTCCTCGGACCGTTCCGGTCAACCCAGGTGCCCATGACCGCGGCGGAAAGGCCCAGCATCACGATGGCGATGGAGAAGATCACCCCGATCTCGGTCAGGCTGGCACCGAAATGCTTGACGAGTGCGGTCTTGTACACGCTGGTGGCATACGCCTGGCCGATACAGAGGTGGACGGCGAGCGCGGCCGGCGGAACAAGCCAGCGGTTGAAGCCCGGCGGGGCGATGGTTCGGTCACGGTCCAGGAAGCCCATGATGATTCCCTTGCTCGGTGGAAGACGACGGTGTCCTAAGGCGAAGGGGCCGGCCCGTTGCCTTCGGCAATCATCGTGCAGATCATCAGCAAACGTACTGTTGGCGCGCCGACCGGTAGTGAATTTACGGCGAGTGGCGGCATGGGGCGCACGGCCGGCCCTTGAATGCACCCCGGCAAACGGAGTGCAGCGCCCCGTTTGCCGCGTCCATTGCCGTTCTGCCGCCGATGCGATATGGCAACGTTAGGAAAGAGTGGCCGCGGGGCGCATAGTTAGGAGATGACAAGCCCTTACACCCGAGGCGACTCCTTCAGCAGCGAGGCTTCCCGGAAGCACATCAGGCAGGCGCTCACGGACTACGGGGCAACGGACATCCTGTTTTCGCAGCGGGGGGACCGAAGCGCCGTGGCGTTCAGGGGTGCCGGGCGGCAATTCCGGATTGTCATGCCGCTGCTGCAGTCCGATGGTGCCCTGGCCATTCGCGGGGATATCGCGGACAGCCGGGTGCACGAAGCGAACGCGAAAATCCTCGAACGCGCCAACCGCAAGTCCTGGCACGCCCTGGCCCTGGCCATCGATGCCAAGCTCGGAGCGGCGGCCGCGGGGATCGCCACCCTTGAATCAGAATTCCTGGCCCATGTGGTCCTCCCCGGAAACCATACGGTGCTCGACGAACTCGAATCCGTCATCGATTCCGCCTACCGGTCCGGCCGGCGTCCGTCCTTCGGTGATCCGGTTCCCCATCCGCACCCTGAGGACGCGCTAATGGGCGTAGACTCAAAGTATCTCGGGACATCGTGACAGGACATCGCCTGCCCCGGAAATGAGCCCGATTCCCGGTTGCCTTCCGCGGCGGCCGGCGTACGCGGTACCGCGTTATCTCGACGCCGGCGCAGCAGGGAATCGGTACAACGAGGGGCCAGATCGCAACACAGGCCGGAACGGGATTTCTCTGTTCACCTCCACAGCAGCCGATCCGGACCCGGATCCCCTGCCCCAGTCACTCCGCCCCGCGTCCCGGGCTCCGGCAGTGCACCCTTCAGAACGCTGGTAGACACCATGACCACCATCCAAGACTTTGCCGTACGCGCCGACTCGGCGCTATCGCTCAGCGGAGTCCTCGCATCCGCGTTGCCGCATGACCTGGGCACAGCCCAGGGCCCCACACGGTACACCGTGCCGGCCGTCTTTTCGCGGCGGCCCCAGCCCCGCGAGGTCGATTTGCTGCACGGAGCCGGTACCAGGCAGCGCTTGGCCGATGCCGGGTACAGCGATGTGGAGCTCCACGTCTCCGACCGCCGCCTCCTGATCACCAACACCAACCTGGTGGACCTCAAGGCGGGCCTGGCCCATCTCGTGGGCATGATCCTCCGCGACATCTCGGCCCAGGCGGCCCAGGAACGCACCGACCGTACCGACGAACTGGAAGCGTTGGGCCAGGTGGAGGAAGAGCGCGTCGAGTCCCTTCGCAAGGCTGCTGCCGACATCCACTTCGATTAAGCCTTGCCTCCTCATGTGCCGACTGTGTGGACCGCGGCCGGCACCGGCGCAACCCGGGCGGGTCGGCGCCCCCGCATCTTCCACGAAAGGCACACCCCATGACTGATATCAGTATTCGAGACCAGTGGGACCGGCTTCCCGCCCCGGTCACGCAATGGTTGCTGGCAAACCCCGGCTGCATGATCCTTCCACGGACAATCTCCGCGGAAATCAGCGCAGCCACCGACCAAGGCACCAACGGCGATCCCCACGGCGAGACCGCCCTGTCCCAGGAGGACGTGGACTTCATCCAAATGAAGTCACATGAGGCCGAGGCGGGCTTGGCGGACCCGGATCACAAATTCTTCGACTCCGTGCAGCCTTAAGCGGATCAGGATGAGCGCGTCCGGGCCGCAGCGTCAGAGGGGCAGCGTCCGGGCGGCCCAACACTTCAGAGGGTGGCAAGGGCGCCGGTAGCGCTTTCCACCAGGACATGGGTTCCTGCCTCGACGTACACCACCTCACCGTCGATCTGGCAGGGAACGGCCTCCCGGGTTGAGAAGGCATAGCTGCTGACGCTCGGTTGATGCCCCAGCCCCAGGGTGACGGCACGGAGCGTCATCAGTGCCATCTTCATCAGCCCGGCGTGGGGCAGCGTCACCACCTCGAACCGGCCGTCGTCGGGGTAGTGCGACTCGCTGACGGTCCCGTACTTTGCCATCCGCGAGATGTTGGCCAGGATCAGGCTGTCGAACTGTGCGGTTGCCCCGTCGTCCCGGACAAGCTCAAAGGGCCTCAACCCCGAGAGTGTGCGGGCAACGGAGATGAGCTCCAGGATTTTCCCTTTGCCGCCCTGTTCGATGCCGATGGCCATCAACGGGGTCAGCCCGAACCCCACGTAGGAGTGCGCGTATAAGACCCGCTCCTCCGTTCCGGTGCTGAACGTGATCCGCAACAGGTCGATGCGCCGGACCCCGCCGGCCGACACAGCATCTCCGAAGGTTCGCACCGGCAGGCTCCGGTAGTGGTCGTTGGCATTACCTGCGGGTACGACGGCGCAAACGGCGTTGCTGCCGGGAACGTCCATCACGCCGTTGACCACCTCGTTGTACCCGCCGTCGCCGCTGACGGACACGATGAGGGGCGCGCCCCTCCCTGCCTCGGTCCGGGCAAGCCCGCGGGCGTGCCCCGCAAAGGCCGTGGGCAACAGGTCGACGGGCAGGCCCGGCAGGGCGGTGGCCAGGTCCCGCTGCAATGCCTTGATCCGCTGGCCCATCCCGGGCCGGCCCGGATTGAAGATCAGGACGGCACGGTCAAAAGAGGCGGCAGGTGCTCCGTCATCGGCCATTGGCGTACGTGTTCTCCAGGTTCTGGTGCGGGTGGCTCCAGCCTAACCCCCGACGACCGCCGCCCCATCACCCCTTCAGCCGCTGCCGGTAATTCCGGGGCGTCTCGCCGGCGTCGTTGAGGAAGTGCCGGTTGAAGTTGGACAGGTTGGAGAAGCCCACCTCATAGCAGATTTCGGACACGGGCTTGTTGCTGCGCTCCAGCAGGCGCCGGGCGTGGGCCAGGCGCAGCTTGCGGACCAGGTCGCTGAAGTTCTGCCCCGTGGCCCGCTTGAAATACTTCGAAAAGGTGGGCTCCGGCATGCCCACCAGCGCGGCAGCCTCGGACATCCGCACGCTGCCGGCGTGGTTGCTGAACACGTACTCCAGGACAAGGTCGACGACGGCGGCAGCCTGGCCGTCCAGCTGCGGCCTGAACCATGCTTCGGCCAGGTAGCGGCGGTCGCCTTCCGGCGCCCCGGCAAGGAGCGCGAACAATTCAAAGAGGTGCCGCAGCCGCTCCAGGCCGGTGGTTTGGCCCATGTTTTCGATGGCCGCTGCTGCCGCCACGGCGGTGTGGCCCAGGAATTCGATGCCCCGCGCCGACTGTTCCAGGAGCGGGCGGACCTCCGCGAGTTCGGGGACCAGGGCGGACGCCTGCTCCACCCATTTTCCGTCGAACTGGATGACGGCGTCCCGGTTCTCCAGTACCTCGCCCGGTTCCAGGTCGCTGACCCAGTCGTGCGGCAGGCCCGACCCCACGATCGACACATGGCCGGCCTCGAAGGTGCCGATGTGGTCCCCGACGATGAACTTTCCGGTGCCTTTCCGGATGAGGTGGATCTCGTACTCCGGATGGTAGTTCCACCGTGCCACGGGGCTGGGGTAGCTGTGCTGGTGCCAGCGTACCGAGTGGTTGGGATCCGGCGGGATCACCTCCCGGTTGGCCCGCATGCCCAGCAGCCGCTCTGCCAGCCGGGCGGTGGCTTCCTCCACACTGTCCGCTGTGGCCATGGTGGTCTCCGTGCATCCTGTGGTTATGAATTCTGGACAGCACTCGGGCCGCCTTGTCACAGAGTAGCGGGTGACGCGCTGTGGCGGTGCGGAAAATAAGTATCAGAAATGGGCAACCAGGGCGCTAGTTGTGAGCTGCGCCGCACCCCTAACCTTGAGGAACACCAGCACGGCGCACCGGGATTCCGGTGGCTGGCCGCGCTTTAGCCGGGCACCCCGACGCAGCAGTCGGCGGCACCGGTCCTGCATCTTCCTGAAGAACAAAGGAGTCTTTAATGCGCCCGAAAACGCGCGCTGCAGTCCTCTCCGCCGGGGCACTCTGCATCGCACTGAGCGCCACGGCATGCGCGGGTGCCGGCGGAGGCAATTCCGCCGGCAACCCGAACAGCATCAACGTACTGATGGTGAACAACCCCCAGATGGAGGACCTGCAGAAGCTCACCGCAGACAACTTCACCAAGGAAACCGGCATCAACGTAAACTTCACGATCCTGCCGGAGAACGATGTCCGGGCCAAGATCAGCCAGGAGTTCTCCAGCCAGGCCGGCCAGTACGACGTCGCCTCGCTGTCCAACTACGAGATCCCGTTCTATTCCGCCAATGGCTGGCTGGCCCCGCTGGACAGCGTGGCCAAGGACCCCGGGTTTGACCAGGCGGACATCCTCCCCGCGTACACGGCATCCCTGACCGGTACCGACGGCAAGCTGTACGGCGAGCCCTTCTACGGCGAATCGTCCTTCCTGATGTACCGCAAGGACATCCTGGCGACCCAGGGCCTTACCATGCCGGACAAACCCACGTGGGACCAGGTGGCGGACATCGCGGCGAAGGTGGACGGCGCCAGCCCCGGCATGAAGGGCATCTGCCTGCGCGGCCAGCCCGGCTGGGGCCAGGTCTTCGCCCCTTTGACCACCGTGGTGAACACGTTCGGCGGGACCTGGTTCGACAAGGACTGGAACGCCCAGGTCAACAGCCCCGAATTTGCGGCCGCCACCGAGTTCTACACCAACCTTGTCCGCCAGCACGGTGAAGCAGGTGCTGCGCAGGCCGGCTTCACCGAGTGCCTGAACAACATGAGCCAAAGCAAGGTTGCCATGTGGTACGACGCAACCTCCGCCGCCGGCGCCCTCGAAGCCGACGCTTCTCCCGTCAAGGGCAAGATCGGCTACGCCCAGGCCCCGGTAAAGGAGACCAAGTCCTCCGGCTGGCTCTGGACGTGGTCCTGGGCCATGCAGGCGGCATCCAAGAAGCAGGATGCGGCCGGGAAGTTCATCGCCTGGGCCAGCTCCAAGGACTACGAGCAGCTGGTGGCGTCCAAGCTCGGCTGGGCCAAGGTCCCCTCCGGCAAACGCATCTCCACATACGAGAATGCCGAGTTCCAGAAGGCTGCCCCGTTCTTCACCGCGGAACGATTCGCCATCGAGAACGCCGACCCCAAGAACCCGGGCACCCAGCCGCGTCCCGCCGTCGGCATCCAGTTCGTCGGCATCCCCGAGTTCGCGGCGCTGGGCACCAACGTCTCGCAAGGCGTCAGCTCGGCCATCGCCGGCCAAGGCACCGTGGCCGACGCCCTGGCGAAGGGCCAGGAAGCCGCCCGGAAAATCGGCAACAAGTACAAGCAGCCCTAACCGAACCGCAGGAGAATCCCATGACTACCGCAACGGCGCGTATCTCCCGGCCGGGACACACCGCAGCCAAACCCGCACGCAGCGCCAGGTCGCGTGAACGTGCCCTGGCCTGGGCACGCCGCGCACCGCTGCTCCCCGCCCTCGTCTTCCTTATCGTCGTCACCCAGCTCCCGTTCGTGGTGACCCTGTTCATCTCGTTCCTGAGCTGGAACAGCCTGAGCCCCGGCAAGACCGCCTTCGCCGGCCTGGAAAACTACGTCACGGTCCTTACCGACCCCGACCTGCGCCAGGCCATCTTCACCACCATCCTCCTCACCGTCTCCGTGGTCCTGGCCAGCCTGCTCATCGGGCTGGGCCTTGCGCTGCTGCTGGACAAGAAGTTCATTGGCCGCGGACTGGCACGCACCCTGCTGATCGCGCCTTTCCTGGTGGTCCCCGTTGCCGCCGCCCTGATCTGGAAGCATGCCCTCCTGAACCCCGCCTACGGGCTGGTCAACGGGATCCTCACCTGGGTCTGGTCCCTCTTCGGCAGCAGCCCCGCACCGCAACTGGACCTGCTGTCCCAGGCACCCTTGGCCGCCGTCGTCGTCTCCCTGGTGTGGCAGTGGACGCCGTTCATGATGCTCATCCTGCTCGCCGGCCTGCAGTCCCGGCCCATGGACACCGTGGAAGCTGCCCAGATGGACGGGGCCACCCCCTGGGCGATCTTCCGGCACCTGACCCTGCCGCACCTGCGCCAGTACCTGGAACTCGGCGGCCTGCTGGGTGCCATCTACATCGTGCAGAACTTCGACTCCGTCTTCACCCTCACCGCCGGCGGCCTGGGCACCGCCAACCTGCCCTACGCCATTTACCAGACCTTCTACTACGCGAACGAATACGGCCTGGCCTCCGCGGCCGGTGTGGTGGTGGTCATCGGCACCATCATCGTGGCCACGTTCGCACTCCGCACCGTCTTTTCGCTCTTCAAGAAGGAGGCAGCACGATGAGCACCCTCACTCCCGCCGCGCCCCGGGGCAACGCAACAGCCACGGCTGTTCCCGCTACCGCCCCCAATGCCCGCCGCGGCAAGTCCCGGATGGACCCCACCCGCAACAACACCGCTGCCGGGCTTGCGGCCTGGCTCCTGGCACTGCTGTTCGCGTCCCCGGTCGTGTGGATGATCCTGACCTCCTTCCACTCGGAGACTGACGCAGCCACCAACCCGCCGTCGGTGGCCGCGAACCTGACCCTGGACGCGTACCGGGAATTCTTCGGCGAAACCTCCGGCGTCAGCCCCTGGCCGTCCCTGATCAACTCCGCCACCGCTTCCATCCTGTCCACGGCGCTGGTGCTGGTCCTGGCCATCCCGGCGGCGTATGCACTCTCCATCCGGCCCGTGAAGAAGTGGACGGACGTGATGTTCTTCTTCCTGTCCACCAAGATGATGCCCGTGGTGGCGGCGATCCTGCCGCTCTACCTGTTCGCCCGCACCGTCGGTGCCCTGGACAACATCTGGTTCCTGATCCTGATGTACACGTCGATGAACCTGCCCATTGCGGTCTGGATGATGCGGTCCTTCCTCGCCGAGGTCCCGGAGGAAATGCTGGAGGCGGCCCAGATCGACGGCGCCAACCTCCTGCTCATCCTCCGCAAGGTCATCGCCCCGGTGGCCATGCCCGGGATCGCCGCCACCGCACTGATCTGCTTCATCTTCAGCTGGAACGAACTGCTCCTGGCCCGCGTCCTCACCGGGGTGGTGGCAGGCACGGCGCCCGTCTTCCTCACAGGCTTCGTCTCGGGCCAAGGCCTCTTCCTCGCCAAAGTCTGCGCGGCCGCCGTCGTCATTTCCCTGCCGGTGCTGTTCGCCGGCTTCGCCGCGCAGGACAAACTCGTCCAGGGCCTCTCCCTGGGCGCAGTGAAGTAGCCGGCGCAGCGAAAAAGCCGGCCCACCAGCCAAACACCCCTCGCACTCAGCAAAGGATCCTGCTATGACCACCACCGCCCAGTCTCCCGCCCCCACCGCCGACCTGCCGGCCACCATGCGCGCCGCCGTCCTGAAGAGCCAGGGCGACATGACCATGGAATCCCTCCCCCTCCCGCAGCTGGACGCGGACCAGGTCCTGGTGCAGGTCGCCGCCGTCGGTGTCTGCGGCAGCGACGTCCACTACTATGAGCACGGCCGGATCGGCCCGTACGTGGTGGACCACCCGCTGATCCTGGGCCACGAGCTCTCCGGCCGGATCGCCGCCGTCGGAAGCTCCGTTGGCCCGGCCCGCATCGGCAGCCGCGTCGCCGTGGAACCGCAGCGGCCCTGCCGCACCTGCAAGCAGTGCAAGGCCGGCCGGTACAACCTGTGCCCGGACATCGAGTTCTACGCCACCCCACCCGTGGACGGCGCGTTCGCCGAGTACGTCACTATCCAGTCCGACTTTGCCTACGACATTCCGGACAGCGTCAGCGATGAGGCGGCCGCCCTGATTGAACCGCTTTCCGTGGGCCTGTGGGCTTGCGAGCGCGCGGAAATCCGGCCCGGCAGCCGGGTGTTGATCGCCGGCGCGGGCCCCATCGGGATCATCGCCGCCCAGGCCGCCCGGGCGTTTGGCGCCACGGAGATCTACATCAGTGACATCGCCGAGGACCGGCTGGCTTTTGCCCTGGAACACGGGGCCACCCACGCGCTGAACGCCAGGACGGACAGCGTGGAGGGGCTCGACGTCGACGCTTTCATTGATGCGTCCGGCGCACCGCTGGCGGTCCGTTCCGGGGTCAAGGCCGTGGCACCGGCTGGCAGGGTGATCCTGGTGGGGCTGGGGGCCGACGACGTCGAGCTTCCCGTCTCATACATCCAGAACCGGGAAATCTGGCTCTCCGGGGTTTTCCGCTACACGAACACCTGGCCGCTGGCCATCCAGCTCCTCGCCGACGGCAAGGTGGACCTGGACGTCCTGGTCACCGGGAAGTTCGGGTTGGCCGAATCCGAAGAGGCGCTCAAGGCGGGAAAGCAGCCCGGCCAGCTCAAGGCCGTGGTCTACCCGGGCCGCTGACCACAGCACCATAACCCCACCAAGACACACTGCAAGGAAGCAGCCATGCCAACACCCTCCACCACCAGGGACGTCGCGGACGGCGGTCCCCTGGTCACCGTGATCGGCGAGTCCCTCGTGGACATCATCGATGACCCGCGCCGGGGAACCGCCGGCCGGAAGGCCCACCCCGGCGGCAGCCCGCTGAACGTGGCAGTGGGAACTGCCCGGCTGGGCCTTTCCACAAGCCTGGTGACGCATTACGACGACGACGCGTGCGGGCGGATCATCGATCAGCACCTGCAGGCCAACGGCGTCAGGCCGGTGCTGGGCGGCGCCGCACCCACGTCCACGGCAACGGCGGCGCTGGGCCCGGACGGCGCAGCAACCTACGCCTTCGACATCACGTGGGACATCAACGGCGCGTCGCTTCCCGCCCTGGCCGCCGTGGAAGCCTCCGCGCACATCCACACCGGTTCCATTGCCACCTCGCTTTCCCCGGGCAACCACGCCACCTTTGCCCTGGTGGAGGCGGCCCGGGACAGTGCCACCGTCAGTTACGACCCCAATTGCAGGCCCGGCATCAGTCCCGACGTTGCCGCGGCCTGCAAACAGGCTGAGGAGTTCGCCGCCGCGAGCGACCTCGTCAAGGCAAGCGACGAGGACCTGCGCTGGCTCTATCCGGACCGCACTCCCGACGAGTCGCTGGCTGCCTGGCTGGAGCTCGGCCCGGCGCTGGTGGCCCTCACCCGCGGTGCTGAGGGACCAGTGCTCCTGAACAGGCAGGGCCGCGTGGACCTGCCGGGGGAAAGCATCGACGTGGCCGATACCGTGGGGGCGGGCGACTCCTTCATGGCCGCCCTCATCTCGGGTCTCGCGCAGCTGAACCTCCTGGGAGCCGGCGCCCGCCCCCGGCTGGCGGCCCTCACGGCCACCGAGCTGCACGTCCTGGCCGGCTATGCGAACCGGGCGGCGGCCATCACCTGCTCCCGCGCCGGCGCCAACCCGCCTCGAACGGTGGAGCTGGGCCCCCTGCCACCTCCCCTTCCAGCCTGACGCGGACGTCTGCTTCCGGACGCACCCGCGTCACGCAGAGCAGACTTTGAACCCACCCGCGGGGACCAAACCCCGGAAACACGGGGCTCGCCGTCGTCTGTTGCCGTGAAAGCCTGTCCCGCGTGACGTCAGGCGCACAGACTGGCCCAGTTTTCGCAGCGAAACGCCAAGAATCCGCGCTCCCGCGGCCGTTTCCCCCTGAAAACCGGGCCAGTGTGACACGCAGGCGGCAAGCGGCAGCTGCGCGCCGGGCACGGAAACCGGAGCATGGGCCACAACGTGCGATAGCTTGGCCAGTAATCACAGCAGCTTTCGAACCTGGGCAGGGACGCATGGACGCGGACGTCATCATCATCGGCGGAGGGCTGGCCGGGCTGGTGGCCGGCAACGAGCTGGTCCGGGTCGGCAAGCGCGTAGCCATCGTGGACCAGGAGAACCAGGCCAACCTGGGCGGCCAGGCGTTCTGGTCGCTGGGCGGGCTTTTCCTGGTGGACACTCCTATGCAGCGTCGGCTGGGCGTGAAGGATTCCGTCGAGCTGGCGTGGCAGGACTGGCAGGGTTCGGCGCAGTGGGACCGGTTTTCCGGACCGCACCCTGAGGACGAGTGGGCCCGGCAATGGGGCCGCGCCTACGTTGAGTTCGCTGCCGGCGACAAGCGCGCCTGGTTGCAGGAACAGGGAATCCGGTTCACGCCCCTGGTGGGTTGGGCCGAGCGCGGCGACGGGAGGGCGGGCGGCCACGGCAACTCGGTCCCCCGCTTCCACGTCCCGTGGGGCACCGGCACCGGGGTCTCCGAACCGTTCGCGGACAAGGCGCGGGAGGCAGCTGCGACGGGCAGCGTCAAGTTCTTCTTCCGGCACCGGGTGGACGGTTTAACGTACGACGACGGTGCGGTCACCGGGGTGCGGGGCGCGGTGCTGGCACCTGATGCGTCGCCGCGTGGAGTGTCCTCCAACCGGGACGTTGTTGGGGAGTTTGAGCTGCGGGCGCAGGCCGTGGTGATCGCCTCCGGCGGGATCGGCGGCAACCATGAGCAGGTGCGGCGCTGGTGGCCGCACCGGCTGGGAACGCCGCCGCGGAAGATGGTCACCGGGGTGCCGCAGCACGTGGACGGGCGGATGCTGGACATTGCCGACGGGTCCGGGGTCCGGCTGGTGAACCGGGACCGGATGTGGCACTACACCGAGGGAATCCAGAACTGGAACCCCATCTGGCCGGACCACGCCATCCGGATCCTGCCGGGCCCGTCCTCGCTGTGGTTTGATGCGCTGGGCCGGCGGCTCCCCTCCCCCGGCCTGCCCGGCTACGACACGCTGGGCACCCTCCGCCTGTTGCGGACCACCCCGGACATTCAGCAGTACGACCATTCCTGGTTCATCCTCAACCAGCGGATCATCGAAAAGGAGTTTGCCCTTTCCGGCTCCGAACAGAACCCTGATATCACCAACCGGGACCTTAAGCTGCTGCTGAAGACCCGGCTGGGCCGCGGCGCCTCCGGCCCCATCGAGGCGTTCAAGGAGCACGGCCCGGACTTTGTGGTGGCGGACAACCTCCCGGACTTGGTGCGCGGAATGAACGGGCTCACGTCCGAGCCACTGCTGGAGTTTGGGCTGCTGCGGCGGCAGATCGAGGAGCGCGACGCCGAGATCAGGAACCCCTACTCCAAGGACATCCAGGTGGCGGGCATCCGCAACAGCCGCCGCTACCTGGGTGACAGGATCTTCCGGACGGTGAAGCCGCACCGGATCCTGGACACGAAGGCCGGTCCGTTGATAGCCGTGCGGCTGTATGTTGTCACCCGAAAGACTCTTGGCGGCATCCAGACCAATTTGTCCGGACAGGCACTCGGTCAGGACGGCCGCCCCGTTCCCGGCCTCTACGCCGCCGGGGAGGCCGCCGGGTTCGGCGGTGGCGGCGCCCACGGTTACAACGCCCTTGAGGGCACTTTCCTGGGCGGCTGCATTTTCACCGGCAGGACTGTGGGGCGTTCGCTGGCCCGGGCGTTGTAGCCGCTGCGTCCCGTGCCGGCTTGCTAGGGTCGGCGTATGGCCATCCTCCCCCGTTCCATGGACGACGTGATTTCCGAGCCGCTGCGTGCCCAGTTCGAGTTCTTCCTGGACGAACACCGGGCAGCCCTCAACGACTGCCTTGAAAGCCTGACCGAAGAGCAGGCCAGACGCCGGCTGGTGCCTTCCCGCACCACGCTGCTGGGGCTGGTGAAGCACGCCACCTTCGTGGAGAAGGTCTGGTTCGACGAAGCCGTCACGGGCCGCCCGCGCAGTGAGATCGGCATTCCGGCCACCCCGGACGAATCGTTCATCCTTGACGATGCCGACACGGTCGCCTCCGTCCGGTCAGCCCACCGCGAGGCGTGCGCCGCCTCCCGGGCCGCCGCAGCCCGGCTGGGCCTGGACGATGTGGTCACCGGCAACCGGCGCGGCCCGCTTCCACTGCGTTGGGTCTACCTGCACATGCTGCGTGAACTGGCCCAGCACTGCGGCCACGCGGACATCCTGCGCGAGCAGGTCCTGGCGGTTCCGTCACGGCTTTAACACCGTGACGGAACCGCCCTTGGACCTTTCGGCGGTCTGGTCAGGCGCCGACGGCGGCAGCCACTGCGTCCGCGGACGAGTCGCCGGCTGCCCCTGCGAGCCGCAGCCAGGTGTCCACCACGGTGTCCGGGTTCAGGGAGACGGAATTGACGCCTTCCTTCACCAGCCATTCAGCGAAGTCCGGGTGGTCGCTGGGGCCCTGGCCGCAGATGCCCACGTACTTGCCATGGGCCCGGCAGGCTTTGATGGCCATGCTGAGCAGCTTCTTCACGGCCGCGTCCCGCTCATCGAAGCTGTTGGCCACGATCGCCGAGTCACGGTCCAGGCCCAGGGTCAGCTGGGTCATGTCGTTCGAGCCGATGGAGAAGCCGTCGAAGTACTCCAGGAACTCGTCGGCGAGCAACGCGTTGGAGGGCAGTTCGCACATCATGATCACTTCAAGCCCGTTTTCGCCGCGGCGCAGGCCGTTCTCAGCGAGCAGGTCGATTACGCCCCGTGCCTCGTCCAGGGTCCGCACGAACGGGATCATGAGCTTGACGTTGGTCAGGCCCATCTCGTTGCGGACGAAGGACAGGGCCTCACATTCAAGGTCGAAGCAGTCCCGGAAGGACGGCTCCAGGTAGCGGGACGCGCCGCGGAACCCGATCATCGGGTTCTCCTCGTGCGGCTCGTACGCCGGGCCGCCGATCAGGTTGGCGTACTCGTTGGACTTGAAGTCGGACATCCGGACGATCACCGGTTCCGGCGCAAACGCCGCGGCGATGGTGGCCACGCCCTCGGCCAGGCGCTTGATGTAGTAGTCCCGGGGGCCGCTGTAGGCGGCGATTCGCCCGCGGATTTCGGCGGCCACATCCTCCGGCTGGCTGTCCAGGTTCAGCAGCGCCTTGGGGTGGATGCCGATCTGCCGGTTGATGATGAACTCCAGCCGGGCCAGGCCCACGCCGTGGTTGGGCAGCTGCGCGAAAGTGAACGCCTGCTCCGGGGTGCCCACGTTCATCATGACCTTCACCGGCGCCTCGGGCAGCTGGGTGACCCCGGTTTCCTCGACGCTGAAGTCCAGCAGGCCCTGGTAGATGGTGCCGGTCTCGCCGTCGGCGCAGGACACGGTGACCTCCTGGCCGTCGGCCAGCGAGTCAGTGGCGTTGCCGGTACCGACGACGGCGGGAATCCCCAATTCGCGGGCGATGATGGCCGCGTGGCAGGTGCGTCCGCCGCGGTTGGTGACGATGGCGGAGGCACGCTTCATGATCGGTTCCCAGTCGGGGTCGGTCATGTCCGCCACCAGCACGTCGCCGCTCTGGAACGAGGCCATCTGGTCGATCGCGGTGAGGATCCGGACCTTCCCGGCGCCGATCCGCTGGCCGATGGCGCGGCCTTCCACCAGCACCGGGCCGGTGGCGTTCAGGCGGAAGCGGCTCTGGCTGCCGGGGGCGCGGCGGGACTGCACGGTTTCGGGGCGGGCCTGCAGGATGTACAGGCCGCCGTCAATGCCGTCCTTGCCCCACTCAATGTCCATCGGACGGCCGTAATGCTTCTCAATGGCGACGGCGTGGCGCGCCAGCTGCTCGACGTCGTCGTCCGTGAGGCTGAACCGCGCGCGCTGCGAAGCCTCCACCGGCACGAAATCAATGGTGCGGCCGATCTCGCTGTTGTTGGTGTAGGTCATCTGGAGGGCCTTCTCGCCCAGGCCCCGCTTCAGGATCGCGGGGCGGCCTGCTTCCAAGGCGGGCTTGTAGACGTAGAACTCGTCAGGGTTCACGGCCCCCTGCACCACCGCTTCACCCAGCCCGTAGGAGGAGGTGACGAACACGGCGTCCTGGAAGCCGGACTCGGTGTCCATGGTGAACATGACGCCGGAAGCGCCGACGTCGGAACGCACCATGCGCTGGATGCCCGCGGAAAGTGCCACCTCGGCGTGCTCGAACTTGTGGTGCACACGGTAGGCGATGGCGCGGTCGTTGTAGAGCGAGGCGAAGACATCCTTGATGGCCTGCAGGATGTTCTCGATGCCGCGAACGTTCAGGAAGGTCTCCTGCTGCCCGGCGAAGGAGGCATCGGGAAGGTCTTCCGCCGTGGCGCTGGAACGCACCGCCCAGGAAAGGTCCTGGGAGCCGGCGTGCTTGTCCACGAGTTGCTGGTACGCCTCGCGGACCTGCGCCTCGAAATCCGCCAGGAACGGCGTTTCGCGGACCAGGGACCGGATCTCCTGGCCGGCAGCCGCCAGCGCCGTCACGTCATCCGTGTCCAAGCCGACGAGCCGGTCGGCGATCTTCTGGTCCAGGCCGGAATCGGACAGGAACCGGCGGTACGCGTCCGCTGTGGTGGCGAAACCATCCGGAACCTGGACGCCGGCGGACGTCAGGTTCTGCACCATCTCGCCCAGGGAGGCGTTCTTGCCGCCCACCTTGTCCAGGTCCTTAAGTCCAAGTTCAGAGAACCAAAGAACGTCTGTGGTCATGATTGCTGCTCCTTTGCAGAGGGTGGCTTAGGCGTTGCTGGCCGCCCACGGTAGTGCCGGCCGGAAGAAAAACCTTGTCAACAGTGGCAGGTCTGCCGCGCACTTTCCACATGATGTGCGCCACGCCACGTTTGTGAATTGTTGCTAGTGCTTGAGGTTCATCCGCTGCAGGATGGTGGCCGCCATTTCCTCCACGGACACGGTGGCCGAGTTCAGGTAAGGGATCCGGTGGGATACGTACAGTTGTTCCGCGCTGCGCAGCTCAAAGCCGCACTGCCGCAAGGACGCGTAGGGCGAGCTGGGCCGCCGCTCTGTCCGGATCTGGCTCAGGCGCAGCGGGTTGGAGGACAGGCCGAAACACTTGGACACGAAGGGCTGCAGCGGCTTGGGCAGCCCGTCCCGCTGGAAGTCCTCGTCCACCAGCGGAAAGTTGGCAGCGAAGATCCCGTGCTGGAGGGCCAGGTACATGGTGGTGGGGGTCTTGCCGCACCGGGACGGCGCCACCAGGATCACCTGCGCCTTTTCCAGGGCACGCAGGCTCTGGCCGTCGTCGTGCTCCATCGCATACTCCACGGCAGCCATCCGGGACTGGTACCGCGCAGCGTTCCCCAGGCCGTGCGCCCTGCCGGGCTCGCCGCTGGCCGCCGCGCCAAGTGCCTGTTCCAGCACGCCCACGTGCGTGCCGATCAGGTCCACGATGACGCCCTTGCAGCCGGCCAGGATCTGCCGGATTTCGCTGCTCACCGCAGTGGAGAAGACCAGGGGCCGGGGGCCGGTTGCGGCAAGGCCGTCGATGGTGCGCACCACGGCGCGGGCCTGCTCGGCTGTGGTGATGAAGGGGATGGTGACGCGGTCAAAGTCGGCCACCGGGAACTGGGTCAGCAACGTGTTGCCCAGAGTTTCCGCGGTGATGCCCGTACTGTCCGACAGGAAATAGACAGGGCGTTGAGCAGCAGTGGTCATGCCTATGACCTTATCGCCCGGCCAGGACTGGACGGGCGATGCCCTTTGCCGGCTGTGGGTCCCGGCCCCGGTCACGCCGCTTTGATGGGCGACTTGCCCCCGGTGGATGCTGCCTGGTTCTCGCGGGCCAGGAAGGCGGAGAGTTCACCGATGGTGCTCATGAGCGGGGCGGGGAAGACCACCGTGGTGTTCTTGTCGACGCCGATTTCCACCAGGGACTGCAGGTTGCGGAGCTGCAACGCCAGCGGGTGCGCCATCATGGTGTCGGAGGCGTCGCCCAGGGCTGTTGCTGCGATGGCCTCGCCTTCTGCGGCGATGATCTTCGCCCTCTTTTCACGTTCGGCTTCAGCCTGGCGGGCCATGGCACGCTTCATGCTTTCAGGCAGTTGGATGTCCTTCAGCTCCACCAAGGTGACTTCCACACCCCACTCGACGGTGAGTACGTCGAGGATTTCGCGGATATCCACGTTGATCCGCTCGGTCTCGGACAGGGTCTGGTCCAAGGTGTGGCGGCCAACGACTTTCCGCAACGTGGTCTGGGCGATCTGGTCGATGGCCGCGGCCACGTTCTCGATCGCGATGACGGACTTTACGGCGTCCACCACGCGATAGTAGGCCACCGCAGAGACATCGACGCTCACGTTGTCCTGCGTAATGATGCCTTGGGACTGGATGGGCATGGTCACGATCCGGAGGCTGACCAGAGGCAGCCGGTCGATGACCGGGATGATCAGCCGCAGGCCAGGGTCCCTGACACCGATGACCCTGCCAAGCCGGAACAGCACGCCCTTCTCGTATTGGCGCACGATCCGGATGGACATCTTCGCGACGATGAGCAGCAGGATGACGAGGACGATAACAATGACGGTGGTGGGGTCCATCAGGATCCCCTCCTATAAATGGCGGGACGTGCCGTCGCCAGGCCGGCGCCGTGACAGGTGTCCTTGCCTTCATTGTCCCACTAAAGGCGGGAGGGAGCCCCGGCTGCGGTTACGCCCCCGGGTAAACGTCCGCGGCCGCCGCTGGGCCGGCAAATCCGGAGCATACTGAAGTATGAATACGACAGGCGCCGCCTGGTGGTTACCCTGGCTGGTCCTCATCCCCTGCGTGGCCATCTGGGGCTACAGCCTGGTCGACTTCAGCCAGACAGATGAACGGGACATACGAACCTTCAGCAGGGACACCTGGCTGCTGCTCCTCGTCTTCGGAAGCGTGGCAGGAGGAGTCGCGTGGCTCGTGGCCGGCCGTCCCCGGCGGCCCGATGTCCGCCGTCGAACCTAAGTCGCCGAGACGATACTTCCGTAGCCCTGCAGGAACATCCGGCGGCCCTGGCCTTCATCCGTCCACACCCAGATGATCGAATAATCGGACGTCACGGCGTCCACGACTCCCGTGCCGGCAAGGGTTCCCTCGGCGAAACTGACCCGGTCCCCCACCGCAAGCCGGGGGTGCCTGGTCCGTTTCCTCCTAGGACTGATTATGGCGGTTTCCCCTGCCACTGCGGGGTCTGACAGGCAGGTGCTGACGTGCTGGCGCATCGGTTTCCTCCGGGCTCGGGCGGACGGTCAGCTCATTACAACCCTGCCCGCTGCTCCCAGGTCACGCGCTCGGCACGTGGTGCAGCAAGATTAGCGCGGCGTAACGCCCGGATGCACAGCCCGGAGGCTGCGGACGGAGTGTGACTGATCCAGCGTCCCCGTGAACCGTCAGTCCAGCGCAGCGACCGACCCCAGCGCGTCCCAGGCGAAACTGGCCAGCCAGTGCGTGGACATAAAGTCCCCGCTTTCCAGCCCGGACAGCCCGGCCTTCAGGAGCGGATCCAATGCCGCGCCCAACACAGCGGAAGCTGCGGAAGCCTCCGGAGCGGCGGAGCCACGAAGCGCGGCGATGATCCGTGCCACCTGGCCGGCGCGGGTCAGGTTCAGCCCGTGCAGGTGCACCAGGTAGCCGTCGGTCTCATCCGTCACGCTCACCGGCTGCAGGATCCGCGACTCCGTGGAAAGGCCCGGCAGGAACGCTCCGAACCAGTCTGCGAACTCGTCGGCGGTCAGGACACGGCGCATCAAGTCCGCCTCGCTGAGGCCGGCGGAGAGGAAGTCCTGGCCGCTGAGCTCCCAGTCGCCCGGCCAGCCGCGGTCATTCCCGAACCAGGTGCGGGCCGCCTCCTCGCATGCCTTCGCAGCGTCATCGCGGCCCAAGGACCGGAAAGCGTCGAGCATGTAGCCCACGCCGAAGGCCGCGTTGGTGTGCAGCCCGTGCCGGACGGGGTACTGGGCCTTGGCCATCCATGCCTCGCTGAGCTGCGCCACCGCATCCACCAGTGGATCCAAGGCGGCGCCCCATTCACGAATCTCCGCATCGGAGGACGCGGAACATGTGGCGGCAAGCCGCATCAGCCACGCCCAGCCATACGGACGTTCCCAGGACGGGTTGGCCAGCAGGTAGTCCCGTTCCACCGCCAGCTTGGCCGGAGTCAGGTTGGCGCCCAGCGCTTCCCGCAGCGACGCGGCGGTGGAGCTGTCCACCCAAGCCGCCGTCCCGCCGTCGGACGCCCCCTCCGGAGCAACCCCGGCAGAAGGTGACCCGGCGGCAGCCCCCAGCAAACTGGCCCCCAGCCAGTGCATGTGCACGCAGGAGTGCCAGTCAAAGGACGTGTAGAACGCGGGGTGGATCTGTTCCGGGGTGGGGCGGTCGTCGGCGGAGACCTGGGTGTGGTGCGCCGAATGCGGGAAGGGCTCGTGCAGGTTGCCAAGCACCACCGCAGCGTAGTCCGGTGCCGCCTGAGCGCGGAGATCGTTGTCCATCATGCTCCTTTGAAAGCCAAAATCACGGAAAGGAAGGGGTTAGTGGAAGGCCAGGAAGTACATCAGCACAATGTTGACCGCCAGCAACGGGATGGCTGTGCCCACCTGCGCCGTGATCACGCCGTACTTGTTCTTCATTTCCAGCAGCGCGGAGGGCACCAGGTTGAAGTTGGCGGCCATGGGTGTGCAGAGCGTGCCGCAGAACCCGGCCAGCATGCCGATCGCGAAGATGATGGCAGGGTCGCCGTGGAATCCCTGCACCAACACGGGCCAGCCGATCGCGGCCGTCATGATGGGGAAAGCCGCGAAGCCGTTGCCCATCAGCACGGTGAAGAGGAACATGCCGATGCAGTACACCAGCACACCGGCGATCAGTGAGCCCTTCGGAAGCAGCCCGGACGCCAGGGTGCCCACCGCGGTGCCGACGCCGGCCTTGGTGAAGAGGATGCCCAGCGTGGTGAGCATCTGCGGCAGCAGCGCCGCCCAGCCGATGGATTCGAGGATCCGGCGGCTTTCGAAGATGGGCGTGGCCGGGTTCTTCGGCTTGAGGATCACCAGGGCGACGACGACGGCGGCCACGGCTCCGATGGCCAGGGCTACCAGCGTGGTGTTCTTCGGATCCAGCAGCGGGGCGCCGCCGATCACCAGCACGGGCGCTGCGAGCACCAGGATCACGGTGACCAGGGGCAGCGTCAGGGCCGGGATGAAGAGCTTGTTGCCGAAGCGCTTGGCGTAGGCCTCCCGCTCCGGGCCCGTGGAGGTGCGGTGCTTGCCGTGGCCCAGAAGTCCGGTGGAGGCCAGCACCACCAGGACCAGGACGGCGATGCCCAGGATCCAGCCGGGTGCAGTGCCGGCCTGGACCCAGGTGCTGTAGAAGAAGCACAGGCCCAGCAGGCCCCAGAAGGCGGAGCTGCCCCAACGGCGGGGGTGGTTGGTGTCGGCGGCAATTAACGATGCCCAGGCGACGAACAGAATGCCGATCAGCCAGTAGACGGCTTCAACGTTGATCATTTGGCTTCTCCTGCGGATTCCTTCTCGGCGGTGAGCTCGAACTCGCGGTATTCCTTGTCCAGCTGCTTATCCAGGCGCAGCAGCCGGAAGCCGTGGATGAGGAAGGCCGCGATGGCGGTGGGGATGGCCCACAGGGCCAACTGGAGCGGTTCAAGGTGCAGATGGTAGGTGGTGTCCACGAACGTGGTGATCAGCAGGATGGAGCCGACGGCCACGAACACGTCTTCGCCGAAGAACACGCCCACGTTGTCCGCAGCGGCGGAGTGGCCCTTGATCTTCTCGCTGATCTTTTCCGGCACGTGCCCGTAGCGGCGCAGCGCTGCACCCTCAGCCATGGGGAATACCAGCGGACGGACGGTCTGGGCATGGCCGCCGATGCTGTTCAGGCCCACGGCGGCGGTGATCTGGCGGACGGCCAGGTAGCCGATCAGGACGCGCCCCGCCGTCAGCTTGGCCAGCCTGCCGATGAGCACCTTGGCTTGCTCCTGCAGCCCGAAGAACTCGATGATGCCCACAACCGGCAGCACCGCCACGAAGATGGTGACCGAGCGGCTGCTGGCGAAGCCGGTGCCAAACGAGTCAAGGATCTGCGCGGGGTTCATCCCGCCCAGCAGTGCGGTGACGATGCCGGCGACGGTGACGACGATCAGGGGGTTCAGCCGGATGGCGAAGCCAACGATCACCAGCAGCACCCCGATGAGTACAAGCATGATTATCCCTTCCCAGGGGACCCGTGACGGGTCTGCGAAAGTGGGGGCCGGCGCGTCCATGGGTTGGTCAATTGGGGGTGACGGCGCCGAGGGGCGGGAGCCCCTGTCACGTTGGCGCTGCAGGGTTAAGTGAGCTGCAGAACAACGGTGTGATCTAAAGCATAGCTTTTTGTTCAACAATCCCGCAACCCCCTTCTTCGAGGGGGCTTTGGTTCAGCGGCCGACGGCGGCCAGCAGCTGCGTTTCGGCGCGCTCCAGGTAGTCGGCCAGGAAATCCGCTGCCGCGGCAAGTTCCCCGGCCTCCAGGAGCTCCACGATCTTCGCGTTGTCCTCCACGTAGGGTTCGTGGAAGGCGGGATTGGCGGCCATGGAGTGGAACACCAGCCGCATTTCGGCCAGCACCTGGTCCATGAGGTTGTTCAGGCGTTCGCTGCCGGCGCGGTCCACGATGGCGCGGTGGAAGTCCTGGTTGGCGCCTGCCATGCCCGGAATGTCGCCGTCAGCAGCGGCGGCCCTGGCCGCCTTGACGATCGCCGCCAGGGGTTCCGTGGAGACCGTGCCGGACCACAGCACCGCCGAGGGCTCAAGAAAGCGGCGCACACGGTAGATTTCGCGGATGTCGTCCGCCGTGGGGTGCGCGACGAACACGCCGCGGTTGGGAATGCGGGTGACGATATGTTCCGAATGCAGGGCCGCGAATGCCTCCCGCAGGGTATTCCGGGACACGCCGAGGGCTTCGCGGAGGGCTTCCTCGGCGAGCTTGGAACCGGGCTTGAGCTGGCCGGCGGCGATGCGGCTGCGGAGCTGGGCGGCCACCCAGAGGCCCGTTTCGGCGTGCTTTGTGGTCCTGGCCTGGGCTTGGAGATCGGCCAGTACCTCGTCAAACGTCATGCCACCACGATATCGGCCCTGACACCGGCGCCCTGTCCGCACCGGACGAATTCCGCCATCATGGTGACCATGACGTGGCTGGACGGCCTCCGGTTCGACCCGATCGCCCCGCTGCTGTCCAGCGGGCACCCTGCCGTGCACTCCTGGGCAGTCAGGGACCTCCTCCCCGGCCCGGCAGGGCTGCCACCCGCCCCGGCGGGGGCACCCGATGAGGCCCTCTGGGACCTTCCGATCCCGCGCCGGATCCTGCGGCGCCAGGCGGCCGACGGGTCGTGGGCGTATCCGGGAAGACGCCCCCGGGCCATCATGGACTACGACCTGCTGGAGACCTACCGGCAACTCGGGTTCCTCGTGGAGATGTTCGGGCTGACGAACCGGCACCCGGCTCTCGCCGCGGCCGCCGCCTATGTGCTCTCACAACAGTCGGCCCAAGGTGATCTTCGAGGGATTTACGGCAACCAGGTGTCTCCCAACTACACGGCGGCCCTCATCGGGCTGCTGGTCAAAGCGGGGTACGGCGACGACCCCCGCGTGGAACGCGCGTTCAGCTGGCTTGACGCGTCGCGGCAGGACGACGGTGGCTGGGCCCTTCCGCTCCGCACCCGGGGGAGGAATCTCGACGCGCTCGAGGAGCCGCAGACCATCACCGGCGATCCGGCGCAGCCGTTCTCACATCTGATCACCGGGGTGGTGCTCAGGGCGTATGCGGCCCATCCCAGGCACCGCGCAGGCGCCCCCGCACAGAAGGCTGCGGAATTGCTGGCGGGCCGCTTCTTCGAGCCGGACGCCTATCCGGATAAGGGCCGTGTCTCCGACTGGACCGAATTCAGCTTTCCCTTCTGGATGACGGACCTGGTTTCCGCCCTCGACGCCATCAGCATCATCCGTCCAGGCCTTCGATCGGAAAAAACCGACCGGGCGCGCGAGTGGCTGGCCGCACACCAGGAACCATCCGGGCTCTTCACCGGCCACCTGCTCCGGGACAGGTTCCACGACCTCCAGCTCTGGTTCAGCCTGGCAGTGTGCCGCGTGTTCGCGCGCATGCCCTCGTGAGGTGCGCTCAGGAAATGGTGGCGAGCACCTGGCCGGGCGCGACGGGGTCCCCCGCCGCCGCGAACTGCTCCCCCAGGGTGCCGGCACGGTGGGCGGCGACGGCCGTTTCCATCTTCATTGCTTCGAGCACCAGCACCGTTTCCCCTTCCGCGACGCTGGCCCCGGGCTCAGCCAGCCACTTGACCACGGTGCCGGCCATCGTGGCCAGCAGGTCGCCGTCGTTCTTCTCCGCTTGGGGTTCCGCGTCACGGTCCGGAGCGCCGGCACCGCGCCGGCCACCGCCGTCGAGCAGCGAATCCAGCAGCGCCTTGGGAAGTCCCAGCTCCATCCGCTTGCCGTCCACCTCGATGCCGATGGTCCGGCGCGGTTCCTCGGGCGCGGCGGGACTGAACGCGGGGTCCGCCTCCAGTTCGGCGGCGAATCCGCTCTCGATCCACGTGGTGTAAACGTCCAGGGAATCGGTGCCGGTGAAGTCGGGGGCCTCCACAACGGCGCGGTGGAACGGCAGGACGGTTGCCAGCCCGCCGATGCGGAAATCGCGCAGGGCGCGGCGGGCGCGCCGGAGGGCCTGCTGACGGTCCGCGCCGGTCACCACCAGCTTGGCGAGCAGCGAATCGAACTGACCCGGCACCGTGGACCCGGCACGAACGCCGGTGTCCAGCCGGATCCCCGGCCCGGTGGGCACGTCGAACGAGTCGACAGTGCCCGGCGATGGCAGGAAGCCGCGGCCCGGGTCCTCGGCGTTGATCCGGAATTCGAACGCGTGGCCGCGGGGCTCGGGGTCTTCAAGGATGGGGAGCCTCTCCCCCGCCGCGATGGACAGTTGGGCGGCCACCAGGTCCACGCCGGAGGTTTCCTCCGTGATGGGGTGCTCCACCTGGAGCCGGGTGTTGACCTCCAGGAAGCTCAGGAAACCGGAGCCGTCCAGCAGGTATTCCACCGTGCCGGCACCCACGTATCCGGCCTCCCGGCAAATGGCCTTGGCCGAAGCGTGGATCGCAGCCCGCTGCTCAGGGGTGAGGAAGGGTGCGGGCGCTTCCTCAACGAGTTTCTGGTGGCGCCGCTGCAGTGAGCAGTCCCGGGTGCCAACCACCACCACATTGCCATGCGTGTCAGCGATGACCTGGGCCTCCACGTGGCGGGGGCGGTCCAGGAACTTCTCCACGTAGCACTCGCTGCGGCCGAAGGCTGCCTGCGATTCGCGCACGGCGGAGTCGAAGCTTTCCTCAATGTCGGCCAGGTTCCTGACCACTTTCAGTCCGCGTCCGCCACCACCGAAGGCAGCTTTGATGGCCACCGGAAGGCCCACTTGTTCAGCGAAGGCGCGGACTTCGGCGGCGCTGGCCACCGGGCCGTCGCTGCCGGGTGCCAGCGGGGCGCCGGCGCGGACAGCCACTTCGCGGGCGCTGACCTTGTCGCCCAGCAGCCGGATGGTGTCAGGCGAGGGCCCGATCCAGGTCAGCCCCGCGTCGATCACGGCCTGGGCGAACCCGGCATTCTCGGACAGGAAGCCGTATCCGGGGTGGACGGCGTCGGCACCGCTTTTGGCCGCGATCGCCAGGATCTTCCCCATATCCAGGTAGGTTTCCTGCGGCCTGGAGCCAGCCAGCGAGTAGGCCTCGGTGGCGGCCGAGACGTGCAGCGCATCGGCATCCGGATCGGCGTAGACTGCCACGCTTTCCAGCCCTGCATCGTCGCAGGCCCTGGCGATCCGGACGGCGATTTCGCCGCGGTTGGCAATGAGGACTTTACGCATGGAAGGTTTCCTTAGGTGTTTCGGGCTGTTCTGCCGGGGAAGCTGCGGTGAACCGCACCGATGCCCCCGGGGGAAGTTGGGCGGCTTTGTCCAGGTCAGCGTGGACGACGACGGCGATCACCGGGTACCCGCCCGTCACCGGATGATCGGACAGGAAGAGGACCGGCTTGCCTTCAGGGGGGACCTGCACGGCGCCGCGGACAGTGCCTTCGCTGGCCAGTTCGCCCTCCCTGCCGCGGCTGAGTGCCTGGCCGTCCAGGCGCAGGCCGATCCGGTTGGACTTGGGACTGACAGTCCACTCCTGGGACAGGAAGTTGTGCAGCGTTTCGCCGTTGAACCAGTCCTGCCGCGGGCCGGGAACCACCCGGAGCTCTGTGGCCTGGTTCTTGTCCGGGAGGGGTGAAATTTCGGGGTTGCCCACGACGCTGCCCGCGTTGGGGGTTCCCACGGAGAGTATGGTCCCTGCCTGAAGTGGTTCAGGGCCCAGTCCGGACATGGTGTCGGTGGAGCGGCTGCCCAGTGCGGCCGGGCCGGCGATGCCGCCGCGGACACCCAGGTAGGCGCGAAGCCCTGCGGTAGGAGTTCCCACGGTGAGCCGCTCTCCTGCCAGCAGCGCGAAGGGGGCGTCGCACACCGGGCGCCGGACCGCCGTCGTCCGCTGTTTCGTGTCCTCTGATGGCGTGACCTCCAGCGGCACTCTGGCGCCCGTGAGGGCCACGACCTGGTCGGTGAGGGCCTCGAGTTCCAGGCCGCCGAAGAGGATTTCGATTCCCGCATCCCCTTCAGGGTTGCCCACCAGGCGGTTGGCACGGCGCAGGGCACCGCGGTCCATGGCCCCGGAGCTGCTCACGCCCAAGGAAGCGTAGCCTGGCCGACCCAGATCCTGGATGGTGGCCTGCAGGCCTGGCTTGCGGACTGCCAAGCCCGCAGCGGCATGTTCCTCCACCGGCGCCTGGCCGGCGGTGGTTCCGCTCGCCTCCTGCAGCCGGGTCACCGTGGCCTGGGCCCGGACGGCGGCGAAGCGGACGGTGTCGCCGGGGCGGATGAGGGCCGGGCTCTCCCGGCCCAGGTCCCACAGTGCGGCCTCGGTCCGGCCGATCAGTTGCCAGCCGCCCGGCGATTGCCGCGGATAGATTGCCGAGTAGGGTCCACCCAGGGCCACTGCCCCGGCGGGCACGGCAGTTCGCGGGGAACGCCGGCGCGGGACGTCCAGGGTGGAGTTCTCGCCGGTGAGGTAGGCGAAGCCCGGGGCGAATCCAGCGAAGGCAGCGGTCCACAGCTGGCCCGTGTGGGCTGCCACCACCCCTTCGCGGCCAAGGCCGGTGAGCGCCGCGGCCTCGTCGAGGTCGTCGCCGTCATACACCGCCTCGATGGTGACCAAGGTGCTCTCAGTCTCCGCGGGCGCTTCAAGGTCAAGGCTGCGGACATGCGCCGCCAAATCCTGCAGGGCGTGGGGCGAATCGGCGGTAACAAGGATGGTTCCTGCGGCGGCGATGACGTCCACCTGGCCCGGCTGCGGATGTGCGGTGAGCTGAGACTGGAGGCTGAGCACCGCGTCCAGGGAGGAGAGTTCAACCAGGATTGCCCGGTCGCCGGCGGCCCTGATTCCGGTCAGCACCGCAGCCGATGCCGCCGTGGCCGGCGGCTGTTGTGTGGCGGCCATGGCTAGGCGAAGCTTTGGATGGTAATTCCGGCATCCGCCAAGGCGGCGCGGACGGCAGCGGCCATCGCCACGGCGCCGGCTGTGTCGCCGTGCAGGCAAATGCTTTCTGCTTTGACCGGGACCAGCGATCCGTCCACAGCGCGGACCACGCCGTCGTTGGCCAGGCGCAGGACGTGCTCGACGACGTCCTTCACCTCGTGCAGCACGGCGCCGGGTTCGCGCCGGGAGACGAGGGTGCCGTCAGGGTTGTAGGCGCGGTCGGCAAAAGCCTCCGGGACCGTGCGCAGTCCCGCGGCGTCGGCCTGGCGCTGGATCTCCGAATTCGGCAGGACCATGAGGGGAAGGGTGGGGTCCACGGCGAGGATGGCGGCCACCACGGCGCCGGCCTGCCGGGGATGGTTGACGATGGTGTTGTAGAGCGCGCCGTGGGGTTTGACGTAGCGGACCGCGGTGCCGGCCGCGAGGGCCACGGCCTGGACGGCGCCGATCTGGTAGACCACGTCAGCGGTCAGTTCCGCCGGGGTCATGTCCACGAACCGGCGGCCGAATCCGGCCAGGTCCCGGTAGCCGGGGTGCGCGCCGACGGTGACGCCGGCCTTCGCGGCAGCCAGGCAGGTGGCCATGATGCCCACGGGGTCGCCCGCGTGGAAGCCGCAGGCTACGTTGGCGCTGGAAACACTCTCGAAAATGGCGGCGTCATCGCCGAAGGACCAGTTTCCAAACGATTCGCCGACGTCGCTGTTCAGGTCGATGCTGGGCATGTGATCTCCGTCTCGGATTGGTGGTACTCCAAGAATGCCCTAAAAACTCAGATTGTTCAACAATCCTGCATCGTCATCGCCGCTGGACTAGCCGCCGGCCCTTGGCGCAAGGAGAATCTGCACGGCCTCGATCCGTTTGCCCATACCCACCGTACCTGCCGTTCCTCCGTCAGCGACCCACGATTGCCAGCCGAAATCTTGCACGTGAGCCCGGTAGTAGATGCTGTAATGGTTGGCCATCTCACCGGTCAGCCTGATTTCAAACGCCTCCAAACGCAGCCCCTGCCCGACCGTACCGATGGGATTGGCCGACGTTGTCCACGGCTGCCAGCCAATGTTTTGCACATGCCCGCGCCACTGGATGTCGCCGCTATAGACCGTGCTGGACACATTGAGGCGCAACGCCTCCATCCGAAGGGCCAGACCTGTGGTCCCGGCGACGGTCCCGTCCGAAACGTTGGCCATCCAGCCGAGGTTCTGAACGTGGGCGGCGTACACAGCGGTGAATGCCGGCGCAACCTTCGGAACCAACTCGATCGTAACTGCCTCCATCCGGAGAGCTTGCCCGACGGTGCCGGCAGTGGCTCCGTCAAGCACGTACGGCTGCCAGCCGACGTTCTGCACGTGGGCGCGATACCTGATGCTGTAATGCGAGGCCAGATCCCCCGTCAACCGCAGCTCGAACGCCTCCAATCGCAGACCGAGGCCGGTCGTCCCAATCGGGGACGCCGACGTCGTCCATGGCTGCCAGCCAATGTCTTGCACCTGCCCCCTCCACAGAATGTCGCCCGACAGGCGGTCTCCTGCCACGGACAGGCGCAACGCCTCCAACGGCAGTGACCTGCCGGTCGTACCCGCGGTGGCGCCATCAGAGACGCTCGACTGCCAGCCGATCGTCGCGACGTGGGCCTGGTACACCCCGATGCACGTCATGTCGTGGTCGTAGGTGCCGTCGGTCCATTGGGCGATGTGGACGGTGCCGCCGGAGAAGCTGCGGTTCACGCAGAGGTCGGATGCTTCACTGGCGAAGTCGAGGCGCCCTGCGGGTGACCAGACTGGTTCCTCGGGAAGCTGCCACGATCCGGTGATGGCTTCCCAAGCGCTTGAATACGAGTAGATGCCGTGCGGGAACCCGGCGTTGGTCAGTGCAGCCAGGAGTCCGGAGATGACGTACTGGTTCTCCTGCCGGTCGGCTGCTGTCGAGCTGGGCCAGGGCTGTTGCGGGCGGGGCTCGACGTCCACCCAGATTCTCTCCGGCCGCCATCCCACCGTGTTGAGAGAGGCGAGAGCCGCGCGGCCCTCGGCGTATCCGACGTTGCGCAGACGGTCTGGCCTGGTGGTTGTTGAATAGGGTCCGTCGTCGCCATAGGTGTCGTATTGCGCAGCGGTAGGGAACGTAGCCATGGTGTAGGCCTGAGCCCGGACACCATGGTCGAGCACCCACTGGAACTGCCCACTTAGGCAGGGGTTCTCGGTGAAGGCGAGTCCGTGCGTCAACCCCACAACCACGAACCCTGTATCTTCCGGCGGCAACGGAAGACCGCCCGGACACTGCGGCCACGAAACGTCATATCCGTAGTCGACTGCTAGGGCGGGTGGAGCGAACAGCACACCAATTGCGAGTACGACTAGAACCGCCAAGAGCCGGGGTATGGATGCCCAGGAGTAGCGACCAAGTCGAAGAACACCAAGGCCGGCCATGATGGCCCCCCCTATTCGACGGATGACCACATTGTCCCACTCGGTCACTGTCGCCGCCAGACGGGTGGAGCAGCAGGCGCTGACCTAAATTAGCAGGGCTCTGGAATCCCGGGATTTCGAGCGGGCCGTTTCCCAGTCTGCGTTGGTGGTGTTTTAAATGTGGGAGGCCCCAACCGTGTGGTTGGGGCCTCGACCAATGATTGTCCGGCGGTGTCCTACTCTCCCACACCCTCCCGGGTGCAGTACCATCGGCGCTGTGGGTCTTAGCTTCCGGGTTCGGAATGGGACCGGGCGTTTCCCCCACGCTATGACCGCCGTAACCCTTGTACCCGTCACCAACCCCTGGGGTGGTGTGGGAAAACTGTGGTTACAACATTGTGGTGTTGTGTTTATTCGGTTGTGTTTGGTTCCTGGACCATGAAACCCCGGGTGGGGGTTGTTGGTTGGGAACCACATAGTGGACGCAAGCAGATGTTGTATGTATCTGTGTGGTGTAAGTTGTTGGCCTATTAGTACCGGTCAGCTTCACGAGTCGTTAGTCCTCGCTTCCACATCCGGCCTATCAACCCAGTGGTCTGGCTGGGGGCCTCTCACACCCGAGGGTGTATGGAAATCTCATCTCGAAGCGAGCTTCCCGCTTAGATGCTTTCAGCGGTTATCCCATCCGAACGTAGCTAATCAGCGGTGCACTTGGCAGTACAACTGACACACCAGAGGTTCGTCCGTCCCGGTCCTCTCGTACTAAGGACAGCCCTTCTCAAATTTCCTGCGCGCGCAGCGGATAGGGACCGAACTGTCTCACGACGTTCTAAACCCAGCTCGCGTACCGCTTTAATGGGCGAACAGCCCAACCCTTGGGACCTACTCCAGCCCCAGGATGCGACGAGCCGACATCGAGGTGCCAAACCATGCCGTCGATATGGACTCTTGGGCAAGATCAGCCTGTTATCCCCGAGGTACCTTTTATCCGTTGAGCGACGGCCATTCCACAATGTACCGCCGGATCACTAGTCCCGACTTTCGTCCCTGCTCGAGATGTCTCTCTCACAGTCAAGCTCCCTTGTGCACTTACACTCGACACCTGATTGCCAACCAGGCTGAGGGAACCTTTGGGCGCCTCCGTTACTTTTTAGGAGGCAACCGCCCCAGTTAAACTACCCATCAGGCACTGTCCCTGACCCGGATTACGGGCCGAAGTTAGATGTCCAAAGTGACCAGAGTGGTATTTCAACGATGACTCCACCCGAACTGGCGTCCGGGCTTCAACGTCTCCCACCTATCCTACACAAGCCACTCCGAACACCAATACCAAACTATAGTAAAGGTCTCGGGGTCTTTCCGTCCTGCTGCGCGTAACGAGCATCTTTACTCGTACTGCAATTTCGCCGAGTTTATGGTTGAGACAGCGGGGAAGTCGTTACTCCATTCGTGCAGGTCGGAACTTACCCGACAAGGAATTTCGCTACCTTAGGATGGTTATAGTTACCACCGCCGTTTACTGGGGCTTAAATTCTCAGCTTCGCCTTACGGCTAACCGGTCCTCTTAACCTTCCAGCACCGGGCAGGAGTCAGTCCGTATACATCGTCTTGCGACTTCGCACGGACCTGTGTTTTTAGTAAACAGTCGCTTCCCCCTGGTCTCTGCGGCCCCGATCCCCTCCCGGTCGCTAGTACCGTTCAAGGTTGGGGCCCCCCTTCTCCCGAAGTTACGGGGGCATTTTGCCGAGTTCCTTAACCATAATTCTCTCGATCGCCTTAGTATTCTCTACCTGATCACCTGTGTCGGTTTGGGGTACGGGCGGCTAAAACCTCGCGTCGATGCTTTTCTCGGCAGCATAGGATCACCAAATCCCCCCAAACGGGGGTCCCATCAGATCTCAGGCACCATGAGTGGCGGATTTGCCTACCACTCGCCCTACATCCTTAGACCGGGACAACCATCGCCCGGCTCGGCTACCTTCCTGCGTCACACCTGTTAATACGCTTGCCTCCCAGGATCAGGTCCCGCGCTCCACCAAAACCCTCCACCCACAAGGGGTGTCAGGCAGGTCTCGGGCGGTTAGTATCCCCTGTTCAACATGGACGGTTTTTCGCCGGTACGGGAATATCAACCCGTTGTCCATCGACTACGCCTGTCGGCCTCGCCTTAGGTCCCGACTTACCCAGGGCAGATTAGCTTGACCCTGGAACCCTTGATCATTCGGCGGACGGGTTTCTCACCCGTCTTTCGCTACTCATGCCTGCATTCTCACTCGTGTAGGCTCCACCACTGGTTTACACCGCGACTTCACCGCCCACACGACGCTCCCCTACCCATCCAAACACCTGAACCACGAAGGCTTAGTACATGTCTGAATGCCACAACTTCGGCGGTGTACTTGAGCCCCGCTACATTGTCGGCGCGGAATCACTTGACCAGTGAGCTATTACGCACTCTTTTAAGGGTGGCTGCTTCTAAGCCAACCTCCTGGTTGTCTTCGCAACTCCACATCCTTTCCCACTTAGCACACGCTTAGGGGCCTTAGTTGGTGGTCTGGGCTGTTTCCCTCTCGACTATGAAGCTTATCCCCCACAGTCTCACTGCTGCGCTCTCACTTACCGGCATTCGGAGTTTGGCTGACGTCAGTAACCTTGTAGGGCCCATTAGCCATCCAGTAGCTCTACCTCCAGCAAGAAACACGCAACGCTGCACCTAAATGCATTTCGGGGAGAACCAGCTATCACGAAGTTTGATTGGCCTTTCACCCCTACCCACAGCTCATCCCCTCCATTTTCAACTGAAGTGGGTTCGGTCCTCCACGACGTCTTACCGTCGCTTCAACCTGGCCATGGGTAGATCACTTCGCTTCGGGTCTAGATCACGCCACTGCAACGCCCTATTCAGACTCGCTTTCGCTACGGCTGCCCCACACGGGTTAACCTCGCGACGTAACACTAACTCGCAGGCTCATTCTTCAAAAGGCACGCCGTCACCAGAATCAGACTGGCTCCGACGGATTGTAAGCACACGGTTTCAGGTACTGTTTCACTCCCCTCCCGGGGTACTTTTCACCTTTCCCTCACGGTACTGGTCCGCTATCGGTCATTAGGGAGTATTTAGGCTTATCAGGTGGTCCTGACAGATTCGCACGGGATTTCTCGGGCCCCGTACTACTTGGGATACTCTCACAGGCGGCACAAACACATTACGGTTACGGGACTAACACCCTCTCTGGCCGGCCTTTCAAAACCGTTCACCTATGCGCGCACATCACACCCCACCAGCCCGGCAGAACTGGTATGGAAAGTCCCACAACCCCGACCATGCAACGCCCGCCGGCTATCACACATGGAACGGTTTAGCCTGATCCGCGTTCGCTCGCCACTACTAACGGAATCACTATTGTTTTCTCTTCCTGCGGGTACTGAGATGTTTCACTTCCCCGCGTTCCCCCCACGCACCCTATGTGTTCAGGTACGGGTCACCAAGTCACTCGCGCGCTTGGCGGGGTTTCCCCATTCGGACACCCTGGGATCACAGTCCGGTTATCGACTCCCCCAGGCTTATCGCAGATTCCTACGTCCTTCTTCGGCTCCTAATGCCAAGGCATCCACCGTGTGCTCTTAAAAACTTGACCACAAAGATCAAAAAAAATTTCTCGAGAGAACCATGAAAACCGTCCACACCCAAAGATGCGGCCAGATCCAGGTTCATATTCTTGGAAATTGCTTCTTATACAAGATGCTCGCGTCCACTATGTAGTTCTCAAACAACAACCCCAAACCACACACCCCACACACAAACATGCGTGATCGGTGCAGCCAGGAAACCAGAAACAAAGTCCCACCAACAACCCCCACCAAAGGAGGCCGCCAATAGTCCTGTTGCCTCAGGACCCAACAGTGTGCCAAACACTAAACCGCGCCATCCCCCACCCACCGTTCCAGAACCATCACTGGCTCGTACTAGAGAAGAAGAAAACACCACGGCCGCTATTTATTGATATTCCACCCTTGAGCACCCGCCACGAAACACTCGTCCGTGAAACGGGCCTTTACTCCTGACAACCCCCACCACCAACATGCGTCAGCAGCAGAACATTGTAGGTGCTCCTTAGAAAGGAGGTGATCCAGCCGCACCTTCCGGTACGGCTACCTTGTTACGACTTAGTCCCAATCGCCAGTCCCACCTTCGACAGCTCCCTCCCACAAGGGGTTAGGCCACCGGCTTCGGGTGTTACCAACTTTCGTGACTTGACGGGCGGTGTGTACAAGGCCCGGGAACGTATTCACCGCAGCGTTGCTGATCTGCGATTACTAGCGACTCCGACTTCATGGGGTCGAGTTGCAGACCCCAATCCGAACTGAGACCGGCTTTTTGGGATTAGCTCCACCTCACAGTATCGCAACCCTTTGTACCGGCCATTGTAGCATGCGTGAAGCCCAAGACATAAGGGGCATGATGATTTGACGTCGTCCCCACCTTCCTCCGAGTTGACCCCGGCAGTCTCCTATGAGTCCCCACCATCACGTGCTGGCAACATAGAACGAGGGTTGCGCTCGTTGCGGGACTTAACCCAACATCTCACGACACGAGCTGACGACAACCATGCACCACCTGTAAACCAGCCCCAAAGGGGAAACCACATTTCTGCGGCGGTCCGGTCCATGTCAAGCCTTGGTAAGGTTCTTCGCGTTGCATCGAATTAATCCGCATGCTCCGCCGCTTGTGCGGGCCCCCGTCAATTCCTTTGAGTTTTAGCCTTGCGGCCGTACTCCCCAGGCGGGGCACTTAATGCGTTAGCTACGGCGCGGAAAACGTGGAATGTCCCCCACACCTAGTGCCCAACGTTTACGGCATGGACTACCAGGGTATCTAATCCTGTTCGCTCCCCATGCTTTCGCTCCTCAGCGTCAGTTAATGCCCAGAGACCTGCCTTCGCCATCGGTGTTCCTCCTGATATCTGCGCATTTCACCGCTACACCAGGAATTCCAGTCTCCCCTACATCACTCTAGTCTGCCCGTACCCACCGCAGATCCGGAGTTGAGCCCCGGACTTTCACGGCAGACGCGACAAACCGCCTACGAGCTCTTTACGCCCAATAATTCCGGATAACGCTTGCGCCCTACGTATTACCGCGGCTGCTGGCACGTAGTTAGCCGGCGCTTCTTCTGCAGGTACCGTCACTTTCGCTTCTTCCCTACTGAAAGAGGTTTACAACCCGAAGGCCGTCATCCCTCACGCGGCGTCGCTGCATCAGGCTTGCGCCCATTGTGCAATATTCCCCACTGCTGCCTCCCGTAGGAGTCTGGGCCGTGTCTCAGTCCCAGTGTGGCCGGTCACCCTCTCAGGCCGGCTACCCGTCGTCGCCTTGGTAGGCCATTACCCCACCAACAAGCTGATAGGCCGCGAGTCCATCCAAAACCACAAAAGCTTTCCACCAACCACCATGCGATGGAAGGTCATATCCGGTATTAGACCCAGTTTCCCAGGCTTATCCCAGAGTCAAGGGCAGGTTACTCACGTGTTACTCACCCGTTCGCCACTAATCCAGGAGCAAGCTCCCTTCATCGTTCGACTTGCATGTGTTAAGCACGCCGCCAGCGTTCATCCTGAGCCAGGATCAAACTCTCCGTTGAAGTAAAACAGACACAACCACGACCACCGGAAATAACGGCAACCACGACTGCACAAAATTTGAAACCAGCTGTAAAAACCATGCCACCACGGGGTGGCGACACAGCCAAAACAACCAATCAATAAAACAATTGGTATCAACAAACTTGGCACACTATTGAGTTCTCAAACAACAGACACACCCAGCACCACCACAACCCACCAAGGGCCGCAGATCGCTCCGGAGCAACTTTCCAAACTTACCCGAACCCATGAAGCTTTGCAAACCCGCGTTACCGCGAACCCGCAACTCCACAAACAGGACCCCCACCCAACACGGCGCGCAACATACCGCACCATTTTCAGGCCATTCAGAAGGGGTTTGGCCGCTATCTTTCCGCATCAGCGGCGGCGACTCAGAAAACAATACACGCCCACCAACCCCGCCGCAAATCCGCCCTTCGCAATGGTCGGTGGCCCCAGAATCCCAGTAACTGCAAGGATTCTGGGGCCACCGGCACTCCTTGGACGGCCCTGGCGGCCGGAACTGCGTTTTATGCAGTGAGTCACAGCTGTTTACTTCGGGGCTCCGGCCGCAGGACTCATGTCCTCATCCGGCTGCTCATCAGCTTCCGGGTCATCCGCAGACACCGCAGCCACCAGAACCCCCTCCGCGGTGTGACGGCCGCTCCCCCCGTTGTCGCCACGTGTCTTCATGAGGCTGGCCACGGTGGCTACAGCAATGGCGGCGCCGATGAACAGCAGCGAGAACCAGATGGGGATCTCAGGTACCCACAACAGCGGCTGACCGGCGTTGATGAAGGACAGCTCGTTCACGTGCAATGCGTGGAAGACGAGCTTCACGCCGATGAAGGCGAGGATGACGGCCAGGCCGTGGGCAAGGTAGACAAGGCGTTCCAGCAGTCCGCCGATCAGGAAGAAGAGCTGGCGCAGGCCCATAAGGGCGAAGGCGTTGGCGGTGAAAACGATGTAGGCCTCGTCAGTGAGCCCGTAGATGGCCGGGATGGAGTCAACGGCAAAGACCAGGTCCACGAAACCAATGGCGATGATGGTCAGCATCATGGGGGTGAAGAAGCGCGTTGCGCCCTTCTTCACGGTGAGCTTATCGCCGTGGTATTCGTCAGTGACGGGCAGGGCGCGGCGCACCAACTGCATGAACTTGCCGTCTGCAGGGTTGGAATCGTGGCTGCCGAACGCCTGCTTGTAGGCCAGGAAGAGCAGCAGCGCGCCGAAGATGTAGAAGATCCAGGAGAAGTTCTCGATCAGGCCGGCCCCAATGGCGATGAAGCCGCCGCGGAGGATCAGCGCAATGACGATGCCGATCATCAGCACCTTCTGCTGGTACTTCTTCGGGACAGCGAATCCGCTCATCACAATGAGGAACACGAACAGGTTGTCGATCGAGAGGGCCTTCTCGGTGAGGTAGCCCGCGAAGTACTCCCCGCCGTAGGTCCAGCCGGACACCAGGCCGATGCCAACTCCGAACGCCAGGGCCAGCCCAATGTAGAAAGCCGACCAGCGCGCCGATTCACCGATGGAAGGCTCGTGGGGCTTGCGCACGTGCGCGAAAAACTCGTAAACGAAGAAAAGGACTGTCACAGCAAGGGTGATGATCCAGATCAGTGGTGTTACCTGCATTGGGGTACTCCAAGGGGTTGGCGTTGATGAATACGCCAAGGTCTCCTCCGCCCGGACTGATCCGGAGCCGATGGCCCGGGATGCTTCGTTGCATCCGTATTGACGGGCCAATCACAGACGGGAGTACTCCCCTTGATGCATCAATTCTACGGCATGGCCGGCGGCGGCTGGCAGCGAAAGCACGCCCAAGCCGTGTTCGGCCGTGGCTGTGCCGCCGACGGGTCCTCGAGTAGGCGCGTTGTTGGGAACATTGGCCTTATCCGCATGCCTGGCCTGTCCTAGGCTCGGCATAAGACAATCAAGCCGGGCCTTCCACGACGACGTGGCGGCCAGCACCGGAGAATCGGGGCATTGTGGAATCCAAAGCCATTGTGGTGGGCTATGACGGTTCAGAACCAGCTGCACGGGCGGTCCGATGGGCTGCAAAGGAAGCGGCCCAGCGCAAGGTTCCGTTGCATCTGGTGCATTGCACGCTGTGGCCGCTGCTGACGAAGAACCTCGGTCCGGTCCCCGGCATCGCGGACAGCGGGCTTCAGCACGCGGCGGAAAATACGCTGCAAGAGGGCGTTGAGCATGCGAACCAGGCCGCCCCCGATGTGAAAGTCCTGACCAGCCTGCTGAACGGGAGCCCAAGGGTCCATCTGCCCAGGATCTCGGCCGGCCAGGAAATGCTGGTCCTGGGAAGCCGCGGACTCGGAGGATTCATGGGCCTCCTCGTCGGCTCAGTGAGCTTGGAGATGGCAGCCACAGCATCGTGCCCCGTGGCCGTGATCAAACCCGGCGGAGACCCGGACGGCCCCGTGATGGTCGCCGTTCATGACCCAGGGGCGACGGCGGCACTTGAGGATGCGTGCACCGCGGCTGCCGCGGCGGGAGCCCGGCTCGTCATCATCCACGTCCGGACAGTTCCGGCCGGCTACCGGCTGGTCCGGGACCCGGTGGATCCAGGTGCCGCAGCTGAGGCATTGCTGGATTCGGCTGTCGCCAAGGCGCGGGAGCTGGCCCCCGGACTAACGGTCGAAAAGCAGTTCCTGACCGACACCTCAGTGCCCCGCGCAATCCTGCACGCTGCCCAAGGGGCGCGCCTTACCGTCGTCGGAACCAAAGGCCACGGACTGGTCAAGGGAAGCATCGGTTCCACGGCGCATGCCGTCCTCCACCATGCCAAGGGCCCGGTGCTCGTCTCCCGGCGCCAGCCCGCCGCCAAGGCAGCGCACGAGTCGTAATCCAGGGCGGAAGTTGGTGCCCAGTCCTGCGACCTGGACGCCGTCGCTTGGACGGCGTCCAGGTCGCGGTTCTAACGCTCGCAGGCAACTCCGTCGCCGTCGCGGTCCAGAGCCGAACTGTAACCCGGCTGACCCCTGTACAGCGGGGCGGCACCGGCCGCCTTCGCGGCACTGCAGTTGGCGTAGTACGCCGCCGGCGCCGGCGCAGCAGGAACGGCCGCAGGAGCAGGTGCCGGAGCCTGGGCTGCCTTCTGAGCCGCGGCTGCGGCAGCTTGGTCTGCTGCCGCTTTAGCAGCAGCAGCTTGATCAGCCGCCGCCTTGTCCGCCGCGACCTTGTCGGCAGCGGCCTTCGTGGCTGCGGCAGTGTCGGCTGCTGCCTTGTCAGCTGCCGCCTTCTCGGCAGCGGCCTTCTCAGCGGCGATTTTTTCCAGGGACTTCACCCCGAGGTGCACCGTGGAGCCTTTTGCTACTTGGGTGCCGTTGGAAGGGTCCTGGGTCAGCACCTGCCAGTTCTTCGTCGCGCCGATGGCCTTGCCGTCGATGGTGTCTTTCGCATCAACCTTGAAGCCCAGCTTTTCCAGCTGATCTGTCGCCTTGTCCAGGGTCTGGCCTACAACTCCGGGAACGGTGACGGACACTTCAGTGGTGGCAGTCGCGGAGGCGGCAGAGGCCGGCTCCACCGCCGCCTGCTTGCCGCCGCAACCTGTCAACATAAGCCCGGTCAGCACAGCCAGAGCCAGCGTCTTCTTCAACCTGCCGGTGGCAGGCCTGATGTTTTCTTTCATGATTCCCCCTAGGAATGCGTGTGATGGTGATGGTGGGAAGAGGGCCCGGAGAATCCCGGGCAAGAGCGCCTACTCGCAGGCGATGCCGTCGGAGTCGCGGTCCAGCGCCGGCCGGTATCCGGCCTGGCCCGCGTAGATCGGCGCCGCTCCAGCGGCCCTCGCCGCAGTGCAGTTGGCGTAGTACACAGCGGCAGGCGCTGGCGCGGGAGCAGGGGCCACAGGAGCGGGTGCGGGGACGACGGCAGCCGGTGCCGGGACGGGAGCCACAGGAGCGGGAACAGGAGCAGGCGCGACAACAGCAGGTGCCGGCTCAGCCGCAACGGGCGCCGGCGCTTGCTGGTTGGTCGGCGCCAGCTGACCGGAACAGTCGCCCAGGATCCGAGCCATCGCGTCGTGTTCGGCCTGGGTCACCCACAACCCGTATGTGGCCTTCACGGAAATTTGGCGGGCAACGTACTCGCACCGGAAACCCTTGTTGGGCGGCAGCCAGGTGGCAGCGTCGCCGTCGCCCTTTTGCTGGTTGGTGGGCCCGTCGGTGGCCTGCAGGTTCAGCGGATCATTCGCAAACGCCGTCCGCTGCTCCGCGGTCAACTGCTGGGCGCCTTTCTGCCAGGCGTCACTCAGCGCCACCACGTGGTCGATCTGCACGGCAATGCTCGTCGCGGAACCGCGCAGGAAACTGATGGTTGTGCCAGTGTATGGATCGGCGAGGGTGCCGGACTGCACCTTGCAGGGCACGCTGTTCGTGTACGTGATGCCGGTGAGGTCCCGCTTGAGGATGTCATTGCGGGTATCGCAACCGTTCCTGTCCACATCCGCCCACGCCTGCCCGAATTGCGCCCGGTCATACCCCGTCTTCGGCGCCCGGCCCTTGATGGGAAGCGTTGCCAGCAGGTCGATCGCCTTGGTGGCGTAGGCGGGCTGCGGGTTGGGCGCTGCCACGGTGACGCCCGCCGCCACAACATTCGTGGTCTCCGGATCCAGCGGCTCTCCGGTTTCCTCCGCCGTGGGCGAAGGAGTGGGAGTGGACGACGGCGCCGCCACGGGTGGTGCAAGGGGGCTGGCTGTTGCGGACCCCGCCTTGGCCGCGCTATCCGCGGAGGCGGCTTCAAGGTCCGCACTTGCCACGCGGGGCAGCGCGACGGCACCACCAATGAGGAGGGCGAAGGACACGGCGATCGCGACGGCGCCGGCCTTGCGTTTCGCCGGCAGCCAGGCCCAGGAGCGGCGCCCGGTGAGCAGCACGTAAAGACCCGTCAGCGCAGCGGAGATTCCCAGGAAGATCAGGGCGCCTCCTATGCCTCCGCTGAGTGCGCCCAAAAGCATGAAAATGGCGGTAATAGCTCCGATGACAAACGTCGAAGCGCGTGGTTTCCGCGGCGGCTTCGGCGACGGCGCGGAAGGAGCAACCCCAAAAAGGGTCTGGTAGTCGGACATTTTTCCCCAAGGATGAGGAGGCCGAATAATTCGGCACTCCTATAATTGCCGGGCCTTCTGCTAAGCCCTGCAACACTCGATGCCGCTGAGCCTACGGGCCACTCACGCGGGGATATGCCGGCTCCGGGAATCCTCGGCCAACATTCAGCCAGTCTTGATGGGACCTTGAGGAATGGGCCTTTTTGGGCGTAATAATTCGGATACAAAATGCCCTGGATGCGGCGCCGGACAGCCGTTCCACGTTGGCACGGGCAAAGGTAGAGTTGCCCGCATGCAAATGCGCCTCGAGGTTGTCCAGGTCCCGGTTTCCGACGTCGAGAAATCAAAAGCGTTTTACACAGAACAACTGGGCTTTGTGCTGGACCACGACGTGGAGCACATTCCCGGCATGCGCGTTGTCCAGCTGACTCCGCCGGGTTCTGCCGCCTCGGTGGTCATCGGAACCGGAATGACCGCCATGGTACCGGGCAGCCTGGAAGGGCTGCAGCTGGTGGTTCCGGACCTCCCGGCCGTAAGGGAAGAACTGGTCGGCCGCGGCGCGGAGATCAGCGAAATCCAGGATCTGGGTGGCGTCCTGTTCGCTTACTTCAGCGACCCCGACGGCAACCGCTGGGTCATGCAGGGACAAACCCCGCCGGCAGTCCGCGACGCCCACAAAGCCGGCTAGCTCCGGAGCCGGTCCCGGACCATACGCAGTTCCGGCACGCTTTCCCACTCCGGCGGAAGGTTCCCGCGACCGCCGTCGAACGTGAAACCTTGGCGCCGGTAGAACGCCTGCGCCTTCACGTTCTCCTCCAGAACCCACAAGTACGCGGGCGAATCGCCGAGGGCGGCCTCAAGCAGCGCCTTCCCCAGCCCACTCCCCTGTGCCCGGGCAAGAACGAAGATCGAGTACAGCTCCAGCGGAAACGGGCTGTCCTCGTGGCGCGGCGGGCCGGCGTCGGCGAGGCCCACAACCTCACCGTTGGCATCCTCGGCGAAGATCCGGGGGTGCGGCACGTCAAGGTATGGGCGGCGCCGGGCCACGCGTTCCGGAATGGACCGTCGACGTTCGGCGAAAAAGCCGGGCGAGAGCAGGTGTCCGTAGCTTTCCTCATGCGCAGCCGTATGCATCAACACGATGGCTTCGGCATCCTCCGGGGTGGCCCGGCGAAGAACATAATCCATTGCTCCAGCCTAATCAGGGCCGGGCCGGATCAGTGTTTTGCCGGGGACGCCGTGGACCCCCGGACCACCAGCTCGGTGCCCAGCTCGATCCGCTGCGGCAGTTCCTCGTCGCCGTCAAGGTGCCGGAGCAGGGCGCGCATGGCGGTCTCCCGCCATCTGCACCACGGGCTGCCGGATGGTGGTGAGTCCCGGCTCAACCCATTCGGCGGCCGGGATGTCGTCGAATCCGATGATGGACAGGTCCTCCGGGATGCGCAGCCCGGCAGAGCGCGCCGCCCGGTAGGCACCCAGTGCCTGGTCGTCGTTTCCGGTGAAGATCGCCGTCGGCCTGTCCGGCAGTTCCAGCAGCTTGCGGGTGGCGGCCTCCCCTGCCTCGATCGAGAAGTCGCCGGGCACCATCAGGGCCGGGTCCAGCCCGATACCCGCCCGGCGCAGCGCGGAAATGTAGCCGTCCTCGCGGGCACTGCTGCATTGCAGGTCTTCACGTCCGCCAATCATGGCGATCCGCTTGTGCCCCAGCTTGAGCAGGTGCTCCGTAGCCGAGTAGCCGCCCTCCCAGTTGGCGGCGCCAACCGTCATCAGGTCCGGTCCGGGCTGGCCCACGGGGTCGATCAGCACCACCGGGATCCCCAGCGATTTCACCCGCTGGATCTGCTTGGCGTCCAGCTGGTACACAGCCATCAGCAGGCCGTCCGATTTCCGTTCCGCGAGGTTTGCCAGCCAGGGCCGGATCCGGGACCCGTCCAGGCTCAGGCTGCTGACCACGGTTCCGTATCCGGCGTCCTGCGCCACCCGCTCCACGCCCTCGATGATCTCCAGGGCCCATTCCGAGCCCAGCCCGGGGAACACCAGGTCCACCAGGCCGGCTTTCTGCCGGCGCTTGGCCGGGCGGCGCGCATAATCGCGCCGGGCGATGATTTCCTCCACCCGTGCCCGGGTCTCCGCGGCCACGTGGGCGTGCCCGTTCAGCACCTTGGACACGGTGGGAACGGATACGCCTGCCTCGCGGGCAATCTCGCTGATCGTCGCGCGCCCGGTGTCCTGTTTGCTCACCACGGAAACCACCTTTCACCCGGGTCACGAGCCCGGTCTAGTTATCGGAAAGTTCCCACCCCTGAATCCGGCCACACATGCCGTAAATCCTGCGGTTTTCCCGTTTTCCCATCGTAGTTCGCGCTCTCCCCAGATAGATACTTTCTGCCGTGTCCAGAGAAACCAGTTGCTGCCGGGTGACCTCCGCCTGCCGGGCCGCCCCCGCTGCCAGAAGCCCGGCCCAGGTTTCGGCTTTGGCAGACGCCAGCCGGGCCGCCGCGGCGTGGAATCCTGCCAACGCCGCCGGTCCGGAGCGGAGGACGGCGTCTTTCAGCGCCAGGTAGCCTTCCAGCGCCAAATCACGACGACGGCGCGCGGCTTCCTCCGCGGCGTCCAGTCCGGAATCGGCATCCGTGTGCTCCAGGGCAGCGGCGCGGCGGTACGTGGCCGGGTCGGTGAGGTGCTCCGGCGGGAAGGTCATCACGGCGTCCCCGTGCTCGGGTAACCCAGCGTTTTGCATGACCACCAGGATTTTCAGGTCTCCCGAATCATTGATGGCCCGGTGGACGGTGCCGGGGGTGAACCATAGAACCACCCCTGGAACCAACGGAGTCGAGGTGAACCCCCGTGAATCAAGGGTCTCCAGCCGGCCGGTTCCCGCCAAGACCACGTATGCCTCGGTGGAAGCAGTGTGCACGTGGGGTGACCCGCCTGCGGCGCCGTCCGCCCCGGGCCAGTCATAAATGCTGATCTCGGACAGTCCGGTGGCGCCGGGGAACGTTGAGCCCATACTCAGGCCCACGTGCCAAGGGCAGCTTGCGCGGCCGCCGCCAGCGCCGCGGCACGGACCTGGTCCACGTCGCCATCGGCGATTACCACTGCGTAGCGGTACGTCAGCGGTTCCCCTTCCCGCAGCGGGACCTCCTCGCTGAAAAAGGGCGCCGACCCCAGGCAGGCGAACATGGACGACCGTGCGAACCACCGGTTGGGCGCACCCGGGTTCGAACCGTCTTCCACGAAGGCGATGGTGGAGGACCGGCAGCTGACATCGTGCTTGCCGGTGAAGGCGATCCACGGCGAGCGGGTGCCCATGAATTCGTCGGTGCCCGTACCGTCCGGGTTGCGGAACTCCCCGCCGGTGAAGGACCGTGGGCCGCGCCAGAAGAGGCCGCCGTAGCCTGCGTTGTGGCGGCCTTCCGTGGTGGGACTGCCGATCCGGATCTCATCACCGGGGATGTTGCGCATGGTGGTTTCGAAGAGGATGGCGTAGGCACCCCCGGATTCTCCGCCAGCACCGCTGTCCGCCAGCAGCTGGATGTTGAACCGGCGGTCCTCCGCAATGACCGGCTGACCGTCCTGCGATGTCCAGGTGAGGGATTCCGACGCCGTGATCCCTGCGCCGGAGTGCTCGATCCCGGTGAAGGAGGTATGGGTCATGGCGCCGTTGTTGTCCAGGTTGGCGTACTCGGTGGCGCGCGTGTAGGTGGCGCCGCCCCAGAAGTTGTGTTTGCCTACGTTCGGCAGCGCCCACGAAAGTCCCTTGTGCCAGACATGGTCCCAGGGCCGGGAGATGGTGACTTCGTCTCCGCCCAAGGTGGTGAGCGGATGGAAGAACGGGCGGGGACTCTCGTATTGGCGGTCCGTGGGCCGGTAGGTGTAGGTGGCGATGGGTTTGCCGTCGGCGGTGAAGGTGAGGGCTGCGCCGTCGTCGGTGACATCCAGCCGGGCAGTCTGGACGGCTGAAGGTGTGGTGGTGGGCATGGCGGGAGGCTCCTTGGGAGGTTTGGGGTGTCAGGCGCGGGCGGAGTCGAAGGCTGTTTCGTTGAGGGCTGTGGCATCCAGCGCGGCAGTGCCCAGCCCGTCCCCGTCCATCCCGCCGTAGAAGGGATGGCCCGGGACGATCTCGCCGCGACGCACGGCCCTGCCGGTAAACGCGGAGGCGTAGATCGCGGCAGCGAGCTCAAGTGTTTGCCGGGCGGAGTCCGCCCCGGCCGGCAGCGGAAGTCCGTCGTCGAGCGCGTGGTACATGGCCAGGAACTGGGCGGAGTGTCCGCTGCCCCGTTCCAGCGGCCGGCTGTTCCACTCGGCGCGGACCTGGTCTTCGTGGCCTGGCGCGCCGGTGACACTCCAGTTGTCCGTGGCGTAACCGTAAAGATGGCTCAGTTCCACGGTGGCGAACTCGCAGTCAATCCGGATGTCCGAGGTCTCCCGGGGCGAGAGCAGTGAGTTGACGATGGTGGCCACGGCACCGTTGCGGAACCGGACCAGTGCGGCGGACAGGTCTTCGGTGGACGTGGCACGTGCCTGCCGGCCTGCAACCGCGGTGACCTCCTCCCATGGGCCCAGCAGGTGGAGGAGAAGATCGAATTGGTGGATGCCGTGGCCCATGGTGGGGCCGCCGCCCTCAGCGTTCCACGTGCCGCGCCAGGGCAGGTCCCAGTAGCTGTCCGGCCGGTACCAGAGGGTATCGCAGCGGGCCACCAGCGGGCGGCCGAATCCGGCGCCGCCGATCAACTCCCGGGCGGCGGCGGCAGCATCCCCGAACCGGTGCTGGAACACGCAGGAGAACTGGGCGCCGCCTTTGGCTTGGGCTTTCTCCAGCCGGTCGAAGTCCGCCAGGCTCAGCGCCGGGGGCTTCTCCGAGAGTACGTGCACCCCGGCCTCGAGGCATTCGATGGCTTGATCGATGTGCAGCATGGGCGGGGTGCAGAGGTGCACGATGTCCGGCTGGGCCCCCGCCAGCAGTTCGGCCAGCGTGAGGTACGTGCCGGGAATGCCGTGCTTCCCCGCAAAGGCATCCAGCCGGTCCTGGTCCACGTCGCAGGCGGCCACGAGCTCGGCGCGCCCGCCCGTCCGCGCCAGGTTGTCCGCGTGGACCGCGGCGATCCCGCCGGTGCCCACGATGGCCACTTTGTACGTCCGCATGTTCTCTCCGTCGTTGCAGTGAAGTCGTTGCCGTGAAGGTGCCGGGCCGCCTGGCGTTGAGCCGGCCAAGGGTGGCGCTGTGCTGCGGGCTTTTCATAGGAAACTTTCGGTACTCAAGCCGAAGTTTCTGATGATCACCACAGCTGCAAGTCAGGCCCGGCTTCAACCGTAGGAAGTTTTGGATTCCGTAGTCAAGGGTTTTTCATCTAGAAACTAAACATAAGTTTCTGATACTTTCTTAGAAACATCTTCCGAGCCTAGGAGACGCCCGTGACCAGCGGTGCCGCCGAAAAGCAAGCCCTCCCCTCACCCGCGGCGGGCATCGAGCCGCCTGCCGCCGTCGGACATTTGTCCCTCGACGAGCTGGTGCGGCAGATGACCCTGGAGGAAAAACTGGCCCAGCTGGTGGGCGTGTGGGTGAATGCTTCCACTGACGGCGACTCCGTGGCTCCGTTGCAGAACGAGATGGCAGGCGACGCCCGCTCCTGGGAGGACGTGATCTCCGCGGGCCTCGGCCAGATCACCCGGATGTACGGAACGGTCCCGCTGGAGCCGCTCGAGGGGGCGCGCCGGCTGGCCGCCGCGCAGGAGCAGATCATGGCCGCCTCACGGTTCCGGATCCCGGCGCAGGTGCATGAGGAATGCCTGGCCGGGCTCGCCGCCTGGAAAGCAACGGCCTTTCCCGTGCCGCTGGCATGGGGTGCCACCTTCAACCCGGCACTGGTGCGCCGGATGGCCGGCCTGATCGGCGACCAGATGCGGGAACTGGGCGTCCACCAGGGCCTGGCGCCGGTACTGGATGTGGTGCGCGACCTCCGCTGGGGCCGGGTGGAAGAAACCATTGGCGAGGACCCATACCTGGTGGGCACCGTGGCAAGCTCCTACGTCCAGGGGCTGGAAGCGGCAGGAATCGTGGCCACCCTCAAGCACTTCGTGGGCTACTCCGCCTCACGCGCCGGACGGAACCACGCGCCGGTCTCCATGGGCCCCCGGGAGCTCGCGGACGTCATGCTGCCCCCGTTCGAGCTCGCCATCAAGGACGGCGGCGCCCGCTCCGTGATGCACGCCTACACGGACACCGACGGCGTTCCCGCCGCGGCCAACCGTGCCCTGCTGACCTCCCTGCTCCGGGACGAGTGGGGCTTCGCCGGGACCGTGGTGGCAGACTACTTCGGCATCGCCTTCCTCAACGCCACGCACGGCGTCGCCACCGATTCCGGAGAGGCTGCAGCCCTGGCGTTGACAGCGGGCGTCGACGTGGAACTGCCCACCGTCAACTGCTACGGCACGCCCTTGCTTGAGCGCGTGCGCTCCGGCGAGGTCCCCGAATCCCTGGTGGACACCGCGCTCCTGCGGGTGCTGCGGCAGAAGCAGGAAGCCGGGCTGCTCTCGCCGGACTTCGACCCCGCTCCCCCGGCCCTGGCTGCCGGCGCCATCGACCTTGACCCGGCGGCCCACCGGGCGCTGGCCCGGGAGATCGCCGCACAGTCACTGGTGCTGCTGACCAACAGGACGCACGACGACGGGCCAAGCCTGCCGCTGCCCGCGGCGGCTTTGGCGTCGCTGGGCGTGGTGGGGCCGCTGGCGCAGGACCCGTTCGCCATGCTGGGCTGCTATTCCTTTGACGCCCACGTCGGAGCATCCCATCCCGAGGTGCCCATGGGCATCCGGGTTCCCACCGTGGCCGGTGCAGCCGCCGAGCGTTGTGGCCACATCCGGACCGCGGCCACGGGAACGTGCGAGGCCATCAGCGACGGGCAGATCCTGGAAGCCTGCGGGATTGCCTCAGGCGTGGACACCTGCGTGATCGTGGTGGGTGACAACGCCGGCCTCTTTGGCCGCGGCACCTCCGGCGAAGGCAACGATGCTGCCGACCTGCGGCTCCCGGGCGACCAGCACCGCATGCTGGACCAGGTCCTCACCGCCGCCGAGGCTGCCGGAACGCGCACCGTCGTCGTGGTCCTCAGCGGCCGGCCTTACGCCCTGGGCGACTTCGCAGGCAGGGCCGGAGCGATTGTCCAAGGGTTCTTCCCGGGCGAGGAGGGCGCGGAGGCGCTGTGGGACGTCCTGACCGGAGCCGTGAGCCCTTCCGGCAAGCTGCCCGTTTCCGTGCCGCGGACCTCCGGCGGACAACCCGGCACCTACCTGCACAGCCGCCTGGCCGGGCCGTCCGGCGTCAGCGCGCTGGACCCATCGCCGCTGTTCGGTTTCGGGCACGGCCTGTCCTACACGACCTTTGAATATTCCTGCCATGCGGCCAGCCGACCCACCATGACGACGTCGGGCGCCGTCACCGTGGGATGCACGGTGGCCAATACCGGCCCGGTTGACGGCGCGGAAGTGGTGCAGCTGTACCTTGAGGACCCGGTAGGCGAGGTGGTCCGCCCTGTCCGCGAACTGATTGGCTACGCCCGGGTGGACCTTGCCGCCGGCGCATCGGCCCGGGTGGAGTTCACGGTACACGCGGACCGGACGTCCTTCACCGGGCTGGACCTGAAGCGGGTGGTGACCCCAGGGCTGGTGAAGCTGCACGTGGCGACCTCCAGCAGCCAGGACATCCACACCCATGAACTGATCCTGCACGGCGAGCGCCGAGTGGTGGGCTTTGACCGGGAGATGCTGACACCGGTAACGGTGACGCTGCACTAGGCAACCGGGAGCGCGAAGGCCGCACCGGAATTCGGGGCGGCCTTCGGGCGCTTAAGTCCATGGCCCGCTAAGCAGCGGTGAATTTTTCCTCGACGTGCGCCAGCAGCGGGCGGGAATTCAGGCACACCAGGAACACCACGGCGCCGGCGAGCAGCGGAAGCAGGTACGCGGTGGTCATCAGCAGCAGGCTGCCGGTGACGAACAGGATGCCCGCGTTGCCCAGTGAGGCCCGCTTCCTGGCACCGAAGCTGTACAGGGAGAGCCGATAAAGGTCCCGGGTCCGGAACGAGAACCGGGACAGCAGCAGCAGCGCGTTCAAGGCCGCCGTGGCCACGAGGAACGCGAGGACCAGCATCGCCAGCCGGAGGGCCGGGGCGGCCGGATTTGTCGGCCCCAGCGAGGCCGGCGACCCCGCCAGGTTGACGGCGATAACGCCCAGGACCAGCAGGTACGGCAGCCACACCTGCAGGGCCTGGCCTACATTCATCCGGTAGCCGCGGATGAAGTCCTGGTACACCTGGCCCTCATTTCCGGCGAGCATCCTGTTGAACGCATACATGCACGCCACCAGGGCCGGCCCGGCCGGAACCAGCGCCGGCAGGACCAGCCAAACCCCTGTGAACGGGGCCGCCACCAACGCCCCCAACAGCAGCACGTTAGCCAGCGCCAGCAGGGCCGAGCCCGTCAACACGCCCGCCACGGTGCCGGCCGCCCTGAACAGGGGGCCGGCACCGTACTCCGCTTTCTTCTGAACCACCAACTGCCTTTCGGTCACCACGGCAGGCGCGCTGCCGCCGTCGTCCGCCCTACTTTTTGTCCGCGTAGGCCTTGTATGCCTTGTTGGCCAAATCTACATACTTGCCCATTCCCTTGCTGTCGAGCTCCTTGACGTAGGCGTCGAACTCGCTGAGGCTGCGCTGCCCGGTGATGAACTTCAGTGTGTTCTGCTTGACGTGGTCCTTCAGCGGGGTCAGCGTCAGGGTGGCCTGCTCACGGTCCGCGTCGCTGTAAGGTACGGGCGGCGAGACGGGCCGGGGACTCTTGCTCTTCATGGCCTTCTGGAACGCCAGCTCCTCATCATCGAAGGTGGACTGCAGCAGGTCCGTGGTGCCGCCGTACGCAAAATTGCCGCCGGAGAAGCCGTAGTCCACCCTCAGGTCCTTGGTGCCGGCCGGGTTCAAGCCCTGGAAGTTGATGTCCTTCGCCAAGACCCGCTTGCCGCCCTCTTTGGTGTAGGTGGTGCCCTGTACGCCCCACTTGGCAAACTCCTGCCCCGCGTCGCTGTAGAACAGCCAGTCGATGTACTGCATCAGCGCTACGAAGCTGTCTTTGTCCTTCACGGACGAGTTCAGCATGATGCCGTTCTCCAGCCGCGAGCCGCCAATAATGTTGCCTGCGGGGCCGCCCGGAACCGTAATCTTGCCCACGGTAAAGTTTCCCTTGCCCAGGGACTGCTCCATGGAGGTGCGGTACGTGATGATGTTCTGCGAGTTGGCGCTGATCACGAACGACTTGCCGGAGGTGAACTTCTGGATCGCGGAATCGTCGGTCTGGGTGAAGCTTTCCGGATCCATCAGCCCCTCGGAGACAAGCGAGTTGAAGTAGGTGAGCAGGTCCTTGAAGGCCGGTGTGCTGGAGGCAAACTCGAACTGCTTCCTGGAATCGTTGAACGCCAGGCCGTCCACCAGGCCCCAGCCGGAGAGAGTACCGAAGGCAGTGCCGGCGATGTTGAGCACGCTGTTGCCGTTGAAGCGATCCGAGAAGGGCACCACGTCCGGGTGAGCCTTCTTCAGGGAGCGCAGCACGTCCCGGAACTCATCCCAGGTCTTGGGTTCGGCGAGGTTTTCCTTCTGCAGCATGTCCTTCCGGAACGCCAAGGAGTAATCCGGCCACAGCTCCTCATGCAGGCCCGGCAGCACATAGTACTTGCCGTCCTGCTGCGTCAGACCGGCGATTTCCGGCTCCAGTTTCCACTTCTTCACTTTGTCCTGGAAGTTGGGCATCAGGTCCACGTAGTCGCTGACCGGCAGCACCGCACCGGAGGACACGAAGGCCGATTCCTCGCCGGGATATGTCTTGGCGATGATCTCCGGGGCCTTTCCGGAACTGATGAGCAAGCTGCGCTTCTGCGTGTAGTCGGCGAACGGCACCACCGTGGCGTCCAGGGTGACGTTGTTGTCGCTGGCCATCCTGGTGAACAGCAGCCAGTCCTTCTTATAGGGGTATGTGGGCTGGTCGCTGAACAGGAAGCTGTACGTGAGCGGGACGGTCGCCTTGAACGTGTCCCCCAGCTTGTAGTTGTCCATCGCACCATTGCGGGCTTTCGAGGTATCGGCTTTACTGCTGGATTCCGAGTCACAGCCGGCCAGCACCAGGCCGAAGGCCGTGAGTGCCGAGAGGCCGAGGAAGTCTCGTCTGCGGATCATGGGCTTTCCTTTCATAGGGTTTATTCCTTGACGGAACCGAGCATGACGCCCGAGAAAAAGTACTTCTGCACAAAGGGATAGATGCACAGGATGGGAATGACGGTGAGGACTATGGTCACTGACTGGATGTTCGCGGCGATCTGGCCCATGTTTTCCGTGGTGCCGCCGGCGGAGCCCGCCGTGGTGACCCCGGCGATCATGTTGCGCAGGTAAATGGTCACCGGGAACAGTTCCGGCTTGTCCAGGTAGAGGAACGCCTGGAACCAGGAGTTCCAGTTGGCGACGGCGTAGAAGAGCACCATGGTGGCCACGATGGCCTTGCTCAACGGCAGGACCACCTTGAACAGCACCCCGTACTGGGTGAGGCCGTCGATGGCGGCGGCTTCCTCCAGCTCCCGCGGCATGTTCTCGAAAAACGACTTCATGATGAGCAGGTTGAAGACGCTGATGGCGTTCGGCAGCACCACGGCCCACAGCGTGTCCCGCAGGCCCAGCGAGCTGATGAGCACGTAGTTGGGGATCAGACCGCCGTTGAAGAACATGGTGAACACGGCGAGACCGATGAAGACGCTGCGGCCCTTCAGGTCCTTCTTCGCGATGGCGTAGGCGAAGGACGTGGTGAGCACCATGGAGATGGCCGTGGCCACCACGGTATACAGGACTGTGTTGCCGTAGTTACGCCAGAACGTCGAATCAGCGAGGATCAACTTGTAGGTCTCGATATTGAAGCCCATCGGGAACAGGTTGACTTGCCCGGCGTTGATGAAGCCTTCGCTGGAAAAGCTCTGGGCCAGGATGTTCAGGAACGGGTACAGGGTAAGGAACACCACCACCAGCAGGAACACCAGGTTGGCTGCCCGGAACACCCGCATGCCGCGTGAGACCTTCATATCCTTGAGCAGGACGCCGTTGGCCGCGGCCGACGCCTTGGCTTCTTTCACTGCGGCTTCCTTCACGGTTGCCCCTTTCACGGTTGTCCCTTTCACCACAGGCTCGTTCCGGCAAGGCGCTTGGATATGGCGTTCGCGGAGAGGATCAGGGTGAGGCCGATGACGGATTCGAACATCCCGATCGCGGCCGCGTAGCTGAAGTTGGAGGATTCCAGGCCCACCCGGTACAGGTAGGTGGAGATGACATCCGAGGTCTGGTAGTTGAGCGGGTTGTAGATCAGCAGGATCTTCTCGAAGCCCACGGCCATGAACGTGCCGATATTCAGGATCAGCAGCGTGATGATGGTGGGCCGGATGGCCGGGAGCGTCACGTGCCAGGTCTGCTGCCAGCGGTTGGCCCCGTCGATCCGGGCCGCCTCATACAGCGACTCGTCCACGCGGGTCAGCGCGGCGAGGTAGAGAATGGCACCCCAGCCCATGGTCTGCCACACCTCGGAGCTGATGTACATGGGCCGGAACCAGGCGGCCTCCTGGGTGAAGTTGACCGTGGTGCCGAACAGGGTGTGGCCGATCTGGTTCACCGTGCCGGTCATGGAAAAGTTCTGCAGGATCATGCCGGCGATGATCACCACTGACATGAAGTGCGGCAGGTACGTCACGGTCTGGATGAGCTTCTTGAACTTCTGCGAGCGCAGCTCGTTCAGCAGCAAGGCAAAAATGATGGGCATGGGGAAGCAGAACAGCAGCGTGAGCACACCCAGGATGACCGTGTTCTGGAACGCCTGCCAGAAGCTGGGATCGTTGATGAACAGCGTGACGTACTTGAGCCCCACCCATTTCTCACCGAAGATGTTGCCGCCAGGCTGGAACTGCCTGAACGCTATGACGTTGCCGACCATGGGCAGGTACCGGAAAATGGCGAAGTAGGCCAACGGCAGCAGCACCAGCGTGTAGAGCCGCCAGTCGCGCTTGATGGCCAGCTTCCAGCCGCCGGGCTTGTTCCGGGGTTTGTCCTTGCTGCCGGGCGGGTTTGTGGTGACCGCCTCGGGAGGTACTTCCAATCGCATGGCCATGTTTGCCTCCTACCGGCCGGTTTCTGTGTGCGTGCGGGCGTGTTCTTCAGTTGCCTCTTCCAGGGCCAGGACCCCGTTGGCGGCAAGTTCCACCGTCCCGGTGATGCGGGTGCCGGTGAGCACGTCCGTGCCGCCTGCCCCGACGTCCACCGGGGCGGGTGCGTCGTTGTGGTTGAGGACCAGCAGGTAGCTGCGTCCGTTGCCGGTACGACGCCGGGCTTGCACTCCCAGCGGCGCCTCCAGTTCCGGGCGGATCCCCGCAGCGGCCCGTTCGGCGGCGAGCAGTTCCTCCAGGAAGGTGTTGTCCACCCTGGCCGAGAGGTAGACGGCGGTGCCGCGGCCGAAGCTGTTGCGGGTGACGGCCGGCGAGCCGGCCAGCCTGCCCGAGGCGTAGCTGGCCAGCACCTCCGCGGAGGTGGTGTGCAGGTGCTCGGTCCAGTAATCCGCTGAGGCCGTGCCGCCGTCGGCCGTTGAAAGCTTTACGGTCTCACCGTCCCCGGCGAGCGGGTGCAGCTCCTCGCTCCACGCGCCCAGGACGGTGCGGAGGGCACCCGGGTAGCCGCCCAGCCGGATGGTGTTGTCCTGGTCCACGATGCCGGAAAGGTAGCTTGCCACCAGGCGGCCGCCGCCGGAGACGTAGTCCTCGAGGCGCCGGGGCGGCGTCGTCGGTGAGCAGGTAGGTGGCGGGAAGGACCACCAGGCTGTATTGGCTGAGGTCGCTGGTGGTGTCCACGAAGTCCACTGTGATGTTGGCGTCGAAGAAGGGCCGGTACAGGCGGAGGACTTCCTGCGCGTAGTTCAGGTCCGAACGGGGCGAGTTGCCCAGTTCCAAGGCCCACCAGCAGTCCCAGTCGAAGACAAGTGCCACTTTGCCGGTGGAGCGGGTGCCGGTGATTCCTGCCAGGTTCTTCAGTTCCCGGCCCAGTTCGCAGACCTCGCGGAACACCCGGGTGTCCGGCCCGGCGTGGTTGACCATGCCTGAATGGAAGCGTTCAGTGCCGCCCTTGGCCTGGCGCCACTGGAAGAAGAGGATGGAATCGGCTCCCTGGGCGATCGCCTGGTAGGAGCCCAGGCGCATCTTGCCGGGGAGCTTGGAGACGTTGACGGACCACTGGCTGACGGCAGCGGTGGCTTGTTCCATCACCAGCCAGGGCTGGCCTTTCCGCAGTGAGCGCATCAGGTCGAAATTGAGGGCGGCGGCAACGTGGGCTTCGGCTTCGCGCGGGTCAGGGTAGATGTCCAGCGCGGCGGCGTCTTCCTCGGCGGCCCAGGCCCAATAATCGTTGTTCTTGTAGAAGCGCATGAAGTTGGTGACGACGGGCAGGTCCGGCGTGTGCCGGCGCAGGATGTCCCGCTCGGCCTTGTAGTGCGCCAGCATGCTGTCCGAGGTGAACCGGTGGTAATCCAAGCGGCGGGACGGGTTGGACCAGGGGCGGGGCTGGGCAGGTGCGTTGACCTGGGCCCAGTCGGAGTAGACCTGGCCCCACACGTCGGTGCTCCAGGCCCGGTTCAGTTCCTCCAGGCTGCCGTACTTGGCCTGGAGCCATTCCCGGAAGGCGCGGTCCGCGTGCGGGCCGTAGGAGACGGGGCCGTACTCGTTGTTGACGTGCCACATGCACAGGGCGGGATGGGCGGCGTACCGCTCCCCCATCTTCTCCGCCATCGCCAGGGACTTTGCACGGTAGGCGGGGTGGGAGACGTCGAAGTGCTGGCGGGAGCCGAAGCCGAAGGTGCTGCCGTCCGCCAGGACCGGAAGGATGTCCGGGTGCCGGGCAACCAGCCAGGCGGGCGGGACTGCATCCGGGGTGGCCAGGTCCACGCCGATGCCGTTCGCGTGCAGCAGGTCCATGATTTCGTCCAGCCAGCCGAAGTCGTAGACGCCGTCTGCCGTTTCGAGCCGGCTCCAGGAGAAGACGGCCAGGGTGACCAGGTTGACCCCGGCTTCCTTCATGAGGCGGACATCCTCGTCCCACACCTCGCGCGGCCACTGTTCCGGATTGTAATCCCCGCCGTACGCGATACCGCCGAGCCGCTCATGCAGGCGCTTAAGCCGGTGTCCGGGAGTATGGGTGCGTTGCTCGCTGGTCATCATTGTCCTTTGGTTGGCATGTTGGCCGCGGGCTCCCCACCATTGCGACCTGCATCACACAGAGAAAACTATCGTAAACTTTCAGCAATAACAACAAGTACGCAAAACTAAGAGCACAGTTCCCTGAACGAGCTGACGCGGATGGGAACGCTAACAAGGGCACGCATGAGAGGTTTGCCGGAATGCGCTGATCCGGGCGCCCGCCGGTGCAGGGTTTTACAGGCCGGAAAGAAACTATCGGAGCTATCTGTGGACCCGGCGGGGTTCGTTACGCTTAGCCAATGTCAGTGGACACAGCCAGACTGGGACCATGAAGACAGTGCTGATACCGCCCCTGCTCTGCTCGCCGCTCGCCTATGCCCCGGTGCTGGATGCTGTCTGGACGCGCGGGCAAGTCACGGTGGCTGACACACGCCGCGACGACACCATCGCGGCCATGGCCCAGAGGATCCTCCGCGAGAATGCCGGCGATATCGCGGTCCTCGGAACAAGCATGGGCGGGTACGTCGCCCTCGAAGTCATCAGGCAGGCACCAGGCCGGGTCACCGCACTGGCACTCGTCAGCACTTCCGCCCGGGCCGATACCACGGAGCAGATCCAAGTGCGGGCCCGCCAGTCCGCACTCGTGGAAGAAGGGCAGTTCAACGCCCTGATCGACGCCGCATTCCCTGGCGTGGTGGCATCAGGCAACGAACTCAACGATGCACTCCTTGCCACCTGGCGTGCCATGACCACCCCTGTCGGCGCGGACGCCTTCCTTCGCCAGCAGCAGGCAGTGGTGCAGCGGGCCGATCTCCGCTCGATCCTGCCCTCTGTCGTTTGCCCGACCGCTGTCATCCACGGAGCCCAGGACCGCCTGATCCCCCTCACCGCCGCCGAAGAAATGGCAGCGGCCATGCCCACGGCCCGTTTCACCGTGGTGGACGGCGCCGGCCACCTCCTCTTCCACGAACAGCCCGACGCCGCCCGTGCCGCCATCAACGCCTGGCTTGAGTCCGCCCCGTGAGAAACACTGCCAGACGCAGGGTCCGATCCCCGGGCCGCTCGCTATTGTGGCTGCCGGACGTCCTGCACCACTTCGTTGCGGCGCAGGAACCAGGGCTTGAAGGGCGGGTCGAAGCGGGCGAACCTCGGAGGGCCAACCGGCACCAGGCCGGCCAGCCCGAGTGCTGCCTGCAGCCCGTTGTTGTGGCGCTCGAAAGAAGAGGCGGAGCCGCTGCCTGAGAAGCCCTGGACGGCCGACAGGGATCCGGGAACTCCTCGCACCGTGACCCTGGAGTCGGTGGGGACGGGCGCCGACTCGACGGTCAGCCCGGCCGGCAGGACGAAGGCCACCACAAATTCGGCAGGGCCACCGGTTCCGGGCAGCGGTCCGCTTTGCAGCACGGGCGCCGTCATCGCCAGCTTTTGGGATGCCGTTTCCTGGATCACCGGAGCGGTCATGGCCAGCTTCTGCCGTGCGGCATTGCTCCCGGTGATGTAGTTGAAGAGATAACGGAAGGCGGCGTTGCCCGCGCGGTCAAAGTCCGCGGTCACCCTGACCTCGGCCACCACGTAGTCCGGGTACCGGCGCAGCTCGAAGTGCGGATATGTGCGGACCACCTCAAAAGGCTGCTGTTCAGTCATGGTGCGTCAGAGCCTACGCCCGTGGGGCCGAAGCGGCCAGACCAGCGGCGGCTCACACGACGCGTTGCGTGCCGCGCCTCCGGAAGAAGCCGCGCAAGGCTCCAACTCCCATCAGGACGACGGCCAGGACGCCAATCGCGCCGAAGATCACCGTCAGGACCACGCCCGCACCACGGAACCACTCGCCGTCACTCTCATAGCCCGGCACGATCGCCCGGCCGGGATCATTGCCGCCGTAGATCACCGGGACGTCGGTTCCCACCACCGGGTGCTGGTCGTGGTCCACGGCTGCGAACGCCCTGTGGGGTGAACCGTCCGGCGTCGTAAAGTCCACCTGGATCCTTCGCTGCGAGGCCTTGGTGACATCGTCAAAGTGGACGATCGTCCCCGTAGTCCGGGCGCCGGTGCGCGCGAGCTCCTCGTCCGCGTTGATCATGAAGCTGCCCACACCGATCATGATCGGCCCCAGGCAGAGGACCAGGACGGTCACCGCCAGGTTCAGCTTTTTCTTCCACGGCTGCGCGGGTTTGCGGTCTTTGTCGGTTCGGCGCCCAGTCACGGCTCCCATTCTGCCCGAGCTTGTCAGCAAGACCACACCCTGGACCGTTGCCACGGGCAACGATGCACGGCATAATAGTTAGCAGAACTAATTAGCAGTGCTAAATATTGCCAGCAGGAGGCGCACCCGCCTATATGTCACCCGCCCATACAAAACCCCAAGCAACCGCAGACCCCACCGCCCCCGACACCCTCGCCATCGATCTCCGCACCGCCGTGATGCGCACTTCGCGCCGGCTCCGCGTCGAGGCGACCGGCGACATCATCACCCCCGGCCAGTACACCGTCCTGGCCTTGCTCAATGGCAGCGGTCCCAGCACGCTGCGCGCACTGGCGGAGAGCGAACACGTCCAGGCCCCTTCCATGACCAGGATCGTCAACGCCCTCGCCGACCAGGGCTTCGTCACCAGGTCCGCCAATCCCGACGACGGCCGCCAGGTCCGCGTAGACATCACCGCAGCGGGCAGGACGGTCCTGGAAGAGGCACGCCGGCAGCGGACCGCCTGGCTGGCCCGGCGCGTGGCGGGGCTCAGTGAGGACGACCGGCTCACGCTCAGCCGCGCGGCCCGCATCATGCAGGAAATGAGCGGCAAATGAGCGCAATGTTCCGGGCCCTCGAAAACCCCAACTACCGCATCTGGGCCGGCGGCGCAATCGTATCCAACATCGGCACCTGGATGCAGCGGGTGGCGCAGGACTGGCTGGTCCTGACCGTCCTGACTGACCACTCCGGTGCCGCCGTGGGCCTCACCACCGGCCTGCAGTTCCTGCCCATGCTTCTGTTCGGCCCCTACGGCGGAGTGCTGGCGGACCGCTACCGCAAACGCATCATCCTGATGTGGACGCAATTGGCCATGGGCTTCACCGGCCTGGCGATCGGCCTGCTGGTGGTCACCGGCACCGCGCAGTTGTGGCACGCCTATGTGGCAGCGTTCTGCCTGGGTGTTGCCAGCGCCGTGGATGCCCCCGCCCGCCAGGCCTTCGTGTCCGAACTGGTGGGCCAGGACAACATCTCCAACGCCGTGGCCCTGAACTCGGCATCCTTCAATACCGCCCGGCTCACCGGCCCCGCGATCGCCGGCGTCCTCATCGCCTGGGTGGGTACCGGGCCGGTGTTCCTGCTCAACGCCGCCAGCTTTGCCGCGGTGCTGGTCTCCCTGTTCCGGATCCGCACCACCCAGGCCGCTCCGGCGGTGACAGGGACGCGGAACAAACACCAGGTGGTGGAGGGCATACGGTACGTGCGCCGCAGGCCGGACCTCATGTTGATCATGGTCCTGGTGGGCATCCTGGGCGCGTTCGGGATGAACTTCCCGGTCATCAACTCGCTGATGGCCACCACCGAGTTCAGCATGGGACCCAGCGAATTCGGGCTCCTCGGCTCGATCATGGCAGTGGGTACCCTGGCCGGTGCCCTCCTGGCGGCGCGCCGGTCCGGCCCGCGGCTGCGCTTCCTGCTGGGCGGCGCGTTGGGTTTGGGATTCTTTACGATCCTGGGCAGCCTGGCGCCGTCATTCTGGACCTACGCCGCCATCCTGATTCCGGTGGGCCTGGCCTCCATCACGTTCCTGAACAGCTGCAACACCAGCATCCAGCTCTCCGTGGAGGCTCAGTTCCGCGGCCGTGTCCTGGCGCTGTACCTGGCCGTGCTGCAAGGCGGGACCGCGCTGGGGTCGCCGCTGGTGGGCTGGATCGGCAGCCAGTTCGGCGCCCGCTGGTCCGTGGCGTCCGGCGGCATCGTGGTGCTCCTGGCCGGAATCGCGGCTGTGGTGGCGGTGAGCAGGCGGCACCGGATCACCTTCCGCGGCGCGCTCCGGATGGCTTTGGGCCGGCGGGAGCCGGCGGTGTGAGAAGGCCGGCCGGCCCATCCTTCACAAGGTTGCCCCAAGCAGAGCGCTCTATGCCGGCTTGTTGACGATGTCCACCGAGATCTCCACGGCCGGGACTGTTCCGCGGTTCTCCAGCCAGTGGTTGGTGTTGCGGTCCTCCGGCCAGCCCACGCCCGGCCCGTATTCTGTGGCCACGCCGTCCCGGTGGTCGGTGATGTTCCCCTGCAGGATGTACACCGTCCCGGGCCGCCCTGCGTGATCGTGAAGGGGCCCGAACACTCCGCCGGGTTCGATGGTCACCATCCGCATCCGCAGTTGCCGGCCCTCCATGCCGTCGATCTCAACGGCGAGGTCCACCGTTGCCAGCAACTCCACCGTGACGCCTCTCGTCTCCTGTTCCGCCTTCTCCACGCCCATCGCTTCCCTTTCGGTTGGACACACACGACGGCGGCGCCGGCCCGCCGCTTCAGCGCACCCGGGTGACGGGTGCTTTGGGCGGTGAGTGCCGGCGTCGTCAACTTATCTGCTGAGCCTGCAACTGCGGGCGGCGGCGGTCAAGCCGGAAGCGAGGAAATGTTCAGGATGTTGCCCTCACTGTCCAGGAACCAGGCTGCCTGGCCCACGCCTTCCATCGAAGCGATGCCGTTCTCGGTCTTCAGGCCGGGCATGTCGTATTCTTCGAAAACAACGCCGCGGCCGCGGAGCTCTTCCACGTCACGCTGCACATCATCGGTTCCCCAACCAATCTGCGTGTTCTTGGCTGAACCGGCATTGTCCGTTTGGTAAATCAGGAACGCGGTACCCTTCCCGCAGCGGTAGACAAGTCCGCCGTCACCCATGGTCCGCTCGGGCTCCAGCCCAAGCTTGTCCCGATAAAATTCCCGTGCCCGGTCAACGTCCTTCGCCGGCAAAACAGCCATGACTTCCAGATCTTTGAGCATGACAACAACTCTCCTTGCCACATTTCCTGATGGCGATGCTCTCCCCCGAATCGGTCCGGCTGCCGCCGGGCCTCGTGGCCGTCCTTCCCGCCGAATGCCGGGGCGGCCACCTGGAGCTCCCTGATCCGCGATGGCAGAAGCCATCGGCACGGGGTTCCCGAAGTCTACGAGGCCATTATGGAACTGTTCGTTCCCGCATGGAATAGGGGTTTTTATTGGGGGCAGGGCAGGGGCGGCGCGGCTATTTCCGGGTGGCGGAGATGGCCCTGCGGGCGGCCCTGCCTGCCACCGCCACCAGGGGAACGAGGCATACCAGGACGGCGATGGTGTTGGGGCGGAACGCCGGGCTGCCATTGACCGTCCGGTACACCCCCAAGGGCAAGACGAAGCCGCCGCCGCCTCCACCGGAAGCCCCTTCCTCCGATTCCATGCCGCCGCCGAAGCCGAATGACACCAGCGCGACGGGCACGATCTCCTCCCCGCCCAGGTTCACCGGAGTGCCGTAGGCGCGGGCCACGCCCATGTTCTTGAAGGTGTCAACGAGGGACGCGAAGGTGTCAGCCATGGGTTCAGGATAGGCGCCGCTTCGGGTGGCAGGCAGGTCCAAAGGTCCTGCCTAACACGCGCCTGCCACCTGCTTACCGCCGGATTTCCGCCAGCCGCAGCCGGACAATGTCCGCAATGACGTCATCCGGTACCGGCCGGGCTGCGCTGAAGCGGATGGTTCCCTTGGACAGCGAATAGCCCTCCAGGCGGCCGGCCACTGCCTCCACCACGGCGGAGGAGAACGGAAAGATCGAAAGGTGCCTGGCCGCGGCGACGGCAGCCAAGAGCGGCTTTCCGTCGAGTTTGAGGGCAGGCATCCCGTAACTCATGCCCTCCGTCGCATCGGGGGCCACTGACCGGGCGATCTCCACCACATGCTGGAGGCACCCGCGGTCCGGTTCACCGGCCGCGGCCAGGGCTTCGTCAACGGCGCCCAAGGAGCGTCAGCCCTTCCGGGCCGCGACTGTAGTTGCCAGTGCCGCGAGGCCGCGCTCGAAGTCGCCGCCCACCATCTTGTCCATGTTCATGAACAGCGCGAAGAACCTGCCGATGCCCTTGTTCTCCCCGGTCATCAGCCATGTCACCTCGGTGCCGCCCGGCGCCGGACTGAACGTGAACGTAGTGGGGTTCAGTGCCTTGAAAGGCTTGGTGAACTGCAACCGGATCCCGATGCGGCTCGAAGGAACGGACTCCACGATCTCCATGGTTCCGCTGCCGGCCTTCCGGTTGCCGTTCCACTCATAGCCCGCGCCGGTACCTGATTCGCTGCCGAAGTAGCGGCGGCTCATTCCCGGATCGACCGCCTCCCAGGGGGACCACGCGGTCCATTCGTGGAAGTTGTTCACCAGCGGAAAGATCTCTTCGGGGGCGGCAGGGATGATGGCGCTGCGGCGGACTTCGAATGTAGACATGGGCCAAGCATAGGGCCGCAGGGCACCGGGGTTAAGGGAGGACCACGTTCACCGGTTCGCGGCCCTCAAGCAGCAGCCCGATCTGCTTCCTGATCAGGCGCACCATGCGGGGGAACATGGCCGAGCTGGCGCCGCCCACATGGGGCGTGATGAGCACGCCCGGGGTGCTCCACAGCGGGTGGCCGGCGGGCAGCGGTTCCGGATCGGTCACGTCCAGGGCGGCACGGAGCCGGCCGGTTGCGGTCTCGGCCAGCAGCGCGTCCGTATTGGCCACGGGGCCACGGGCCACATTCACCAGCAGGGCGCCGTCCGGCATGGCGGCCAGGAACTTGGCGTCCACCAGCTGCTCGGTCTGCCCGCTGAGGGGAACACTGACCACCACGATCTCGTGCAGCGGCAGCTGTTCGTAGAGCGAGTCGATCCCGTGGATGGTTCCACGATCGTCCTCCCGCGCACGGCTGGCCATCCGGGTGACCTCGGTTTCGAACGGGAGGAGCCGGGCCTCGATGGCCTTGCCTACTCCCCCATAGCCGACCAGCAGGACGCGCCTGTCCGCCAGGCTGGGGCGCTGGCTGTTGTCCCACGTGCCGTTGTCCTGGTTCCGGGCGAAGTCCGGGATGCCGCGCTGGGAGGCGACCATCATGCCCACGGCAAGCTCCGCCGTCGACGTCTCATGGACTCCGGCCGCGTTGGCGAAGGGGACACCTTCAGGCAAAACCGCGGCCACGCCGTCGTACCCGATGGACTGGCTCTGCACCAGGCCAACGTCCACGCCCTCCAGCGCGGCGAGCGCGGACGGTTTGCCCATGTAGGGCGGCACCAGGAGATCCAGCCGGCCCTCCGGGGCAGGGCCGGTCAGGTCCCAGAGCACAAAGTCGACGCCTTCAACGGGCGCGAGTGCGTCCAGCAGGTTTTCGGCGGGCAGGCATACGCGCAGGCGGGCACTCATGCGGCGACCATCAGCTTGACGTTGGCGGCGCCCAAGGCATCCTCGATTTCCTGCGGCGGCGGGGCATCCGTCACCAGGATGTCCACCGCATCAAATGCTGCCAGCCGCGCCAGCGCATACCTGAGCATCTTCTGGTGCGTTGCCACCACCACCACCTGTTCCGCCGAATTCATAAGGGCGATCTTAGTAGCGCGCTCCACGTCCCGCTCGATGTAGAAGGCCTCGTCGTGGATACCGCTCACCCCGATGAACGCCGTCTTGGCACGCAGGCCGGCCGCCGCACTGACCGTCATGGGACCGTTGAACGCCTGGCTGTCCAGCAACAGCTCCCCGCCAAGGCAGATGGTGCGCGCCGCCGTGAGCTGCAGGCAGCGCTGGATGGCGGGTGCGGAGTGCGTGATGATGGTGCCCGTGAAGGACGTGGGCAGCTCCTGGGCGATCTGGTAGGTGGTGGTGCCGGCATCCAGGATGATGGCGTCCCGCTCGCCGATCAGCGCTACGCAGGCACGCGCCACCCGCAGCTTGGCGTCGGCGTCCTCCCGGACCCGGGCGGCGAAATTCGCGTTCTGGCCGTGCCCGTCCACGGCACTGACCCCGCCATGGACCACCCGTACCAGGCCGCGCTTGGCCAGCACCCGGGTGTCCCGCCGCACGGTCATGTCGGAGACCGCAAACGTCCCCGCGAGGTCGTTGGTGGAAATGAAGCCCTTCCGGCCCAGCTCATCAAGGATGGTGAGCTGTCGGGGCGTCAGCGGCGCCTCTTCATGTGCGGTGCTCATAAGCTGCTCTTCCCTCCCCAATGCGCCGGGCAGAGCCTGGCGGCGTGTTGGACTTCCAACACCAATCTTCTTACGAACGTACCCCGGAAACAGTATTCGCAAGCTCCACGGGGCGTCCTTCCGTAATAGAGCGTTCCGCCGCCAGGCCCATCCGCACGGACTGCAGGCCGTCAGCAACAGTGACCTCCACGGGGCCTTCGCCCAGGATGGCCTTCCGGTATCCAAGGTGCTCGTAGTAGGTGGAACCGTGATGGGCGCCGGCCGCGAGGACGGCCTCATCCACGGGCACTTCATGCTTTTCCGGCCCGAGCGGGGACCGCGGACTGAATTCCACCGTCGCTTCGGCCTCGTCGCCGGGGATCCAGTGGTTGGCGGCCACCGGGATCAGGGTTTCGATCTTGGCGGCGTCGCCCACTATGGAGATCCGTTCCTGGAACTTGGACCCTTCCGCGAACATGGACAGCTCCAGCATGGCCCGGCGTCCGCCCTTGAAGTCGACAATCACGTAGGCGTTGTCCACCATGTCCGAAACCCGGCCGTCGTATACCTCGTCCATGTGGTTTACGTCGTGGCCGCCGCTGGCGTAGACCCGGACGGGCTCGTCCTGCAGGATCAGGCGCATCAGGTCGAAGAAGTGGCAGCACTTCTCCACCAGGGTGCCGCCGGTGCGCTCGGCGAAACGGTTCCAGGCGTCCACCTTGTGCAGGAACGGGAAGCGGTGCTCCACGATGGAGAGCATATAGATGTTGCCGAGCTTTCCGCTGTGCGCCGCCTGGATGACCTCCTGGACCGGCGGCATGTACCGGTACTCCATGGCAACCCACACCGGTGCCGGGTAGCCCGCGGCGAGCACTTCGAGTTCGTCCGCCTGCTCAGCGCTGGTGCACACCGGCTTTTCCACCAGGACGGGAAGGTTGGTACCGCTGGCGAAGATGTCCTTCAGGATGCCCAGGTGGGTGTCGTTGGGGCTGGCGATCACCAGCGCGTCCACCAGCCCCGAGGCCAGCAGTTCCTGGTGGGACGCGAAGAGCTGCACGTCATAGCCGATCTCACTGGCAGTCTCCTCGAGGGATGACGGCGTGGGATCGGACACTGCGGTGATCCGGCTCCCGGGGATCAGTGCAAGGTTCCTGACATGTTCGCGGGCCATGTGGCCTGCACCGATGAGTCCGTACCGGATGGTCCGGACCGATTCCGCAGTAGGCAATGACATGAGCTGCTCCGTTTCTCTACGTTGAGTGGGGGGATCGCGGCGTTGTATCCCAAACACAACTATACAGAAAGTGTTGTTTTTCCAACATAGCGTGTGTATATTTCTTCAATACCAGCCGGAACTACAACGAGGTGGAACGTGCCCCAACCGTCAACTGGAACCCTGCTCTTCGTAGGCTGTGCCACTCTTGACTCCATTGCCCTGGTGCAGGACTACCCCGCCGCGGACAGCCGGACCGTCGCCACGGATTTTGCGACGGCGGGCGGCGGCCCCGCGGCCACAGCGGCCGTCGCAGCGGCACGGGCAGGTGCGGACACCGCTTTCGCCGGCGTCCTGGGCACCGACGAAGAAGGCGACCGCATCATTGCCGGGCTTGAAGCCGAAGGCGTGGACACCTCCGCTGTGATCCGCGATCCCGGAGTGAAGACCGGTGCCAGCGTGATCATCGTCAGCAAGGCCACCGAAGGCCGGGCGATCGTCACCCGGCCTGTGCCGCCGATCAACTTCCCTGCGGGCAGCCGTTTCTTTGACCTGCTGGCATCCGCCGCATGGGTCCATGCGGACCACCTGGGGTGGAATGCAGTCTCTGGTGCCCGCTCCGCACCGCGGAACATCAGCGTGGACGCCGGCAATCCCATCCCGTCCTTCAGCCCGGCCGCCGTCGCACTCTACGTGCCCACCATAGAAAGGCTCCAGGCAGAGTACGGCGCCGGCCACTCCCCCGAGGCCCTCCTGGGCAAAGCGCTCGACGACGGCGCCTCCGCCGTCGTCGCCACCGCCGGCTCAGACGGCGCCTGGGTCCTGGAACGCGGCGGGGACCCCGTCCACGTGCCGGCCACGCCGGCAGACATCGTTTCCACCCTCGGCGCGGGCGACGTCTACCACGGCGCGCTCCTCGCCGCCGTCGCCGCCGGCCTGCCGCTGGTGGAAGCCGCCGCATTCGCCGGCCGCACCGCCACCGCGTCCTGCGCCGGGCTGGACGGCCGCTCCGCAATCCCGCACCAAACCGTCAACCCCGTCCCAGCCCCCAACTGACCAACCGAAAGAAGCCACCCCATGAGCCGTACCGACCTTTCCCCGCTTCAACGCCCGTCGGGAGCCTTCGCCATGCTTGCCGTTGACCAGCGTGAAGCCATGCGCAACATGTTCGCCGAGCACACCGACAAGCCCGTCACGGACCAGGATCTCCGCGACTTCAAGCTCGCAGCCGCCCGGATCCTGACCCCTAACGCGTCCGGCATCCTGATCGACCGGCAGTTCGCGCTGGACCAGGCCATCGAGGCCGGCGTCGTGGACCCCACCTGCGGGCTCATCGCCTCCGCCGACCATTTCGAGTCGGCCCACGGCGAACTGGTGGGCGAGGTAACCATCGACCGCCTGGTGGATCCAAAGAAGTACGCGGCCCTGGGCGTGAAGGCCCTCAAGCTGCTGGTCCTCTACCGCCCGGACGAGCCCGCCGAGGGCCGCGTGGCCATGGTCCGTGAGTTCGTGGAAAGCTGCCGGTCCGCCGGACTGATCAGCATCATCGAGCCTGTCTCCCGCAAACCCCTTGCCGGCGGCGACTTTGACTGGAATGCCGGCATCCTGGCCGCAGCCAAGGAACTCGGAAGCCTGGGCGCTGACCTGTACAAGGCTGAGGTCCCCTTCAAGGGCCAAGCCTCCGAGGAAGATGTCCGGGCAGCCTGCGCCGAGCTGACCAAGGTCATTGACGGTCCCTGGGTGGTCCTCTCCTCGGGTGTTCCCGAGGATGTCTTTCCCGATGCGGTCCGCTGGGCCTGCCTGGAAGGCGCCAGCGGCTTCCTCTCCGGACGGGCCGTCTGGGCATCCTGCATCGGCGCCCCCGACGTCGTCGAATCCCTGTCCACCGATGCCGTCCGCCGGCTGCAGCGCCTCTGCGCCGTAGTTGACGACGTCGTCTCCGCGCAGAGGGCCCACGCATAGCCACTCGTGGCGCACACAAACGTCCTGACCGTGGCACCCCATCGGCAGTAAGCAAACAAGGCACACCAAACACTCAACGAGGAGATTATTGTGAGTCAGATTTCACGCAGGCAGGCAGTCGCCATTCTGGGAGCCCTGGGCTTCGGCGCCGCTGCGGCAGCGTGCGCCGGACCAGGCGGTTCCACCAAGCCTGGCGGTGCTTCCGGACCGGCGGCGCCCTCCACCGGCGCCGTTACCGGCAGGATATCTTTCGCCCACTGGCGCGGCGAGGACAAGGCCGTGTTCGACGAACTCATCAAGCGCTTCGCCGCACAGCATGGCGGCGTTGAGGTTGCCCAGGACATTTCCACCTCCAACGACTACAACGCCCAGGGCCTTCAGAAGGTCCGCGGCGCCGCCATCGGGGATGCATTTGCCACCTTCCGCGGCGCGCAGTTCAAGAACTTCACCGAAGCCGGAATCTACACCGACCTCAAGGACAGCAAGGCCGTTGGCAATTACCAGAAGGGACTGCTGACCGCCGGCCAAAATGGAAACAACCAACTGGGACTTCCCTATCAGGTGGTGTTCCCCATGCCCATGGCCAACGTTGACGTCTTTGACAAGGCCGGGGCGGAGATCGCCCCCAAGAACTGGGATGCGTTCCTGGGCATGTGCGAGAAGCTGGCATCTGCCGGTGTCATCCCCATCTCCTGGCCGGGCGGCGATGTCGGAAACGGCGGCCAGCTGTTCAACTGCATGATTGCCAACAACGCCCCTGTGGACGACATGTGTGCCCAGATCGAACAAGGCAAGCTCAAGTGCACCGACGACTGGTTCATCAAGATGCTCAACCAGTACAAGGACCTGAAGCCGTACGTTCAGCCCAACGCCACCGGCACCGCGGTGGAACCGGCACAGAACCTGTTCTCCCAGGGCAAGGCTGCCATGCTGGCCACAGGTTCCTACCACATCGCCGCCGTCCGCGCGCTGGGCGCAAAGTTCCCCATGGACCTGGTGTTCCCCAACACCACCTCCGACGGCAACGGCAAGTATGAAGGCGCCTACAACGCCACCTTCATCCTTGGCGTCAACTCGGCCAGCAAGAACCAGGCCACTGCGGCGGCCTGGATCGACTTCCTTTCCGAGCCGGAGAACGCCGGCTACTACGCCAACCAGACCGCCCAGCACGTGTCAGTGGACAAGGTGGAGTACACCAACCCGGACCTGAAGCGGCTGAGCCCTTGGCTGCAGAAGAAGACGGCGCTCGCAGCCCGCTTCCAGTTCCAGAACCTCGACGTCCGCAATGCGGTGGAGGCCAGCGCCACGGCCGTCATCTCCGGCACCAGCCCGGAGCAGGCAGCCGCTGCCGCCCAGAAGATTGTTGATGAACGGCTATGAGCATCCATCCGGGAACCGCTGCCAAGCGCAAGGCGCCGGATAGCCAATCTTCCTCCGACGCCGCAAAGGTGCGCCGCCGTTCCCCAACCCGGGTGAATCCGGCGCTGTACCTCTTCCCCCTGCCCGCCGTCGCCGTCGTCGCCTTTTTCCTGGTGATGCCCACGCTGCAGGCCTTCCAGTACGCCGTCACGGACTGGAACGGCTTCTCGGCGGCATTCAACTACGTGGGCCTGGACAACTTCATCCGCGCGTTCACCAAGGACTCCCTGTTCACCAACGCCCTGACCAACAACCTGAAGTTCGTGCTGCTGGTGGTGGTCGCCCAGACGGCGTTCTCGCTGGTCCTGGCACTGCTCCTCACCAGGAACTCACGCGGCAGCATCCTGCTCCGTGCACTGTTCTTCTTCCCCACCATCCTGTCCTCGGTGTCCGTGGCCTTCATTTGGAAGTTCATCTACGACCCCAACTTCGGCCTGGCCAACTCGGTCCTCAAAACCGTGGGGGTGGACGGGGGCGCCTACCTCGGCAATGACGTCCAGGCCCTCTACTGGGTGGCCGTCACCCAGGTGTGGTTCCATTCCGGCCAGATGATGGTGGTCTATATCGCAGGGCTGCAAGCCATCCCCAAGGAACTCTACGAAGCGGCCGAAATGGACGGCGCCAACAAATGGCAGCGGTTCAAGTCCATCACCTGGCCATTCGTGGCGCCGGCAACGTCCATCGTGGTGGCCTACACCACAGTCCAATCGTTCAAGGCGTTCGACCTGATCCTCGGTATCGCGGGCAACCCGCCCAAGTCCGCCCTGGACATCCTTTCCACCCGGATCTACAGCACCTTTGCCAACTCGGAGTTCGGCTACGCCGCCGCCCAGTCGATCATCTTCATGGCGATGATCGCCCTGGTCACATGGCTGCAGCGCCGACTGCTCCGGCTGACCCCGAAGGGGGAATAGCAGCATGCTCGCCTCACTAAGCCGCCGCGCCATCCTGGCCATCTACGCGGTCATCATCATCGTTCCGCTGACCGTGGTGGCGTTCGGCAGTTTCAAATCCACGCAGGAACTGTTCGCCGGGCCGTTCAGCCTGCCCCATTCCCTCTCCCCCGACAACTTCGCGGAAGTGGTGGGCGGCCAGAACCTGGGCTCATCCTTCATGAACAGCGCGATCGTCACGGGCATCTCGGTGCCGCTCACCTTGTTCCTGGCCAGCCTGGCCGGCTACGCCGTATCCCGGCTGAAAGGGTTTATGTCCTGGGCCATCTTCGGGTTCCTGGTCCTGGGCATGGCCATCCCGGCGCAGGCCAACATGGTGCCGCTCTATGTGCTCTTCGGCCGGCTTGGCCTCCTGGACAGCCTGGCCGGCCTGGTCGTGGCCAACGTGGTCTCCACGCTGCCCATCGCGGTGTTCATCCTGGGCGGGTTCATGCGGACCCTGCCCAAGGAACTCTACGAAGCCAGCTCCATCGACGGCAGCGGCCCCTGGAAGACCTATTCGTCCATTGCCCTGCCGCTGTCAGCACCCTCCATCGCGGCGGCAGCCATCTTCCTGTTCGTCATCCACTGGAACGAACTCCTCTACCCGCTGCTGTTCATCCAGACCCCCGGAAACCGCACCCTGCCGCTGGCACTGCTGAGCTTCCAGGGCGAATTCCAGACCAACTACCCGCTCTTGTTCGCCGGCGTCATCCTGGCGTCCCTGCCCGTGGTGGTGGCCTACGTCTTCCTGCAGCGCTACTTCGTGGCCGGCATCACGGCAGGCGCAAGCAAGGGATGAGTACGACGACGACGGGCGGCACCGGCGGTGCCATCCCAGCCCAACGAAAGGCAATATCCATGAACCTCAAATCAGCCAGGCACCTTGTCAACGGCTCCTGGCACACCGCCGGAACCGCCAGGGACGTGACTGATCCGGGCAACGGCAGCACCGTGGGCGAGGTGGCCTGGGGATCCGCCGGGGACGCCACCAAGGCCGCGGACGCCGCCGCCGAAGCCTTCGACGGCTGGTCCCGCACCACCGCCCGCCACCGCGCAGACCTGCTCCGCAACGCGGCCGAACTCCTGGCAGAACGACGCGACGAACTCGCGCACACCCTGGCGCTCGAAGCCGGCAAACGGCTTCCCGAAGCGCAGGGCGAGGTGGACTTCTCGGTGGAATACTTCCGTTGGTTTGCCGAGGAAGTGCGCCGCTCCACCGGCACCGTCAGCCCGCCTGAGCTGCAGGGCCGCCGCCACTTGAGCCTGCGCAAACCCATCGGCGTGGCCCTCAGCCTGACGCCGTGGAACTTCCCGGTCTCCATCCAGGCCCGGAAGCTCGCGGCGATGCTGGCCGCTGGCTGCACGGTGGTGGGCAGGGTGTCCGAGAAGGCCCCGCTGGCTGCCACCGGACTGTTTGAGGTCCTGCATGACGCCGGTTTTCCCGCCGGTGTGGTGAACCTGGTCCACGGCCCCTCCCGCGAAATCACCACGGCCTTGATGTCCCACCGGGCGGTCAGGGCTGTCAGCTTCACCGGCTCCACGGGCGTGGGCCGCCAAATCATGGCCTCGGCATCGGAACGGGTGGTCCGGCCCCTGCTGGAACTGGGCGGCAACGCACCCTTCATCGTCTTCGAGGACGCGGACCTTGACGCCGCCGTCGAAGGTGCCATCCTGGGCCGGCTCCGGAACACCGGCCAGTCCTGCGTGGCCGCCAACCGGTTCCTGGTCCAGGACAGCGTCGCCGAGGAGTTCGCGCAGAAGCTGGGCGCCCGCTTTGACGCGATGACCATCGGCCACGGCGTTCCCGACGGCGGCGCACAGGTCCCTGACCTCGGTCCTGTCATCGACACCGACAGGGTGTCCGCGGTGCAGGCGCTGGTGGACGACGCCCTGGAGCGCGGCGCCCGCCGTGTCACCCAACGGACTTCCGTACCGGACCACGGTGCCTTTCTGGCACCCACGCTGCTCGCGGACGTCCCGGACGACGCACTGCTGGTGACCGAGGAGGTGTTCGGCCCGGCGGCCGGCGTCGTCACCTTCTCCTCGGAGGAAGAGGCGATCCGAAAGGCCAACGCCACGGAGATGGGCCTGGCCGCCTACGTGTGGAGCAGCAGCCCGAAGCGCGGCTGGGAGATCCCGGAGCAGCTTGAGGCCGGCATCGTGGGCGTGAACGACCCCCTTCCTTCCGTTGCCTTCGCCCCCATGGGCGGCGCCAAGCAGTCAGGCTTGGGCCGGGAAGGATCAAGCTTGGGCCTCGAGGAATTCGAGGAGGTCCAGTACGTGGCCTGGAGGCCGTAAATGCTGACCACCGGGCTGGTACTGGGAGCCGTCGTCATGGGCGCCGGGATGCAGCGGATCACCGGGATGGGCTTCGCCCTGGTGGCCGCACCCTTCCTGGTCCTGCTCCTGGGCCCGGTGGAAGGAGTAGTGCTGGTGAACGTGTGCGGGGCCGTGACGGCGGGGGCTATCATCTTCCGGGTACTGAAGGACATCGATTGGAAGCGCTACGCAGCCCTGGCGGCCTCGGCGCTGCTGGGCATCATTCCGGCAGCCATCCTGATCCGGCTCATTCCGGCACCTGTCCTGGAGATCTCTATCGGGGTGATCCTGGCCATCGGGCTGACCGTCCTCCTGGTCTTGAAGTCCGCCACCCTGCCGCAGCGGCGCCGCTACCTGTTGACCGCCGGCGGCCTCAGCGGGTTCATGAACACGGCCGCCGGCGTGGGCGGACCGGCAGTCAGCATGTACTCCATCGCCACAAGGTGGCAGCACAAGTCCTTCGCGGCCACCATGCAGCCCTACTTCTTCACCATCGGCACGTTCTCGCTGGTCTCGAAGGCCATCACGGCACCGGCGACCTTCCCCGTACTGCCCGTAGGCATGTGGGTTGCCGTCGCCGTCGCCTGCCTGGCCGGCCTGGTGCTCGGCGACGTCGCCTCCAAGCACGTCCCCGCCCGGGCCGCGCAGCTTCTCCTGATCGTCCTGGCCTACCTGGGGGCGGCCGCCACCATCATCCGCGGCATATCCGATGCCGTCGCCTGACCCGACATTTTCACCTGCACCAGAGAGAGGAACTAACATGACGTGGCTCGATAGTGCCGCCCACGCACGATGGCTTGAGGCGGAGACGGACCGGCTTATCCATTTCGCCGAGGCTTCCAAGGTCTCCACCGGATTCGGCTGGCTGGACAACTACGGCAAGGTTTTCGCCGACAAGCCGACCCATCTGTGGATCACCGCGCGGATGACCCACAGTTTCGCTGTCGCAGCCCTGATGGGACGCCCCGGCGCCGCCACCCTGGTGGACCACGGCATCGCAGCCCTCAACGGAGTCCTCCACGATGACGAGTTCGGCGGCTGGTACGCCGAGGTGGACGGGAACGGCCCCGTGAACGACACCAAGTCCGGCTACCAGCACTCCTTCGTGCTCCTGGCTGCCGCCAGCGCTGTTGCGGCCGGTCGGCCCGGAGCGCGGGAGTTGCTCGATGAGGCGCTGCGGGTAGCCGACACGAAGTTCTGGGACCATGAGGCCAACATGTGCTTTGACTCATGGAACCGGGACTTCACGGAAACCGAGGCATACCGTGGCGGCAACGCCAGCATGCACTCGGTGGAGGCCTACCTCATCGTGGCCGACGTGACCGGGGAGAACCGGTGGCTCGAGCGGGCCCTGCACATCGCCGAGGTGCTCATCCACAAATTCGCGCGCAACAACAATTACCGGGTGTTCGAGCACTTTGACCCGGAGTGGAACCCTATGCCCGAGTACAACACCGATGACCGGGCCAGCCAGTTCCGGGCGTACGGCGGGACCCCGGGCCACTGGGTGGAGTGGGCGCGCCTGCTCCTGCACCTCCGGGCCGGGCTTGAGGCCCGTGGCCTGGACGTCCCGGACTGGCTCCTCGAGGACGCACGCGGCCTGTTCGAAGCCGCCATCAGGGACGCCTGGGAACCGGACGGCCATCCCGGTTTTGTGTACACGGTGGACTGGGAAGGCAAGCCCGTTGTCACCACCCGCATCCGCTGGGTCCCCGCAGAGGCAATCGGGGGTGCCGCCGCCCTCTATATCGCCACCGGAGACAAGAAGTACGCGGACTGGTATGAGCGGATCTGGGACCACGCCCGCGACTGGTTCATCGACTACGAGCACGGATCCTGGAAGCAGGAACTCGACGAGAACGGCAATGTCACGTCGACCGTATGGTCCGGCAAGGCGGACATCTACCACCTGTGGCACTGCCTGGTGGTCCCGCGTCTTCCGCTGGCGCCCGGGCTGGCTCCCGCGGTCGCGGCCGGCTTGCTGGACGCGCGCCTGAACACGCCGTAACCGGCACGGAGCAGGGGGTTCGATCCTGTAAATTTAAGGGAGGAATTGTCCGGCCAGCGAGCCGCTTTCCAACCCCACCCCTTTGAATGGACGCACCCCCATGCCTTCCGCGATTTCCGCGCCGTCCCCTGCCCGTTTTCCGTATGCCGCCATGGCGGTCCTGGCCACCATAGCCTTTACCGCCATCACTACGGAGCTGCTTCCGTCCGGGCTACTGCCGCAGATCAGCTCCGGCCTTGGCGTGTCCGAACCCGTGGCCGGATACCTTGCTGCCGCGTATGCCGCCGTCATAGTTGTCACCGTGGTTCCGGCGGCGCGGCTCCTGGGGAAGATTCCGCGGCACGCCCTCCTCGTGGCGCTGGTCCTGACGTTTGCGCTCAGCAACGCCATGGTGGGGCTGGCGCCGGACTTCACCTCGGCGATGATCGCCAGGTTGGTGGGCGGACTGGCGCACGGGTTGCTCTGGACCACCATGGCGCCGTTCGTGTCCCGGGTGGTCCCGGCGGACAAGGTGGGCAAGGCCCTGGCCATCGTGTTCAGCGGCAACAGCCTGGGCCTGGCCATCGGGGCGCCGGTAGGCACCGCCCTGGGTGGATTCCTGGGGTGGCGGGCCGCGTTCCTGGTACTTGCGGCTTTTGGCTTGGTCCTCACCGTCCTCGCGTTCTGGCTGCTCCCCCGCGTCCGGCGCATCACCGACGCCGCCCGGCCGTCGCTCCGCAAGGCCATTGGCCAGCCCGGTGTGAAGTCCGTGGCCATCGCCTGGCCGCTGCTGGTCCTGGCCCACTTTGCGCTGTTCACGTACATCGCACCCTTCATCCGCGAGGCGCACCTGCCGGACTACGCCACCAGCCTCTCCCTCACGGTGCTGGGCGGGTCGGGCCTGCTGGGCATCTGGGTTGCCGGACTCACCGTGGATTCGCGGCCGCGCCGTTCCCTGATCATGACAACGGCGGCCATCGCCGCATCGATGTTTTTCCTCCCCCTGGCGGTGGGGAACCTCCCCGTCGCCTTGGTGCTGATGACCGTTTGGGGCGCAGGACTGGGCGCGATCGGCATCTACAACCAGTCCGCGATCCTCCGGGCCGGTGGTGAATACAGCGAGGCCGCCAATGGACTGACCGTCCTGACCATCCAGCTGGGCATCACCATCGGCGCGCTGTACGGTTCAGGGGCCCTGGTGGTGGGCGGTCCGTTGCTGGTTCCGGTTGCGGCGGCCATCCCGGTGGTTGCCGCACTGGTGATCACCATCGCCGGGAAGAGGTACGCCTACCCGCCGGGCCCGCGGGAGCGGATCTGGTTGGAGCCCCGGCCGGTGAAGGAGAGCGTCAAGGACCGGGCCTAACAACCTGCATCGAGTGCTCCGTACTGGTCGTTTTGAGCACCCAAAACGACAACTACGGAGCAGTCGATGGGTCATGCGCGGTGCTTGGCCACCGTGAACAGGAAGGTGGAGTCCTCCTCGGCTGTCAGGCTGTGCAGGCCGGGCGGGACGATCAGCAAATCCCCCACCTTGCCCTGCCAGGAGTCCGCGCCGGCGGTCAGCCTGACACAGCCCTGGATCACGAAGACCGTGGCATCGCCGGGGTTCTTGTGTTCGCTCAGCTGCGTTCCGGCCGCCATGGCCATCACGGACTGCCGGAGGACTTTTTCGTGGCCACCGTAAACGGTGTCGGCGGCACGGCCGTTGGGAGATGCGAGCGCTGCTTCGAGCTGCTGGCGGGCCAGGGCGTCGACCGATATCTTCTGCATGCGCCCAACGCTACCCACTGGGGGTGAGCCTGGCGACACGGGGGAATGGAAAGGACCGGCAGACACGCCACGGGCCGCCCCGATTTCAGAGGCGGCCGAAGGCTTGATAGAGGTTAAACGATGCTAGACGTCCTGAATCCCGCACTGCCCTTCATTGCCACAGCGCTGGCGGTGGTGGCCGGACTGGCCTTGTCCTGGCTGCTCCGCAAGATCGTCCTGAAGCTGAACAGGAAACGCCCGGAGCTGCAGGCCACGTCCCGGGTGGCCCGGCAGCCGCTGCGGCTGGCACTGTGCCTGATGGGCGTCCGCGCCGCGCTGGGCCTCACCGCCGGAAACGAAAACTGGCATGCCGGCGTCGACCATCTCCTCCTCATTGCCCTCATCGGCGCGCTGGCGTGGCTCGCCATTGCGGTGCTGCTCATCGTCGAAGCCGTGGTGCTGACCCGGCACAGCGTGGACGTGGCAGACAACCGGCGCGTCCGGCGGCTGCGGACGCAGATGATCCTCGCCCGGCGGATCGCCGTTGCGCTGGTGGCGGTGCTCGCCGTCGGCACCGCCATGCTGACGTTCCCCGCCATCCAGGCTCTGGGGGCGGGGCTGCTTGCCTCCGCCGGCGTGATTTCGATCGTGGCCGGCCTGGCGGCGCAGACATCGCTGGTCAACGTCTTCGCAGGGATGCAGCTGGCCTTCACCGACGCCATCCGCGTGGATGACGTTGTAGTGGTCCAGAAGGAATGGGGCCGGATCGAGGAAATCACGCTCACCTACGTCGTGGTGCATCTCTGGGACGACCGCCGGCTGATCCTGCCGTCCACCTACTTCACCACCACGCCTTTCGAGAACTGGACCCGGCGCCAGTCCGAGGTGATGGGCACCGTGGAGTTCGACCTTGACTGGCGCGCCCCCGTTGAGGATATGCGGACGGAGTTGCGGCGGGTCCTGGCCGGAAGCGAACTGTGGGACGAGCGCGTCGGCGTCCTGCAAATTACCGACGCCACCGGTGGCTTTGTCCGGGTCCGGATCCTGGTCAGCGCTGCGGACAGCGCCGCGCTCTTCGACCTGCGCTGCCTGGTCCGCGAAACCATGGTGACGTTCCTGCAGCAGAACCACCCGGCAGCGCTGCCACACCAGCGCTGGGAGCAGGCAGCGTACGACGGCGGCACGGCCTCCCGTCGCGGGGCACCACTGCGGGGGCTGGGTTCGCCCGGCTCCGGGGGCGCCCGTCCCCCGGCTGATCCCCATGAATCACAGCTGTTCACCGGCTCCATCGAGGCGGTGGAGCGCTCGCGGGCCTTCACGGGGCCCGGCGAGGAAGTCTTCGAGGAGCGCGACAGGAACCTTGCCTCCCGCAACTGATTCATCGCGGCAAACCCCTTGATAGGTGACCATTTAGTCACCTATCATTGGCGGTATGGACGACGTGTTCAAAGCACTCTCCGACCCCACCCGCCGGGACCTGCTCGACGAGCTGTTCCGCGAGGACGGCCAGTCCCTGAGTGCGCTCGAGGCGCGGTTCAGCATGACCCGCTTCGGCATCGCCAAGCACCTGCGCATCCTGGAGGACGCAGGCCTGGTGGCCACCCGCCGTCGGGGCCGGGAAAAGCTGCACTTCCTCAACCCGGTGCCCATCCGCCTGGTCCACGACCGCTGGGTCAGCAAATACGCAGAACCATGGGCCGCTGCCCTCAGCGACCTCAAATCCAGATTGGAAAGTCCCATGGAAAAGATCTTCGAGATTTACATCAAGACCACGCCGGAACGGCTTTGGGCAGCCATTACCGACAGCGAGATCCGCAGCAAGTACCAGTTCGGAAATACCCTGGAGTCCGACTGGACACCCGGCGGCAAGTTCGTGATGGGCAACCCCAAGGCCGGGGAAGCGCTGGGCGAAGGCGAGAACCTGGAGGTGGATCCGCCGCGCCGCCTGGTCCAGACCATGCGCGCCCTCTGGGGCGAGGACGTCAAGGCCGAGGGCACGTCCAAGGTCACCTGGGAGATCGAGCCGGTGGGCGATTCCTGCCACCTGACCGTCACCCACAGCGACCTGCGCGAGGGCGCCAACGAACAGCTTTACGGCGGCTGGCCCATGATCCTCTCCGGCCTGAAGACCTGGCTGGAGACCGGCGAAAAGCTCACCACCCCCGGATCCATCATGTATACATAAGGCGCGACGGCGGCCGCCGGCAGCTCCGAACTGCAGCACCTCGGGGGCCACATGGAGGCCACCGGCGGGTCTAAGGTCATCTCATGGACAGCGGCATCCTGGTCAACATCGCTCTGGTTCTCTGTTTCGTTCTGCTGGGCGGAGTCTTCGCCGCGGCGGAAATGGCCTTGGTGTCCCTGCACGAAGGCCAGATCCGCCGCATCGAAAAGTCCGGTGACTCCGGGGCCCGGACCGCAGACCTGGCGCGGAACCCCAACCGGTTCCTCTCCACGGTCCAAATTGGCGTCACCCTGGCCGGGTTCTTCTCGGCGGCGTACGGCGCCTCGGCGATCGCACCCGTCGTCGTTCCCCTCCTGCAGGCCCTGGGGCTCGGGGCCGCCGCCGGGCCCGTGTCCTTCATCGGCATGACACTGCTGGTGGCCTACCTTTCCCTGGTCCTGGGCGAACTGGCACCCAAAAGGCTGGCCCTGCAAAACCCCGTCGCCATCACCAGGCGCCTGGCTCCGCCGCTGATCACCCTTTCCAGGGTCATGCGGCCGGTTATCTGGCTCCTCTCCGTGTCCACCGACGCGGTGGTCCGGCTCTTCGGCGGCGACCCGCATGCCAAGCGTGCCGGCATCAGTTCCGAGGAGCTGTGGGACATGGTGGCGGCGAGCGAGGCCCTTGAAGAAAGCAACCGGCACATCCTGGCCGATGTATTCGGCGCCGGGGACCGAACACTGCAGGAGATCATGCGGCCCCGCACGGAAGTGACCTTCATCGACGGGACCACAACCATCGCTGCAGCCCGAGAGATGGTCAGGGACGGCCCCTACTCGCGGTTTCCGGTCATTGGCAGGACCCCGGACGATGTCCTGGGCTTCGTCCATATCCGCGACCTGATGCCAAGGGACGACGTGCCGGACCAAACGCCTGTGAAGGACATTGCCCGGACGATCCTGGCCATGCCCGGCACCAACAGGGTCCTGCCGGCACTGTCCCGGATGCGCAAGACCAACCAGCATATTGTCCTGGTGGTGGACGAATACGGCGGCACGGACGGCGTGGTCACACTCGAAGACCTCGTGGAAGAACTCGTAGGCGAGATCTACGACGAGTACGACACCGGCGCCGAGCACGAAGACCGCGTCACCGTCACCAATGGCTCCGTCGAGGTCGACGGCGGCCTGATCCTGCAGGAGTTCACCTCAGCCTCCGGAATCGTGCTGCCCGAGGGCCGCTACGAAACGGTGGCAGGCTTTGTGATGTCCCGCCTGGGCCGCCTGGCGCAGGCGGGCGACCGAGTACAGATCCCGGGGTACATGCTCACGGTCCTCAGCATGGACAAGCTGCGGATTGCACGGGTCCGGGTCACCCCGGCAGCGCCTCCTGCGAGTACCTCCGGGTAAGGGAGGAGCTACGCCTTCTGCTGCCGCCACAGCACGGAGATCCCAAACGTCACGACGCAGAGCACCAGCATGGCAATCACCATCCGCATCCAGCTGTCCTGGTGCACGCCGCCGGACGCGAACACTCCGATCATCACCGTGGCCGTGATCGCGCCCACGTAGCGGCACGTCTGGTAGATCCCTGCAGCAACGCCGCGGTCCTGCGGCCGGGTGGAGACGAACATTCCCTGGTTGGAGGCGATGCTGACGGTTCCGTAGGGAATCCCCATCAGCGCGGTCAGCACCACCACGAACGGGATGGCCAGCGTTCCCGTCAGCAGCCACATCAGCGCCGCCACGACTGTCAGGAGGACGACGCCGGCGAGCAGCACCCGGCGCACACCGAACCGTCCCATCGCGGAGACTGCCCACGGGGTCGCCACCACGGACATGCCCGCCAGGGGCAGCATCAGCAGGCCGACCACACCGGGACCGTAACCGCCGACTTCCTGCAGCAGCTGCGGAAGGCCGAAAAAGACGAAGTAGTAGACGCTGCTGAACACCGCGAACGCCAGGTACACGAGCATGAGGGGCCTGTTGCGGCCCAGCAGCCGCAGGTCCAGGAATGGCTTCGCGAACCGCAGCTCCCGCCAGGCGAACAGCGCTGCCACGACGGTTCCGGCGGCCAGCATCCACCAGCGGTAGTCCGGCGTCACGTTCAGCGCGGCCATCATGACCAACAACAGGGCACCGATAAACCCGGCAATGCCTGGAACATCCGAGTCCCGCACCAGCTGCGCCACGCTGCCGCGCTCCCGGACCTGGTCCGCCGGCGCGGCCTGCCGCACGATCAACAGCGCCGCCACCGCCAGCGGAACGTTGATCAGGAACAGCGACTGCCAGCCCACGAAGCCCACCAGCAAACCTCCGACGACGGGACCCACGGCAGCAGCCGATGTGTTCGCCATCTGGAGCCGGCCAAGCGGCCGGGCGGGATCGACCTTGGCCCGGTGTGCAATCGCCCCCACCATCACCACGGCGCTGGGATACGCGGTAGCTGTACCCAATGCCATGACCGCCCGGGCCACGCAGAGCAGGGCAAAGTTCGGGGCCAGCGGCGCCAGGGCGCAGGTAATGGCGACCAGCCCCATGCCCAGCATGAACATCCGTCGCGGTCCAAATCGGTCCGCCAGCCTGCCCATTACCGGCTGGCCGGCCGCAGAGGCGAGGTAGAAGGACGTGACCACCCAGGTGACGGCGGCGACGTCGAGCCCGAAATCGGCACGCAGCACCACCAGGGCCACGGCGATCATGGAGGAGTTCAGCGGGTTCAGTGCCGTGCCCAGGCTAAGGCCTGCGACGGCCAAGGCAGTCCGGGGATTGTTGCTCACGGTAACAGTCTGGCCCAAAGCGCTCACGGAGGGCGAGTCGGCGGACCGCTGCGCGGGTGTGGCGTTGGCTACCTGCCCGCCACCCCAACCGGGAACAGTGCGTCCTCAACGGCCCGGGTCAGGTCCCTGATCACCTCGACCTGGGCGTCATCCGCAACGCCTTCCGGGTTTTCGGTGTAGATCACCAGCGCGAACGTCGAACCGCCGTAGCTCAGGAGCGCGGCGTCATGCAGTTCGCCCGAGAGCTCGCCGTATTTGTGGTGGACGTCGATTCCCGCCCTCGAGCCGGCAGGAATGAGGTCTTCGTTGTTGGTGTCCTGCATGTAGCTGAGCAGCTGGGCGGTGTTGCCAGCGTTGAGCAGCTCCCCCGCGTACAGCTTCTTCAGGATCAGGGCCATATCCGCAGCGGTCAGCAGGTTCTTCTCGGGGTCGTAGGTAACACCGATGGAGTCCGCGTAGGCAATCAGCTGGGGGTAGCCGACGGCGTCCATCAGCAGCTGCCAGGAGTCGTTGTTGCTGTCGTTGACCATGGCTTTGAGCTGGAAAGCGGCGTCATAGTCGCCCATGGGCTCGTCGAGGGTGGCCTCGCCTTTTTCCACCAGGTGATAGTAGGCAGCGGCCGTCAGGATCTTCGCCGTGCTGGCTGCCGTGAAGGCGTCAGCGTCGCCGAATGTGCGTTCAGCGCCGCCGGACACATCCGCGAGCGCCAGCCCGATCCGGTACTGATCCGCTTCGCTGAGGATGTTGTCCACGCTGTCCTGCAGTGACTCCGGGGCTGCCGCCACGGGTGCCGCTGGCGCAACGGGCTGGGTGGGGGCCACCGAACCGGTCGGGGGCTCGGACCGGGTTACGGCCAAGGCAACCGTCCCGGCGATAACCAGCACCACGGCGAGGGCCAGGATGACGAGCCTCCGGAGGCCGCGGCTCCTGCCCGGGACCGGCCTGCCGGGCTTTGGCGGAGCCACGCGGCCTGGTGTGGGCACCTGGGGGTGCTCGGACATACAAGGGCTCCTGTCCCGCCTCGGCAATCACAAACAACGTCAGCGCGGCCTCGAGCCGCGCTGACACTGCGATTAAATCACCGGAATTTGGGAGCTTCCTGAAGACTTACGGTGTGTTCCGCGGGACCGCCCACGCGGCGCAAAATCGATGCCGACGCGCACATTACCTGGCGCGGACCGGATGTGGCCCGCGCTAATCCGGTTGCGCGTCGGAGATGGATGTGCGCGTCGAAGAACCCGTTGCGCGTCGGAGATGGATGTGCGCGTCGGGAATACGGCCCGTCCGGGAACCCTGGCTAGGCGCGGGCCCGGGCCGAGAGAGCCGTCTCCAGGAATTCCAGGTGCGCCTGGGCCACGGCCACCACGCTGTCCGAGTACTCCGGGTGCTTGGCCACGAACTTCTTGATGAACGGGCACACCGGGACAATGCCGGTCCCGGCCTCCACCGTCGCGTCCAGGGCAACCGCGGCGAGCTTCCCGGCCAAGCCCTGCCCGCCGTATTCCTCGTTGATCACCGTGTGGTAGAAAATCCGCTGTGGTGACGCGCCGCCGTCGTAATCCTTGTAGGCGGCTTTGCCGATCACGTTGCCGCGGTCCAGGATCTCGAAGCGGTCGCGCTCGGCGTTGTGGCGGACGGTGATGTCACTCAAGGGGAACTCCTTCGTTGCGGTCGTGCTGCCCGTGCAAAGCCTAACCCGGCCCGCGCAGCACTTATTTCCGCATGCGAGGAGTCCCGCGTGGCATCCCCCTCCGCCCTCGGGTCAGCTCAAGTAGCCGTTCGGATTCAGGACGTACTTGGTGGCAGCGCCGGCGTCGAACTCCGCATAGCCCTTGGGGGCGTCCTCCAGCGGGATCGCTTTGGCGTTGACGTTCTTGGCGATGTGCACCCGGTCACTCAGGATGGCCATCATCAGCTGCCGGTTGTACTTCATGACCGGGCACTGGCCCGTGGTGAAGCTCAACGACTTGGCCCAGCCGGTGCCCAGGCTCAGCGACAGGGCACCCTTCTTGGCGGCGTCGTCGATGCCGCCCGGGTCACCGGTGACGTACAGGCCGGGGATGCCCGCGGCTCCGCCGGCCGCCGTGAGCTCCATCAGCGAGTTCAGGACCGTCGCCGGCGCTTCCTTGGCGTCATGGCCATGGCCCTTCGCTTCGAAGCCGACCGCGTCCACACCGCAGTCCACCTCCGGGACGCCGAGGATCTGCTCGATCTGGTCCTTCGGATCACCCTTGGACAGGTCCACCGTCTCGCAGCCGAAGCTGCGCGCCTGGGACAGCCTGCCCTCGTTCATGTCGCCAACAATGACGACGGCGGCGCCCAGCAGGTGTGCGCTGGTGGCCGCTGCGAGGCCTACGGGACCGGCCCCGGCAACGTACACGGTGGAACCAACACCCACGCCGGCCGTGACCGCGCCATGGAACCCCGTGGGGAAGATGTCCGAGAGCATGGCCAGGTCCAGGATCTTCTCCATGGCCTTGTCCTTGTCCGGGAACTTCAACAGGTTCCAGTCCGCGTACGGCACCAGCACATAGTTGGCCTGGCCGCCCACCCAGCCGTCCATGTCCACGTAGCCGTAGGCGCTGCCGGGCCGGTCCGGGTTGACGTTCAGGCAGATGCCGGTCTTGCGCTCCTTGCAGTTCCGGCAGCGGCCGCAGGCGATGTTGAACGGCACCGAGCAGAGGTCGAGCACTTTGATGAACTCGACGTCGCGGCCCACCTCCACCACTTCACCGGTGATTTCGTGGCCCAGGACCAGGTTCGGCGGCGCCGTGGTGCGGCCGCGGACCATATGCTGGTCCGAGCCGCAGATGTTGGTGGCCACCGTCTTGAGGATGACCCCATGGTGGACCGGGCGCGCCCCACGTTCGCGGGGTTGACGCCGGGGCCGTCCCTGAGCTCGAACGTTGGATAATCAATATCGATTAATTCGACCTTGCCGGGTTCCTTGTAGGCAACGGCTTTGTTCCCTGTCATCTTTCGCTCCTGTAGTCAGTTCCGTCCGGTGGGACGGCAGTGACCTGGGTAGGTTGAGAAAACCCCGAAATGAGGGACCCGCCCTGCTGCACTGGCGATTCCTGATGAGTATCAGGCACAGGTTCCCGGCTTGGGGGTCCGCCCAGTCTAGGCAGGCACCCGGGAGCGGTCCAAGGGTAGGCGACCCCATGTTTATCGGGGCAGATGTTTATCCAGGCACGGCCCGGGGGAAGCGCCTATAGTGGCGTACGCTGCACCCACCGGCTTCCGCGCACGCAGGCGGGCCGGTCCCCAGGCAAGTTCTACCGTTGAGGAGAACGGCATGAAGACACGCACTATTGGACAACTGACTGTTTCCGCCCTGGGCCTTGGCTGCATGGGCATGAGCGAGTTCTACGGCGATGGCGACGAGCAGGAGTCGATTGCCACTATCCACGAGTTCCTGGACGCCGGCGGATCGCTGCTGGACACAGCGGACATGTACGGGCCCTTCACCAACGAAAAGTTAGTGGGCCGCGCCATCGCCGGCCGGCGCGCTGACGTTGTGCTCGCCACCAAGTTCGGCAACGAACGCCGCGAGGACGGTTCCTGGGTGGGCATCAACGGCCGCCCCGAGTACGTCAGGTCGGCCTGCGATGCCAGCCTGCAGCGGCTGGGCGTGGACCACATCGACCTCTACTACCAGCACAGGGTGGACAAGACGGTGCCCATCGAGGACACGGTCGGCGCCATGGCCGAGCTGGTCCAGGCGGGAAAGGTCCGGCACCTCGGATTGTCCGAGGCGTCAGCGGACACCATCCGCCGCGCCCACGCAGTGCACCCCATCACTGCGCTGCAGACCGAATATTCGCTCTGGGAGAGGGAGCCGGAAACCAAGGTCTTCCCCGTGCTCGCGGAGCTCGGAGTCGGGTTCGTGCCTTACAGCCCGCTGGGCCGCGGCTTCCTGACAGGCCAAATCCGCAGCGTGGACGACTTCGCCGACGACGACTTCCGCCGGCACTCCCCGCGGTTCCAGGGCGACAACTTCACCCGGAACCTTGAGCTGGTGGACCGGGTGAAAGAACTGGCCGACCGGAAACAGTGCACCCCCGGCCAGTTGGCCCTTGCCTGGCTGCTGGCGCAGGGCGACCACATCGTCCCGATTCCAGGCACCAAGAAACGCGAACGGCTGCGCGAGAACCTGGGCGCTGTGGACGTTGAGCTCAGCGCGGATGAACTGCAGCTGCTGGATGAGTTGGCCGCGGCGGGCTCGACAGCAGGCGCCCGCTACCCGAACATGTCCACTATCGACACCTGACCCATCCGGCGTCTGCAAAGGAGAAACCATGACAGTCAACGACGACGAAGCCCAGGTGCTGGATCAATGGACCCAGCGGCTGGCTCAGGCACTGCAGATTCTTGACCTGGACGTGGACCAGGAGCTGCTCCTGGACCTCGCCCGCAAATCTGCGGACAACGTGATCCATGCCGCCGCACCCATCACCACGTTCCTGGTGGGGTACGCGGCGGCGCTGGATGCAGGGACGGGCAGCGCCGGGAGCCGGGAGGCGGCGTCCGCTGCCGTGGCCAAGGCCGCGAGGGTCGCCTTGGGGCTGGTCGACGACGGCGCCCACGGCGGGCCTGCCGGCCGCGGCTGGGCGGACACCGGGCAATAGCAGGCGAATCCCCGCTTGATGGACAAATCCCCTCGGTACGCGACGGGGATTTGTCCATCAGGCGGGGAGTCGCCGCCGGTGCGAGCGAATGGTCACCGCGGTTTCGACAGGCTCACCCACCGACCGGCTCAAACGCACCGGTCAGCCGGCGGCGGTGGCCTCCTCTTCCAGGACTTTCACAGGCTCGAGCCGGACGATGACGGCCTTGGACGCCGGGGTCTGGCTGCCTTCCGCCACGCTCTCCAGCGGGACCAGGACGTTGGCCTCTGGGTAGTAGGCTGCGGCGCAGCCCCTGGCTGACGGATAGGACACCACCCGATAGTTGCGGAGGACGCGTGCCACGTTGTCCTTGTAGACCCCATGGATGTCGACGTGTTGCCCGTCGGCGAGGCCCAGCTCCGCAAGGTCCGCGGGGTTCACGAACACCACCTCGCGGCCTTTCTTAATGCCCCGGTAGCGGTCGTTGTTGCCATAGATGGTGGTGTTGAACTGGTCGTGCGAACGCATGGTCTGCAGGATCAGGGTGCCGGCGGGCCGGTCAACGTGTTCGAGTTCGTTGACGGTGAGCATGGCCTTGCCGGTTGGGGTATGAAAGGTGCGGGAATCCCGCGGACCGTTGGGCAGCACGAACCCGCCCTTTTGCCTGATTTTGCGGTTGTAGTCCTCACAGCCGACCACCACGCGGGAGATGTGGTCCCGGATCAGGTCGTAGTCCTTTTCGAACCCGGCCCAGTCCGCGGACGTCCGGTCCCCCACCGTGGCGGCGGCAAGGCGGCTCACGATGGCAACCTCGGAGAGCAGCCCGGGGGCCACCGGCTCCACGGTGCCGTGGGAGGCGTGGACGGCGCAAACGGTGTCCTCCACCGAGACGAATTGCGGGCCGGATTCCTGCCGATCGATCTCCGTCCGGCCCAGGGTGGGGAGGATCAAGGCCTCGGCCCCGGTCACGGCGTGGGAGTGGTTGAGCTTGGTGGAGATCTGGACTGAAAGTTCAGTGTTCTCCATGGCGGCTTCGGCGGCCGCTGTGTCTGAAATGGCGCCCACGAAGTTGCCGCCGAGCCCTACGAAAACCTTGACGCCGCCGTCGCGCATTCCACGGACGGTCTGGACCGCATCCAGGCCGTGGTCGCGTGGAGGCTCAAATTGGAACTCCTGGCCAAGGGCGTCCAGGAAGGCCGGCGGCATCTGTTCCCAGATTCCCATGGTCCGGTCGCCCTGGACGTTGCTGTGGCCGCGGATGGGCGAGGCGCCGGCCCCGGGCTTGCCGATATTGCCGCGCAGCAGGAGCAGGTTGATGATCTCCTTGATGGTGGCAACGCCCTTCTTCTGCTGGGTGATGCCCATGGCCCAGGTGATGATCACCTTGTCCGCGGCAATGTAGCGGGCTGCGAGTTCATCGATTTCCTCTGTACGCAGGCCGGTGGCTTCCAGCACCGCGGCCTCATCCAGGCTGGCCAGGTGCGCCCGCAGTTCTTCCAGGCCGTCGCAGTGTTCGGCAAGGAATGCGTGGTCCAGGACCTTGCCCGGGTTGGCGGCCTCAGCGTCGAGCACGCGCTTGGATACCGCCTGGAGCAACGCCATGTCTCCACCGATGCGGACCTGCAGGAATTGGTCGGCGATTTGGGTGCCGCGGCCGATGATGCCCTTGACCTTTTGGGGGTTCTTGTACCGCATGAGGCCGGCCTCGGGAAGAGGGTTGACAGCGACGATGTGGCCGCCGGCTTCCTTGGCTTCTTCCAGTGCAGTCAGCATGCGCGGGTGGTTGGTACCCGGGTTCTGGCCCATCACGATGATCAGGTCGGCCTTGCCGAAGTCATCGTAGGACACGGTGGCCTTGCCCACGCCGATGGTCTGTCCCATGCCCCACCCAGAGGATTCGTGGCACATGTTGGAGCAGTCGGGCAGGTTATTTGTGCCGTAGGCGCGGATAAACAGCTGGTACAGGAACGCGGCCTCGTTGGAGGTGCGGCCGCTGGTATAGAACGTGGCCTGGTTGGGGTCCGGCAAGGACTTCAACTTGTCCGCCACGATCCCGACGGCGCGCTCCCAACTAACCGGGCGGTAATGGTCCTCCCCCGCGGCCTTGTAGACGGGTTCGGTGAGGCGGCCCTGCATGCCCAACCAGTACTCGGACCGCTTCCGGAGTTCGCTGACCGGATGCTCTGCCCAGAAGTCGCTGCCAATCACTACGGGGGTGGCTTCCCAAGTGACGGCCTTGGCCCCGTTTTCGCAGAACTCGAACGTCTTGCGGTGCCCGGGATCCGGCCACGCGCAACTCATGCAGTCGAAGCCGTCCTTCTGGTTCAAGGCCAGCAGGGTCTTCCGTGACCGTTCCACGCCCATATGCTCAATCGCCGGCTGCATGGAGTGATAGACGCCCGGAACCCCGGCGGCCCACGTCTTGGGGTGGCCGGTCACCTCGAGATCGGATTCCTCTGGTTCTTCGACCCTGGGGTTTTCGCGCGCCACAACATTCTCCTTGTTCGCCGGGCCCGGGAAGGGCCGGCTGGATTGGCGGATCTGTCACTCCACAGTTGTTGAGCATGCCCGTGAAGTCAAGCACCCCGGCACTGGCGTAGGCTGGTTCCCACGGCTGAAGCAAGCGGCCATTGTTTCTTTCCGCGCGGAGCCCTTTCCATGTCCGACGAACCTGCCATTCGCGCCCTTGCGGCCTCGTCCTTCTCCCTGAAGGACCTCCGGGACGGCCAACTGGCCGGCATGGCCGCCCTCGCCGATGGCCGCGACGTCCTGGCCGTGATGCCCACGGGATACGGAAAATCCGCCATCTACCAGGTCGCAGCCCTGCACCTGCACAAACGAACCGGGCGTCCCGCCGTCGTGGTTTCCCCGCTGATCGCCCTGCAGGAGGACCAGTTGGACGGGCTGTCCCAGGTCCTCGGACCAGGCGCGGCGGTTGCCGTCAACTCCGCACACAGCGATGCCGACGTCGAGGCGTCCTGGCAGGCCGTGGCGGACGGCAGTGCCGTGTTCGTGTTCCTGGCCCCCGAACAGCTGGCCAAGCAGTCAACGGTGGACCGGATCAAAGCCCTGGACATCTCGCTGTTCGTGGTGGATGAAGCACACTGCGTCTCCTCCTGGGGCCATGACTTCCGTCCGGACTACCTAGGCCTGGGCAGTGTCCGGGAGCAACTGGGCAACCCGCCCGTGGCCGCGCTGACCGCCACCGCCTCCCCGCCAGTCCGCGACGAGATCGTGGAGCGGCTGGCCATGAAGAATCCCCTGGTCCTGGTCCGCGGCTTCGACCGGCCCAACATCAACCTTGCCGTGGTCCGCCACCACAAGGACAAGGACAAACGCCGGGCGGTGCTGGGGCAGGTGGCGGACCTGGCCCGGACGGGAAAAGGCCTCCTGTACGCCGCAACCCGGAAAGACACCGAGGAGTATGCTGCCAAACTGGCCACGAAAGGGCTGCGCGCCGAGGCATACCACGCCGGCCGCCGTGCCGCGGACCGGGAACGCATCCACGAACTGTTCCTGAACGACCAACTGGATGTGGTGGTTGCCACCACCGCCTTTGGCATGGGCATCGACACGCCGAATGTCCGTTTTGTGGTCCATGCCGATATTCCGGAATCGCTGGACGCCTACTACCAGGAGATTGGCCGGGCCGGACGGGACGGAGATCCCGCGGCCGCCGTGCTGCATTACCGCTCGGAGGACCTGGGGCTGCGGAAATTCTTCAGCACCCGGTCCCCGGATCCCGGTTCCCTGCTGGCCGTCCTGAAGGTCCTCAAATCAGCCAAGGCTCCCGCGCCAAAGTCATCCCTGGCGGAACTGACGGGCCTCCCGGCGCGGCGCATCACCGGGCTGGTCAACCAGTTGGAAGAGATCGGCGCCGTCAGCAGCGGCAAGCGGGGAATCCGGCTGACGTCCAAAGCCAAACTGCCCGCGCTGGTGCAGGACGCCATGGAACTCGCCGAAGCCAGGCAACGCGTGGACCAGTCCCGGCTGGGCATGATGCGCGCCTACGCCGAGGCGGACGGCTGCCGGCGGCAGTTCCTGCTGGGCTACTTTGGCGAGGACCTGCCGGAGCCGTGCGGAAACTGCGACGCGTGCGCGGCGGCCGTGCACTACGCAGGCAAGGACGCGGACGACGACGGCGGCCCGGCCTCCAGCGGCAACGGGCCGTTCCCCCCACAGTCCGCAGTGGTCCACAAGGAGTGGGGCCACGGCCTCGTGATGCGCCACGAGGGTGACGTGATGACCGTGCTGTTCGAGCAGGAGGGGTACAAAACGTTGTCACGGTCCGCCGTAGTGGAGCACCACCTCCTGAAGCCCGCTTAGATAGGCTGGGGTAACCTCCGACGAAAGGCCCGCCGCGTGGAAACCCCTGCTTACGCCTGGATCCTGACCATTGTGCTCATCGCAGGGCTGCTGGCCTTCGATTTCTTCTTCCACGTGCGGAAGGCCCACACCCCGTCGCTAAAGGAATCGGCCATCTGGTCCGCCATCTACGTGAGCATCGCGGTGGTGTTCGGGCTGGCGGTCCTGGTCTTCGGCGGGCCGGACATGGGCACCGAATACTTCGCGGGCTATGTGACGGAAAAGGCGTTGTCCGTGGACAACCTCTTCGTGTTCCTGATCATCATGGCCAGCTTCAAGGTGCCCCGCGCGGACCAGCAGAAGGTGCTGCTGTTCGGCATCATCTTCTCCTTGATCGCCCGCACCGCGTTCATTTTCCTGGGCGCTGCACTGATCAACAGTTTCGCCTGGGTCTTCTACATCTTCGGGCTCATCCTGCTGGTCACCGCCGGTAATCTGCTCAAGCCGGACAGCCATGACGACGACTCCGACGGCCTGGTGGTGCGGCTCGCCAGGAAGTTCCTTCCGGCGTCGGAACACTATGACGGCGACAAGCTGTTCACGGTGGAGAACGGCAAGCGGGTCCTGACGCCCATGCTGCTGGTGATGGTGGCGATCGGCGGTACGGACATCCTGTTCGCCCTGGATTCCATTCCGGCGATCTTCGGCCTGACCCAGAACGTTTTCGTCGTTTTCACCGCCACCGCGTTCTCGCTGATGGGCCTGCGCCAGCTGTTTTTCCTGATCGACGGCCTGCTGGACCGGCTGATCTTCCTCTCCTACGGGCTGGCGGTCATCCTGGGCTTCATCGGCGTGAAGCTGATCCTGCACGCCCTGCACGAGAACACCCTCCCGTTCATCAACGACGGCAAGCACGTCAACGTGGTGGAAGTCAGCACCGCCGTGTCGCTGGGCGTGATCCTGGGCGTTTTGGTGGTGACCATCCTGGCATCCATCTTCAGCCCCAAGGGCAACGCCAAGAACGCCGTTTCCGGGGCCAGGCGCCACGCCGTCGAGTACCTTGACCTCAACTATGAGACGGACATGGCGGAACGGGACAAGATTTTCGCAAAAATGTGCCGCGAAGAAGACCAGATCCGCAAGCTTCCCGAGAAGTACAAGCGGCTGATCCGCAATGAAACCGAGTTTCTGGAGCTGCTCCGCCACGCCCACGCCGAGCACGACAAGGCCCAGGTGCGGGCTGCCGCGACCGAGGGGTGACCTACCGGCTGAGGGCGGCAGCGCCCCTGGCCAGGCCGGTGACCCGGCCCCAGTCCTTGGCCGCGACGGCGTCTGCCGGGGTCAGCCAGCTGCCGCCCACGCAGGCCACGTTGGGCAGCTTGAGATAGTCCGGAGCGGTGGCCAGGCTGATGCCTCCGGTGGGGCAGAACTGGACGTGCGGGATGGGCGCGCCGATGGCGGCCAGGTAGGGCGGACCGCCTGCCGGCCCGGCGGGGAAGAACTTCATCGCGTCCAGTCCGGCTTCCAGGACGGCCAGGACTTCGCCAACGGTGGCGACGCCGGGCAGCACCGGGACGTCCAGCGACAGCATGTGGGTGAGCAGCGCGGGGGTGATGCCGGGGCTGACCAGGAAGGCGGCGCCCGCCAGCACTGCGGCATCGGCCTGGGCGGGCGTGAGGACGGTGCCGGCACCCACCAGGATGTCCGGGACCTCTTCGGCTATCAGTTTCAGCGAGGTCAGCGCGGACTCGGTCCGCAAGGTCAGCTCGATGATCTTCACGCCGCCGTCCACCAGCGCCCGTGCCAGGGGCACCGCGTCCTGCGGGTCGTCGATGGTGACCACCGGGATGACCGGTGAAACGCTGAGGACACCTGATGCGTCAGCCATGGTTGATCTCATTTCCCAGGCCGTCCGGCCCGTTGGTTTCGATGATGCGGTACCAGTGCAGCAGCAGGTCCCGGAAGTCCTTGTTCCCCGCGAGGGCAGGCTCGACGACGGGCCGGAACCCCAGCAGTGCCGGCACCACGGTGTCCGCGGTGCGGTGGGCAGGGAGCGCGGCCTGCAGCTCCTGCGCCAAGGGATCGTTCAGGTCTGCTGCGGGAGTGCCGGCCACGTGCTGCATCCACGCGGCAACGGCGAGCGCTGCCCACCGCGGCGTGCGGCCGGCGTCGAGCGTTCCCCGGACGGTGGTGAGCAGCCGCAGCCCGACTTTCTGTGAACCGTCACTGCCCACCTTGGCCGTGGTGTGGCCCAGCGCCGGGTTGGCGAACCGGCGGAGCACCTCATCGCAGTACTGCTCCCCGGCAAGCCCGGCCGGGAGGGTGATGCTGGGCAGGGCCTCCTCCAGCATCATGCGCCGGCAGGCGGTGCGGAACGCCTCCACGGCCACGGCATCGCTGATGGTTTCCTTGCCGGCGAGGAGGCCGAGGTAGGCCAGCATCGAATGGCTGGCGTTGAGCAGCCGCAGCTTGGCCGATTCCCAGGCGGCGACGTCGTCGCTGAACAGGGCGCCCGCATCCTCCCAGCGCGGGCGGCCTGCGGGGAAGTTGTCCTCCATGACCCATTGCTTGAAGGTTTCGGCCACCACTGCGGCCTCGTCCCGTACGCCGAGTTCGTGTTCGACGGCGGCCAGGTCGCCTTCCGTGGTGGCGGGCACCATCCGGTCCACCATGGTGGACGGGAACGTCACGTTTTCCCGCATCCACGCCAGCAGGGGTTCGCTTTCGGTCGCAGGCAGGGCCGCCGCAAAGCCCGTGGCGAGGGTCGCCGTCAGTTCCCCGTTGGCCGGAAGGTTGTCGCAGGAAAGCACCGTGACGGGTCCGGCGCCGGTCGTTGCCCGCTGCTGGAGCCCGCGCACGACCTGCCCGATGGCGGTCACCGGCGGCCGGCCGGCCAGGTCGGCTTGGACGTCGGGATCGTTCAGGTCGAGCGTCCGCGATTGCGGATCGAACCGGTAGCCCTTCTCGGTGATGGTGAGGGTGACGATCTTCGTGGCAGGGGCGCCGATCCGGTCCACGACCAGTTCCGGGTTGTCCCGGCCGGAGATGGCTTCGACGATGGTGGAGACCACCCGCAGCGGGGCGGCGCCTTCGCCGCGTTCGGCCACGGTGAAGAGGCCATCCTGCGGCGTCAACTGGCGGGCCACGGTATCCGAGCGCTGGGTGACGCCGACGATCCCCCACCGGAGATCGTTGGCAGCCAGCATCGCGTCCTCGGTGAAAACGGCGGTGTGGGCGCGGGCGAAGGCACCCAGGCCGAGGTGGACGATCCCGGGTTCCAGCCGGTTCCTCTCCAGGGCAGGTTTCCGGCCGCCGGCGGCCAGCGACAGGTTGCTCAGGCGTTCGATGACACGGCCCCCTTTGAGGAGGCCGCGGCGTGGGCACGGGTCTGCTCGAACGTGGGGATGAAGCCCGTGCCGCCCTTGCCCCCCACCACCAGCGAGGAGGCGGCAGCACCGTACCGCGCCGCCGTCGGGAAGTCGTCTCCCAGCACCAGGCGTGCGGTGAGCGTGCCCACGAACGCGTCCCCGGCACCCGTCTGGTCCACCACCGCGGGCGCCGGAATCGCCTGCACCCATACCGAGTCCACGCCGGAGTCGAGCTGGACCCCCTTGGCACCGCAGGTGACGGCCACCGCGTTGGCGCCCAGCGAGCGCAGTGTGGCCACGGCCTCCTGGGGAGTGGACACCCCCAGCAGGGCAGCCGTCTCCCCCGGGAACGAGGGCGTCACCAGGAAGGCCTGCGGGGCAAGTTCGGTCAGTGCCGCCGCCGCGTCCGCCACGGTGGTGAGCCGGGGCCGGAAGTTGGGATCGTAGACAAAGCGCGTGGCCAGGGAGGCGGCCTTGACGACGGCGGCGCGTGCCGTCGTCGAAATGGCGCAGGCAATGCCGCCCGCCACCACGGCGCCGGCCGCGGCGAAAACGTCCGGGTCGACGTCGTCCGGTCCCAAGGTGGAGCCGACGCTGCCGCTGCGGGCGTAGGAGAATTCGCGCTCGCCGTCGGGGTCGCTGTGCACCAGGTAGACGCCTTGTTGCCCGCGCCGGTACGTCAACAGATTGGTGGAGATGCCCAGCTCGGCGATCCGGGCTGCGATGGCCTGCCCCAGGTCGTCGTCGGTGAGCACGGACAGCAGGCCCACCCTGGCACCCGCGGCTGCGGCCGCCGCGGCAACGTTGAGGGCGTCTCCGGAGACGCCCAACCGGGCTGGAACGCCGTGGGCGAAGGGCTGGTCGGTGGCGACTTCGACGAGGATCTCCCCCATCACCACCACGTCATAGGTTTCGTGGGCTGCAGTGTTCACCAGTCGTGCACCGATCCGTCCAGGCGCCGGTTGACCGGCAGGTACTTGGGGTCGAAGGGGAACCGCGCGGCGGCTTCCTCGTTGAACTCTACGCCCAGCCCGGGGGCGTCGCCCGGATGCATGTAGCCGTCCGCGAAGGTGTACGAGGTCTTGAAGACTTCGCCTGCGGGGTCGCGGTGGCCCATGTATTCCTGGATGCCGAAGTTCGGGATGGACATGTCCACGTGCAGCGCTGCGGCGAAGGACACCGGGGACAGATCGCCGGCACCGTGCGAGCCGGAACGGACGCCGTAGAGGTCGGCGAGGGAGAAGATCCGGCGCAGGTGCGTGATGCCGCCGGCGTGCGAGACGGAGGTGCGGATGTAGTCGATCAGGCGTTCGGTGATGAGCTGCTGGCAGTCCCAGATGGAGTTGAACACCTCACCGACAGCAACCGGCGTGGTGGTGTGCTGGCGGATCAGGCGGAACGCCGACTGGTCCTCGGCCGGCGTCGGATCCTCGATCCAGAACGGCCGGTACTGCTCCAGCGAGGCGCCCAGCCGGCCGGCTTCGATGGGGGTCAGCCGGTGGTGGACGTCGTGCAGGACGTGGACGCCGTAGCCGAACTGGTCGCGGACGTGCGCCATCATCTTCGGCGCAAAGTCCAGGTAGGCAGTGGTTTCCCAGGTGTCTTCCTGCGGCACGTTGCCGCTGGCCGGTTCGTACAGTTTGCCGTCCACAGGGGCGATGCCATAGGTCTTGTCCAGGCCCGGCACGGCTGCCTGGGCGCGGATCGCCTTGTAGCCCAGGTCCAGGTGGTGCTGGAAGTCGGCGCTGAGGTCCTCCAGGGTAGTGCCGCTGGCGTGGCCGTACACCATCACGCCTTCGCGCGCGGCCCCGCCCAGGAGTTCGTAGACCGGCATCCCGGCCGCTTTGCCCTTGATGTCCCAGAGCGCGACGTCGATCGCGGCGATGGCGGTCATGGTCACCGGACCGCGGCGCCAGTAGGCGCCCTTGTAGAAGTACTGCCAGGCATCTTCGATGCGCCGGGCGTCGCGGCCGATCAGCAGCGGGCACAGGTGTTCGGAGAGGTAGGAGGCTACTGCCAGCTCGCGGCCGTTGAGGGTGGCGTCGCCGACGCCGGTGACGCCGTCCTCGGTTTCGATAACGAGCGTGACGTAGTTCCGTCCGGGTGACGAAACCACAACCCGTGCGTCGGTGATCTTCACTGGGAGTCCTTCAGGTGGTGGTTGGGCAAGCTGGATCGCGGCCGTTGCCGTTCCGGCGGACCGGGACGGCAACGGCTGCGGGGTGGGTGGTGGTTCAGGATCCGCCGAGGTGGAGCATGACCTTGCTGCTGCCCGCGGCGGGGTCCGCGGCGGTTTGCATGGCCTGCTGTGCCTCGTCGATGCCGAATTTGTGGGTAATGACGGGCGAGACGTCCAGCCCGTTTGCCATGGCGTGCAGGGCGTCGGTGATTTCGTCCACGAACCGGTAGGACCCGATCCAGGTGATCTCCCGCGTGACCAGGTCGCCCAGCGCCGCCGGCGCCGGCGTGCCTGGCAGGTTGCCCACCTGGACGACTGTCCCGCCGCGGGCGGTGGCACGAAGGACCCCGCCCAGAACTGCCGGGATGCCGGTGGCTTCGAAGACGAGTTCCACGTCGGCCGGCAGTGGATTGCCGGAGACGTTGAGGACCTCGTCCGCCCCCATGGCCTTGGCGATCCGCAGCGACGCGTCGCTGATGTCGGTGGCGGTCACGGTCCGGGCCCCGGCGTACTTGGCGGCCGCGGCCACGAGCGATCCGATGGGTCCCGCACCGTTGACCAGCACATCGCGCCCTTGGAGGTTGCCGGCGCGGCTGACGGCATGCATCGCGACGGCGAGTGGTTCCGCCAGGGCCCCGCGGAGGGTGTCCACGCCGTCGGGCAGGGCACGGACCTGGAACGCCTTGGCGAGCTTCCGTTCGCTGAAGCCGCCGTCCGTGTGCGGGTCGAATGCCGCCGACCCGAAGTACCGGATCTGCGGGTACAGGTTGGTCCGGCCGCGCAGGCGTTCCGGCATAGTGCCGTCCCCCACCAGTTCGGCCGGGTGCACGGTGACGGGCTGGCCCACCTCGAGATGGTCGACGCCGGCGCCCAGCTGGGCGATCCGGCCGGCAACCTCGTGGCCCAGGACGAGCGGTGACTTCAGCGCCGCCGTCCCGGATGCTCCGTGACGCCAGTACGAAAGGTCACTTCCGCAGATGCCGCCCCATTCGACGTCGAGCACTACTTCCCCCGGCCCGGCAACCGGTTCCGGCCGGTCATCGATGCGCAGGTCGTTGGCGCCGTGGACGACGACCGCCTTCATACTGCGTCCTCAAGCCGGACCATGTCGCGGCCACGGACCTCCGGGCCGACGGCGGCGGAAACCAGGGTGATCAGCGAGTAGCCGATGAGCATCGCGGCGAGCGGCCACCAGTGTCCGGTCACCGCGGTGAGGGTGGCTGCCAGCAACGGACCGATCGCGGTGGCCAGGATGCCGCCGATTTCCTTGGCCAGGGCAAGCTGGGTGAAACGGGTGCGGGCTCCGAAGAATTCGGCCATGGTCACGCTTTCCATGGCGAACAGGCCCAGGACGCCAAGGTTCAGTCCAATGACCATGGCGATGGTGATGACCGTCGGATTGCCGCTGGTGATCATCAGCATCATCGGGATGGCATAGATGGCGGTGAGGGCACTCAGAATCAGGTACAGCGGTCGGCGGCCGAAACGGTCTCCCAGGAGCCCGACTACCGGGATGGTGACGAAGCCGAGGAGCGAGCCATACATGATCGCGTTGGTGCCCACGCTCTTGTCTGCCAGCAGGACCGTGGCCAGGTAGCCCACCAGGAAGGTCTGCACCAGTCCGGAGTTGCCGGCCTGGCCGAAGCGCAGGCCCAATGCAATCAGGAACGCCTTGCCCTTCTTCTGGTGCAGGGCCGCTTCGATAGTGCTTGTCTTGGCGAGTTCCTCTGCCGCGGCGATTTCGCGCTTGGACAGTGCAACGCCGTCCACTACGTCAGCGCGCTCTTCGAAGACCGGGCTTTCCTTGATGGAGCGCCGGATCCAGATGGCGAACAGCATGATGACGAAACTGGCCAGGAACGGGATGCGCCAGCCCCAGCTCAGGAGCTGGTCCTGGGACAGCGATGACACCAGGATGGCCCACAGGGCGGAGGCGCCGAGGGTTCCGGAGTTGGTGCCCAGGCAGACCAGCGAGGAGATGATGCCGCGGCGGCGGGCGGAGGCGAATTCCGCGAGCATGACCGTGGCACCTGCGATCTCCGCGCCCGCACCAAAGCCCTGGATGAGGCGCAGGGCCACCAGGAGGATGGGGGCCCAGATGCCCACCATGGCGTAGGTGGGCAGCACGCCGATGAGGGTGGTGGAGGCGCCCATCAAGGCGATGGTGATGTAGAGGACCTTTTTGCGGCCGATCCGGTCACCCATGCGGCCGAAGTACACGGCCCCGAACAGGCGGGCAACATAGCCGACGCCGTAGGTGGCCATGGCGGCAATCAAGCCGATGACGGGGCTGACGTCCGGGAAGAAGATCTTGTTGAAGACGATGGCGGCCGCCAGGGAGTACAGCTGGAAGTCCATGAATTCCATGGCCGTGCCAAGCCAGCCGGAGACGGCGACCTTGGCGAGGTCGCGGGTGCGTGCAGCCTCCGCCTGGCGGGAGGTTGGGGGCGCAATGCTTTCGGTCATCAGTTGCTCCTTTGCAGGTGATGCTGTGGATGGGGATGAAGCGTTACCGGGGGTATGCGGGGCTGCCGTATCCGGCGCCGCTGAGTGCGGACAACAGGGACCGTCGTCGGCGGGTTCAACTACCATACAAGCACTACCATTCTAGTGTGTCAACAGGTTAGACTGAAGGCATGGCAACGGATAAACGAGGCGCTACCCCCCGGCTTTCGGTGCGCGACCAGACCCTTGAAACGCTCCGACGCAGGATCATTTCGCTGCAGTTGCCCCCTGGCGAGCCGTTGTCCGAGAACGAACTGGCCCAGGAGCTGGGCGTCAGCCGCACTCCGGTCCGCGAAAGCCTCATCCTGCTTCGTGAGGAAGGGCTCGTTCAGGTGTTCCCCCAGATCGGTTCGTTCGTCTCCCTGGTCGACTTGGGGCGTGTCTCGGAAGCGCAGTTCGTCAGGGAGGCCATCGAGTGCGCCTCCCTGCGGGACCTTGCAGTTGACAGTGACGGCATCGCTGGACTGCGGACCATCCTGCAGGCACAGTCCGATGCCGACGCCAAGGACGACGTGGAGGAATTCTTCCGTTTGGACGAAGATTTCCACCGCGAACTCCTGCGCCTTGCGGGACATGAATCAGCCTGGGCCGCCGTGAACTCCGCCAAGGCGCACCTGGACCGTGCGCGCCGGATGAGCCTGTTGGATACACGGCCGGTGTCCACCTTGATCGAGCAGCACACCGCCGTGGTCGACGCGTTGGAGGCCAACAACCTCCGGGATGCGGACAGCAGCCTCCGCCTCCATCTCCGCGCAGTCTTCGAGGACGTCCAGCGGATCCAGGAAGCCACACCGGAGCTGTTTTCGGACGGCGAGGCACGCCGTCCGTCCCGGCGCAGCGTGGCACGGCTGGCTTAACCTCTTTTGGGGGGAGGTCCGGCAAGCTGGTATTGCCCGTTTGTCCGACCCTCTTGCTACGTTTGGAGCAGGTTCAAACCTGGCCAGGAAAGCGTTCCCTGCCCAGGCCATCGATGGGGAGGCGCTGTGTTCCTGCTTGAAGCTGCCGGTGTTGACAGCGGTTCCCGCGTGGCCCCGGACTTGGTCTTTTCAGCCAGCGACCTCGTGGCCGCCAGCGAGTGCGAGTACCGCACGCTCCGCGTGCTGGACGAAAAACTGGGCCGCGCGGCCAAAGCGGAGTTCCCTGCTGACGAAATGCAGCAGCGCGCAGGCCGGTTGGGCGACCAGCATGAGCAGACCGTACTTGCGAGCCTGCTGGCCAAGTATGGCCAGTGGGATGCCGGCCGTGGCGCGGGGGTCTACTCCCTGGAGCGCGGCCAGAACCTCCGCGGTGAGCTGCAGGCAAAGCACGCGGAAACCGAACTTGCCCTCCGCTCCGGCGCAGACGTGGTGTTCCAGGCAACCTTCTTCGACGGCGAGTTCCTGGGCTACGCCGACTTTCTGGTGAACGAGGCCGCAGGCACCGGAAACCCGGGCCGCTACGAGGTTTGGGACACCAAACTTGCCCGGCACGCCAAGGTAGGAGCGCTGCTGCAGCTCGCCGCATACGGCGACCAACTGCTGGGAATGGGGCTGGAACCCTCGCCCGTGGTCACACTGGTGCTCGGCACCCGGGTGGGCGAGGACTGGCTCCGAAGCAGCCATTCACTGCCGGACCTGCTTCCCGTCTTCCGTGAGCGGCGCCGCCGTTTCCGGCACCTTACGGCCGGCCACCGCGCCGCAGACGTCCCCGTGCAATGGCAACAGCCCGGCGTCGTGCATTGCGGCCGCTGCGACTACTGCGCCGAGCAGGTGACGCTCCACCGGGACGTGCTGATGGTCGCGGGGATGTCCGTTGTCCAACGACGCAAACTTCACGCCGCCAACATCACCACAATTGACCAGCTCGCGGCGATGGCCGCCCCGGATACACAGGGCTCACTTGCCCGCCTCCGCGCTCAGGCCCGGATGCAGCTGGGCCTGGACACCGCCGCCGGTTCCCGCACGTTCACCAAGGACGGGCAGCCCCACACGGTCTCCTATACAGTCCTTGCGGACAACGCGATCGGTTCGCTTCCCGCTCCGAGCGCCGGAGACATCTTCTTCGACTTCGAAGGCGATCCGCTCTGGCAGGATCCAGCCACCGGCGCGTGGGGCATCGAGTACCTCTTCGGTGTTGTCGAGGCCCCTGCGGCGGACACCGGAAGTGCGCCGGTATTCCGTCCGTTCTGGGCGCATTCCCGATCCGGCGAACGCCGCGCCTTCCTGGAGTTCCTGGGTTACGTGGAGAAGCGGCGCGCCCAGTACCCGGACATGCACGTCTATCACTACGCCGCCTACGAAAAAACAGCCCTGCGGAACCTTTCGCTCGTGCACCAGGCCGGCGAGGACACAGTGGACCACTGGCTCCGGCAGGGACTGCTGGTGGACCTGTACGCCACCGTTCGGCATTCCATCCGGATCTCCGAGGCCTCGTATTCCATCAAGAAACTGGAACCGCTGTACATGGGAGACAACCTGCGGTCCGGGGACGTCAAGGACGCCGGCGCCTCCGTGGTGGCCTATGCCGCCTACTGTGCCGCGCGGGATGCCGGCCGCCAAGAGGCAGCAGAAGCGATCCTGGATTCCATTTCGGACTACAACCAGTACGACTGCCTTTCCACCCTTCGGCTCCGGGACTGGCTGCTGGAGATCGCCCCCCAAGCAGCGAAGGACACCGGATCCGCCGGGCTGCCGGCGAACGCCGCTGGACTGCCGGCGGCCGCGGCGGTGCCGGCCGTACTTCCCGCCGACGACGATCTCCCGCAGCCGCCGGACGAAACCCCGGAGGAAGTGCAGCTGCGCGAGTACTTGGCGGGCCTTCCCGATGACCGGCCCTGGACCGCTGACGAGCGGGCGGTCGCCATGGTTGCAGCGGCCACCGGGTACCACCGGCGCGAACGGAAGCAGTTCTGGTGGCAGCACTTCGACCGAGTCGAAGCGCCCGTGGAGAACTGGTCGGACCAGCGGAACGTGTTCGTGGTGTCATCGGCGGAAGTCATGTCCGACTGGGCCCTGGCCAAACCACGCGAACGGATGCGCACCCGGGTCCTGAAGCTCCGCGGAACCATGACGGAAGGCTCCGATTTCCGCGTCGATTCCCACTGGTGCCGGCTCTACGACGCTCCCGCCCCCGAGGGCATGGCTGCCCCAAACGCGGCCCCACAGGCCCGGGCGTATGCCTTCAAGACCCGCATCCACGATCTCACGGCGGCTCCGGACAACCCGGAACACACCATCATCACCATCTCTGAGCGGGAATCCAGGAAGGTCGCCGCCTACCCACATCTCCCGATAGCGCTGACCGAGGATACGCCCATACCAACAGACAACATCGAGGCCGCCATCGCGGAACTTGCCCGGTCCGTCGGATCCACCGTGCCGGGCCTGCCCGCACAGCCGGGCCTGGACATCCTGCGCAAGCTGCCCCCGCGGTTCCGCAGCTTGGGCGCCCCCGCTGAAGTGCGCCACCGGGAGGACGGGGCGGCCGACTATGCCGCAGCCATTGCCGAATCCCTGCGGGACCTCGATGCTTCGTACCTGGCTGTCCAGGGGCCGCCGGGTACAGGCAAGACCCACATCGGTGCGCACGTGATCGGCCAGTTGGTGCGGGAGGGATGGAAGGTAGGCGTGGTCGCGCAGTCGCACAACGTGGTTGAAAACCTGCTCTGCCGCGCCATCGAGGCCGGCGGAGTCGACCCTTCCGTTGTGGCCAAGAAGCTCGCCGCGCCCCACCCGGTCCCGTGGGCAGCAACGGACGATCGCGACGTCAGCCGCCTGCTGGCCACACCGGGCGGCTGCCTGGTGGGCGGCACCGCGTGGACTATGACCGGCAAGGAAGTCCCCGCAGGGTCCTTGGACCTGCTGGTGATCGACGAGGCCGGGCAGTTCTCGCTGGCCAACACGCTTGCCGTGTCCCGCGCTGCAAACCGGCTGCTCCTGTTGGGTGATCCCCAGCAGCTGCCGCAGGTCACCCAGGGGGCTCATCCGGAGCCCGTGGACGAGTCTGCCCTGGGCTGGCTCGCGGCCGGGCATGCAACCCTTCCCGCGAGCCTGGGCTACTTCCTCGCCGACACCTGGCGAATGCACCCGGAGCTGTGCACGGCGGTCTCGAACCTCAGCTACGACGGAAAGCTGCAGTCCGCACCGGCCGCGGGCCTGCGTGAACTCGACGGGCTGCCGCCCGGGGTGGAGACGGTGTTCGTCAACCACAGCGGCAACGCTACGGCTTCCAAGGAGGAAGCAGAGGAAGTGGTGCGCCAGGCCCGCCGCCATCTCGGCCTGAAGTGGAAGTGCGGCCCGGATTCAGGGTCCCGTCCGCTCGAGCAACAGGACCTGCTGGTGGTGGCCGCCTACAACGCCCAGGTGCACCTGGTCCGGAAAGCGTTGGCGGAAGCCGGGCTGCCGGAGGTACGGGTGGGCACCGTGGACAAGTTCCAAGGCCAGGAAGCGCCGGTGGTGTTCGTCTCCATGGCCTGCTCGGCGGTAGCGGAGGCTCCACGCGGCGCGGAATTCCTGCTGAACCGGAACCGGATCAACGTGGCAGTGTCACGCGGTCAATGGCGGGCCGTCATTATCCGCTCCCCCGAACTCACCAGCTATATGCCGCACAAACCGGCGGCACTGGAGGAGCTGGGCGCATTCATCGGCCTCAGCCCGCGGGAGTAGGCGCGGCGTTTTTTCCAGCGAATCCTGCTTGTCCAGCGCTGTCTGTTTTTTCAGCAGGGGCCTGTCTGCTGGACGGGAAGGGACGGTCAGTGTGCCCGGAAACCGCGGAAGTGTCCCCCGGCTTGTGACGTCGCCCCGTCCACCCGTTCCACCCGGCCGGGAGTGCTGCCGGAGTTGAGCCATTCCAGGAGCTGCCGAACCTTGGGCTCGGGGCCTTCGGCAAGGACTGACACTGAACCGTCGTCGAGGTTTGTCACCTCACCGGACAACCCCAGCTCCTCCGCTTTGGCCATGGTCCAGTACCGGAAGCCCACACCTTGGACCATGCCGAACACCCGCGCGTCCAGCCGCACGGCATCCTGCGCCGAACCGTCCTGCGGTGCACCTGCGTGCCTGCCCATGGCGTTCCTCCTCGGGACCGGCAACCCCTCCCGGCCGGGCGGCACGCACTGAAACCGCGGTTCCTGACGCTGCGTGCCCCGGCCGGGAGGAGGTACCAGCTAGTTGATGGTGATGTCGCGGGTGGCGTGGTTGTAGCGGATGGTCACCGTACCGCCGGCGTGGTGCAGTTCGTGGTTGGGGCCATCGAATGCCCCGAAGGCGCCGTAGTTTTCTTCCCAGGAGCGGTTCAGGGCGATCTTGAAGGTGTAGTAGCCGGCAGGAAGCTCGGCGCTCTTCTTCCACAGCTGGTCCAGGAAATCGAACTCCATCTGCGCTTCGTCGTACTGCGGCGCCCAGTTCTCCGGTGCACCCAGGATGGTGTTGAAGTCGCCGGCCAAGGCCACGGCCTCCGGCTGCGGGAGGGTTTCGACGTCCGGACCCTCGAACGGCTCGGTTGCAGGCACGGCAGTTTCGGCCTTGGCCTTCGCCGGGGCCTTCTTTCGGACAGCCTTCACCACGGGTTCGACGGCGTCTTCGATGGCCTTGGCGGCCTTGCCCACCGCGGCGGCCGCCTTCTTGGCCGGCGCTTTCCGGGCAGGAGCCTTCTTCGCCGCCGTGGCATCATCCTTGGCCGGGACCTCCAGAACGGAAGCGGCGGCGGAGACCGGGCGGACAAAGCCTTCCGGAGCCGTGGGGACCGGGGTGTCGGCAGGAACGGGCGTGCCGGCGTCGAGCGCTGATGCGAACGAAACCGCGTCGGGGAAGGCGACTGTGGCACGCATCCCATCCTCGGTAATGGTCCAGCCGGTGCGGCCCTTGACCAGCCAGCCGGCCTTGACCAGCTTGGCGGTCGCCGAGGTAAGGGTCTTGTGGCCTCGGGGAATGCCGCCGCTGAGGAGCTCGGCCTCGTGTTCGTTGAACGGCACGCGGGCAGTCGCTTCCGCCAGGACCTGGCCAGCATTCAGTGCATCGCCGGACCACACGCCTTCGGTCAGGACATCCAGGACGGTCTTGAGACGAAGATAGGTGTTTTCTGCGGTGGACTTGGCCATGATTCCCCTTATATAAAAGCGATCGGTCTTAGGCATCTTGCCAACTGCCTATTAAATCGCGCGACTTTAATTGGTTAACTCTGCGTGTCGTGACCGACTATGAAGCGGATCGTGCCCCAAGTGAGGCGGAGGTCTCGGGTAAGGGCCTGCTGCATAACCCCCAAGCGCCGACATGGGTGCTGCCCTGCACTCCCCAGACACGCCTGCGGCTCCCAGTTTACCGGCCCGGGAGCCCCGCTGTTGCCCCTGACACAGTGGGTACTTAGGCGGTGACTTCCCGGCCGTTCAATTCTTCCAGCAGCTCGGCTTTCCGTTCCTCCGATGCGAAGGAAGAGTGGATGGAGTTGGCAGCCAGGCGGGCCCTGTCGAAGTCGGACAGCTCAAACACGGCTGCCAGTTGCGCAAAGTTGTCATCCACGTAGCCGCCAAAGTAGGCGGGGTCGTCCGAATTGACCGAGACGTTCAGTCCCGCGGCCAGCATGGCAGGCAACGGATGGTCAGCCAGGGTGTCCACCGCACGCAACCGGACGTTGGACAGCGGGCAGACGGTGAGGGGAACCCGGGCGTCGACGAGGCGCTCCACAAGGTCCGGGTCATCCATGCAACGGATTCCGTGGTCGATGCGCTCCACGCCCAAGAGGTCCAGGGCCTCGATGATGTACGACGCCGGGCCCTCCTCCCCTGCGTGCGCCGTCAGCCGCAGTCCGGCCTCGCGGGCCTTCGCATAGAGCCGCTCGAACTTCGAAGGCGGGTTTCCGACCTCTGCCGAGTCCAGGCCGATGGCTCCGATGGGCGCGTTCATGGCCAGCAGCCGGTCCAGGACTTCCAGGGCTGAGTCTTCCGGAAGATCCCGCAGGAAGGCGGCGATGAGGACGGTGGAGATGCCGTACACCTCCCGGGACGTGGCCAGGACGGAAGCCACGCCATTGACGCATGCTTCCAGCGGGATCCCGCGGGACAGGTGCGCCTGCGGGTCCATCATGATTTCGGCGTGCCGGACGCCGGCGGCAGCTGCCCGCTCAAGGTAGGCACGGGTCATGTCCGCGAAGTCCTGCTCGGTTTGCAGGACGCCCATGTTGGCGTAGTAGAGGTCCAGGAAAGACTGCAGGTCAGTGAACTCATACTTTTCCCGGAGTTCTTCCAACCCGGAGTACGGCAGGACGATGCCGTTGCGCTCGGCCAAGGCAAAGATGAGCTCGGGCTGAAGCGTACCTTCGATGTGCAGGTGCAGTTCGGCCACCGGGAGGGGCTTGGCGGGGACCGCGGGTTCCGCGGGGGCCGTTTCGGATTCGGGCATGGTGCTGCCGCCGGCGTAGGTTTCCATCCGGACAGGATAATGCCCGGCGCCCGAATCACCACTAGAGTCGAACCAATGCAGAACGCCAAGCACACTTATGACCTGCAGGATCCGGCTCCCACCCCCGCTGCGGACGGTTTTGTCCGGGTCCGGGGAGCGCGCGAGAACAATCTCCGGAATGTCGATGTGGATGTCCCCCGTGATGCGATCGTGGCGTTCACGGGCGTCTCGGGCTCGGGCAAGTCGTCCCTGGCGTTTGGCACCATCTACGCCGAGGCGCAGCGGCGCTACTTCGAATCCGTCGCCCCGTACGCCCGCCGCCTCATCCAGCAGGGCCACAACCCGAAGGTGGAGCTGATCAGCGGGCTGCCACCCGCCGTCGCGCTCCAGCAACGCCGCGGCGCACCCAGCAGCAGGTCAACGGTGGGGACGGTCACCACGCTCTCCAACTCGCTGCGCATGCTCTTCTCGCGCGCCGGCACCTACCCTGAAGGCAGCACGCAGCTGGACTCGGACGCCTTCTCCCCCAATACGGCCGCGGGCGCCTGCAGGGAATGCCACGGCCTGGGCGTCGCGCATACCGTGACCGAATCTTCGCTGGTCCCGGACCCGTCGCTGAGCATCCGCGACGGTGCCATCGCCGCGTGGCCCGGCGCCTGGCAGGGAAAGAACCTGCGGGACATCCTCACGCACCTGGGCTACGACGTCGACATCCCCTGGCGGAAGCTCCCGAAGAAGCACCGGGACTGGATCCTCTTCACCGAGGAACAGCCGGTGGTTGAAGTCACTCCGCAGCGCGACCGTGTGGCCAAGCCGTACAAGGGCCGGTACTGGAGCGCCCGCAGCTACGTCCTGCACACGCTGGCTGATTCGCAGAGCGCTTCCATGCGCGACCGCGTGCTCGCGTACATGGAATCCGGCCCGTGCCCCCGCTGCGGCGGCAGCGGCCTGCGCCCGGAGGCCCTCGCTGTGACCTTCGCGGGGCGCACGATCGCCGAGCTCAATGCGGTGCCGATGACCGAGCTGGCGGAAATCATCCGTCCCACCACCGAGCTGAGCTCAGCCGGGACGGCGTCCCGAAAGCAGTCCTCCGGCGAGTCCAACGAGGTGGCCGTCGCCATCACCCGTGACCTGCTGCACCGCGTTACCGTGCTGCTGGACCTGGGGCTGGGCTATTTGGCCTTGGGCCGCTCCACCCCTACGCTCTCCCCCGGCGAGATGCAGCGGCTGCGGATCGCCACCCAGCTGCGGTCCGGCCTGTTCGGTGTGATCTATGTCCTGGACGAGCCCTCCGCCGGGCTGCACCCGGCCGACGCCGAGCCCCTCCTGGCGGTCCTGGAGCAGCTGAAATCGTCCGGCAACTCAGTGTTCGTGGTGGAGCACAATATGGACGTTGTCCGCCAGGCGGATTGGCTGGTGGACGTGGGGCCCCGCGCAGGGGAAGGCGGCGGCGAGGTGCTCTACAGCGGCCCGGTGGACGGCCTCGCAGAGGTTGAGGCGTCAGTCACCAGGCCGTACCTGTTCGACGACGGCGTGCAGCCCCCGCGCGGCCGTGCCGGTACCGGCCAGGTCAGGGATGCGACGGAGTGGCTGGAAATGAGCGGCATCACCCGGCACAACCTGCGCGGGCTGGACGTCCGGTTTCCCTTGGGCGTGCTGACGGCGGTCACCGGCGTTTCGGGCTCCGGAAAATCCACCCTGGTGGGTGGGGTGCTCGGCGGGCTGGTGGGCTCCGGCCTCCAGGCCCAGGCGGGGCAGGACGAACCGTCGGAAGCCCCCGGGCCGGGAGCCGTGGCGGGCAGCCACCGGATCGACCGGCTGGTGACCGTGGACCAGAAGCCCATCGGCCGCACGCCGCGTTCCAACCTGGCCACCTACACGGGGCTCTTCGACGCCGTCCGCAAGGAATTTGCCGCCACGGAGCAAGCCAGGGCCCGCGGTTTCGGTGCGGGGCGGTTCTCCTTCAACGTGGCCGGCGGACGCTGCGAGACCTGCCAGGGCGAGGGGTTTGTGGCAGTGGAACTGCTCTTCCTGCCCGGCAGCTATGGCCCGTGTCCGGAGTGCGGCGGGTCCCGGTACAACCCTGAAACCCTGGAGGTGGAGTACCGCGGCCTGAACGTGGCCCAGCTCCTGGCCATGACGGTGGACGCCGCCTCCGAATTCCTGGCCGACGTGCCCGCCGCGGCGAGGAGCCTCAAGAGCCTGCGCGACGTTGGCCTGGGCTACCTGCGGCTGGGACAGCCTGCCACGGAGCTTTCGGGCGGCGAGGCGCAACGCATCAAACTCGCCACAGAGCTCCAGCGGGCGCAGCGCGGCCACACCCTCTACCTGCTCGATGAACCCACCACCGGTCTGCACCCTGCAGACGTCCAGCTGCTGATGGCGCAGCTCCACGGCCTGGTGGACGCCGGTAACTCCGTGGTGGTGGTTGAACACGATATGGCCGTTGTTGCCGGGGCCGACTGGGTCATCGACCTCGGGCCATCGGGAGGGGACAAAGGCGGCGCCGTCATGGCCGCCGGGACACCCGCCGTCGTCGCCACGTCCGCCGGGAGCCGGACCGCTCCATACCTGGCCGCCGCCCTCGGTCAGGAAACCGCCAGCCAACACCCGGGCAAGTTCCGATTTGATAACACCAAGGCGATGTCCTAGCGTGAAATGCATGCCCGCACGGCGGGCTTTTTGATTGCCCGGTGCTGCCTCCACCAGAACTGCCCAGCGGCAGCCACCGACGTTGACCTCTATTTGTCAGGGGTGGGCAGTAGCGCGACGATCTCCGGGGACGGAACCAGCGCTGGTGGCCCTCGGGAGCATCACATCATGAACAACACCAAATTCCGTACTGCCGCACGCCGCGGAGTCACCCTGGCCGCCGTCTCTGCGGCAGGACTGGCCCTCTCAGCCACGGCAGCCAACGCCGCCACCCCTACCTCTACCTGGGACTCCCTGGCGCAGTGTGAGAGCGGCGGCAACTGGTCCACCAACACCGGCAACGGTTTCTCCGGCGGCCTGCAGTTCACGTCCGGCACCTGGGCTGCCTATGGCGGCACCGGCTCGCCCGCAGATGCAAGCCGCGAACAGCAGATCGCGGTAGCCGAACGGGTCCAGGCTTCCCAGGGCTGGGGCGCCTGGCCCTCCTGCGCGTCGCAGCTCGGCCTGAGCGGCGGGGGCGGAGCACCGGTGCAGAGCGCACCCGTCCAGAGTGCGCCGGTCAAGCAGGCCACCCAGGTCCAAAGCGCCCCTGTCCAGCAGGCGCCCGCACCGCGGCATGCAACCTCCGTTCCACTCAGCGGTGAAACGTACACCCTGCAGGCCGGGGACACCCTGAGCATCGTTGCCCAGAAGCTGGGGATCCAAGGCGGCTGGCAGCATCTTGCCGACGCCAACCTGGATACCGTTTCCGATCCGAACCTGGTGTTCGAAGGACAGGTCATCCAGCTTCCCGCTTAGCAGCGGCGGCCCTGGCCGCACCGCCCCCAAGGCGCCACAGACAGGTCGGCGATAGACAAATTCCGTTGACCAAAGACGACGCCGGCACACCCCACAAGGGATGTGCCGGCGTCGTTCTTTTAAGTCAGGGCTGCTGCCGCGGCGGGCATGTACCGGCTGGTCAGCTGGCGGGCAGCTCGCGGACGATCCGCACCTTCCACGCGGACTCGTCGCTGGTGTCCAGCAGCGCCACCGTGCCGTGCGCGAGGTTCAGGGCGACCCGCTTGGCAGCGAGCAGCTCCAGGTAGAGGTGCTCGTTCATGCGGCTGGGGGTGTCGATCATGTACTTCACTGCGTCGCGCACTTTGCGGTAGTTGGCGCTGCGTTCGCGGTGCATGTGCAGTTCCAGTGCCGAGCGCTGCTTGAGCCTGGGCTCGTGCCGGTTCAGCAGGGTAACGGCGCTGTGCACTGCGACCACGAGGGCGAGTGAGACGCCGTAGATCCACCAGCCGCTCGAGAGCAGGAACAGGGGCAGGTTTCCGATGGCGACGAGCGCGATCACCACGCGCAGGGCGGAGATCCTGCGGACGGTCCGGGCGACGGCGGCCATGCCGTCGCGAAAACGGTGCTGGTCCTTCCGTGCTGCCGGCGGGATCGATGGTGAACTCGTCGAGGACCAGGATGCCCCGGGCTTCGGGGCCGAGCATCTGTCCGTAGCGGGGCAGCGAGGGGCGGGCGTCGGCTGTGGACTTTTCAGGTGTAGATGTCATGAGTGAGCTTCCAAAACGCGGGGGGTGGTTGCCGAGATCTTAGTGGTTCAACCTGGGAGCCGTATGTATGCGTCCACTATTTGGACATTCATCCCGGCAAGGATCATGTCGGCGGACAGGCGCCGGATGTGGCCGCCGGCACAGCAATTGGCACTTCCGCCGGCTGCCGTCAGACTGAATGGATGCAAACTTTTCTCCCGTACCCTGACTTCCGCCAAAGCGCCGCAGCCCTGGACACCGCGCGGCTGGGCAAGCAGCGGGTTGAAGCGCTGCAAACCCTTCGTGCCCTGGTGATCCCTGAATACGGCTGGCAGACCCACCCAGCCATCAGGATGTGGATGGGCCACGTGCCTGCCCTCACCATGTATGGACTCGCGATGGTGGACGAGTGGATGGAGCGGGGCCACCCGGACAATACACGGGCCAACATTGCCGAGTTCGCGCCGCAGGCAGCCCACCCTGACTACGCCGCCAAAATCATCATGCCGCCGTGGCTCGGGGACCCCGACTTCCACCTGAGCCACCGGTCCAAGCTGGTACACAAGGAACCGAAGTTCTACACCTCCGTTTTCCCGGACGCCATAGCGGGGATGGACTACGTCTGGCCCGAGCCGCGGCACGAATTCCTGCCGCAGGAGCCGGAAGGGGACCTGTTGTGGATCCTCCGGGACCCGCACGACGACGTCGACCCGCAATCGCTCACCACAGTGGCACTACCGGCCGTGAACCGGAACGCTTCGGCCGCGGCGCCCGCCGGGGACGACGATTACAGCCCTGTCTATGTTGAGGACGGCTCCCGCCGGCCGTCCCGCGCCCCGAAGAAGGCGCCGCCCAAACCCCAGGTGAAGAAGCCCACCCGCAAACGCCAGGCGCAGGAGGAGGCATTCCGGACCCTTCCGGGTAAGACCCCTGTTGCCGTCCCGCTCGAACACGGCGCAAAGTTCGCTGTGGGCCACGTGGCGGGCCGGCCCATCACCCTCGATGACGGCCGCTTCGGCAGGAATTTCGAGGTCCTGGAGGTCATCGACCGCTCAGCATTCGCTTACCCGGCCCTGCTGCAGGACCCGCGCGTGTTCTTCCCCGTCGAGGCCCCGTAGGCCATGACAATTCTCCTGGCGGGGTGCGGTGACCTGGGCACCGAGGCGGGACTGCGGTTCGCTGCCCTTGGCCACCGGGTCATAGGGTGGCGGCGGTCCCCCGAAAAACTGCCGGCAACCATCGAAGGCGCCGCGGCAGACCTGGGATCCCCCGACCTGCCGGCGATCCCGGCGGACACCACCGCCGTCGTCATAGCCCTAGCAGCCGATGCCCCCACAGAGGAGGCATACCGTGCTGCGTATGTACGCGGAACGGCACATGTCCTGGATGCACTGGAACGGGATGGCTTAACCCCGGAACGCGTCCTCTTTGTTTCTTCCACGGCTGTGTACGGCGACGCCGCGGGCGGCTGGGTGGATGAGGCCACCGAACCGAACCCTGGTGGTTTCTCGGGGAAGGTGCTGGTGGAGGCGGAGGATCTCCTGCGCAGCCGGCTTTCCGGAACAAGCACCACCACGTCCCTTCGGTTGGGCGGCATCTACGGGCCGGGCCGGACCAGGCTGATCGACCAGGTGCGGAGCGGCACCGCCGTCATTCCGGAAGACGTGCGCTATACCAACCGGATCCATCGGGATGACGCCGCGGCGGCGATCGTGCACCTTGCCACCATGGCGGATGCTCCCGCTCCGGTTTACATCGGCGTGGACGACGAGCCGGCGGATCTCGGCGCCGTCCTGCGCTTCCTGGCGTCCGAACTTGGCCTGCCCCAACCCCGTGTGGGCGATGCCGGTCCCGCCCGCGGCGGCAACAAGCGCTGCCGGAACAACGTGCTGCGAAGCACGGGGGTCAGCTTCACGTTTCCCACGTTCAGGGAAGGGTACAGGGACGTCATCGCGGGGAACGGCAGCCGCCATCCGTAAGCGGGACACCCGAAACCCGGGCGGTTCCACGTCGGGCGGCAGATGCCTGGCCCAAAGTAAGGCAGGGAATGGAATTCAGGCAGATCATTGAACAGACCGGTCAACTGGTCGACTTCGCAGGGGTCGCGGTCATGGTGATCGGGGCATTGGTGTCACTCCCGCTGGCAATCCGAGGCCACCAACCGCGGCAGCTCCCGGCCGGCGCGCAGAGATTGAGCTTCTACCGTTCGTACCGCCAGTCGCTGGGCCGCTCGATCCTTTTGGGCCTTGAATTGCTCGTCGCTGCGGACATTATCCGCACTGTTGCTGTCACGCCGACGTTCGAGAGCGTCGGGGTGTTGGCCATCATCGTGCTGATCAGGACGTTCCTCAGCTTCTCCCTCGAGCTGGAGATCACGGGGCGCTGGCCATGGCAAAAAGACCCGGCGGCAGCCCGCTCCGGCGCCCACGCCCCCGCCGGGTAAGGACGCCGCACCAATAAAACACGAAGCCGCGCAACCGGTTTCTGTCGCGGACAGGCGGTAGTCCTTGCCCACTAAAAGGAGTACGCCCCACTACCCCGGCTTGCCCCTGAAACGTCCGTTAGGCTTCAGCCATGACTGAAACCATTCGCACCAAAGCGTCCGAACTGCTCCGTCTCCATCAGGCGCCGGAAATCCTTCAGGTGGTCAACGTGTGGGATGCCATCACCGCCAAAGTCATAGCGGATGTCCCGGGCACCACCGCCCTCGCCACGGCAAGCCACTCCATCGCTGCTTCCTTGGGCTATGAAGACGGCGAGAAAATCCCCGTCGACGAAATGATCAACGTCGTCGGCCGCATCGCCGCCGCCACGCAATTGCCCGTCAGCGCCGATCTTGAGTCCGGCTACGGCAATCCCGGGGAGACCACCCGCAAGGCCATCGGCGTCGGCATCGTGGGGGCAAATATCGAGGACCAAATGCGGCCGCTGACCGACGCGGTCAACCAAATGTCAGCAGTGGTTCACGCCGCTTCGACGGAAGGAATCGATTTCGTCCTCAACGCCCGGACCGACGCCTTCCTGAAAGGCAAGGACCGTGCCCCCGGCGAGGTGCTGGCGGACGCCATCGCCCGCGGCAGGGCATTCCTGGACGTGGGTGCCACGACTGTCTTTGTACCCGGTCTGTTGGATGAACCCACGGTCACCGCACTGGTGGAGGGCATTGGGTGGAACAAGATCTCTGTCATCAACGTCCCCGGTTCCCTTTCCCCGGCCAAGCTGCAAGAACTGGGCGTCGCCCGCATCTCCTACGGTCCGTGGACACAGCGCGCCGCACTGACCGCATTGGCTGACACCGCGGCCAATCTCCTCGCCGGCGGGCAGCTTCCGGAAGGCACCCGTCCCTTGAACTAGGAATTCCTGCTTGACGTAGAGCGTCCGCGGCCGGACCCAACGAAGGAGGTGAATGACCTTGATCGGAAACGCAACTGCCGCGGCAGCGTGGCCACGGCCGCCGGAGCTGCCCACGCCGGTGTTCTCTGACCAACGCTGGCTGGACGCCGTCTTTCTTCATTGGCGCATCCCAGAGGCGGGGGCAGCCACGTTCATGCCCGAGGGAATCCGGCCGGATGTGTTCGACGGCAGTTCCTGGGTGGGTTTGATCGGCTTTCGCATGGAGCAAGCCGCACTTGGACGCGGCCCCGGCATTCCCTACCTGGGAAGCTTCAACGAGGTGAACGTCCGGCTCTACTCCCGCGAGCCGGACGGGACCCGCGGAGTGGTGTTCCTGAGCCTGGATGCGGACCGCCTGCCGGTTGTTCTGGCAACAAGGGCTGCAGGAATCCCGTACGTGTGGTCGCGTATCCGGCAGCAGCCGCCTTTTCCGGGCAGCGGGGGCCGAACGCCACTTCCCGCCGGCGGGACCGCAACTGCCGGCTCCACGGATGAATTTCCTGTGGGCTATTCTGTTCGACGGTTTGGCAGCACCGGGGCACGCAGCGACTTTACGGTGGTCCCCAGGCTGCGAGAGCCCGCCACTGATCCCCTGGCTGTGTTCCTGACCGCCAGGTTCGGCATGCACGGCCGCTTTCTTGGAAAGACCGCCTATGTGCCGAACACCCACCAGGCTTGGCCGCTGTTCCACGCGGAGGTCCAGCAACTCAGCGACGGATTGATCCGAGCTGCCGGGATCAGCGTTAACGGGCTGCCCGAGTCAGTGCTCTATTCGCCGGGAGTCCGGACCAGATTCGGACGGCCACGCGTAATCGGGGCTCCCGGATAAAAAGCATATGCCGGCACCCCGCAGGCTACTTTGCCAGGCCGGCTTTCCGGAGCGCCTCGGCCATTGCCGTGTTGCTGCCGGGCTGGGGTTTGGGAGTCGAACGGACACCACCCCCGGGAGTGCCCGACTGTTGCTTTGGCTGTTGGCGATCGGGGCGTCCACTGCGCTCAGGTTTTCCGCTGCCCTCCGACTTTCCGGCGCCGGGGCCGCGACGCCCTGAACCTGTACCGCCGCCGGTTGGTTCGTCGTCGAGCCGGAGCGTCAACGAGATCCGCTTCCGTTCCGGATCGGCCTCCAGGACTTTGACCCGGACCACCTGGCCGGACTTGACCACCTCGCGGGGATCGGACACGAATCGGTTAGCCAGCGCCGAAACGTGCACCAGCCCGTCCTGGTGCACGCCTACGTCCACGAAGGCCCCGAAGGCCGCAACATTCGTAACGGTTCCTTCCAACACCATGCCGGGCTTGAGGTCCGAGATCTTTTCGATCCCCTCCGAGAACGTAGCAGCCGCGAATGCGGGACGTGGGTCACGGCCGGGTTTGTCCAGTTCGGCGAGGATGTCCTTAACCGTGGGAAGACCGAAGGTATCGTCAACGAAGTTCCGCGGGTCCAACGATGACGCCGGCGCCGACCCCGCGGCCACCAGGATCTTCCTCGCCACGGCATACGATTCCGGATGCACGCTCGAGGCATCGAGCGGCTCCGCTCCCCCGGTGATCCGCAGGAAGCCGGCGCACTGCTCGAAGGCCTTTGCGCCAAGCCGCGGGACTTTCTTCAGATCGGCCCGTTTGGCGAAAGGTCCGTGTTCGTTGCGGAAAGCCACGATGTTTTCACTCAGCAAGGGTCCGACGCCGGCCACCCGGCTCAGGAGCGCGGGTGAGGCTGTGTTGACGTCCACGCCCACGGCGTTCACGCAGTCCTCCACCACGGCGTCGAGGCTCCGGTCCAGCTTGGACGCTGTCACGTCATGCTGGTATTGGCCCACGCCGATGGACTTGGGATCGATCTTGACGAGTTCGGCGAGCGGATCCTGCAAACGCCGGGCAATGGATACGGCACCGCGGAGCGAAACGTCCATCCCCGGGAGTTCGGCGGCGGCGAGCGCCGAAGCGGAGTAGACCGACGCACCGGCCTCTGACACCACGAGTTTCTGTGGTTTGCGGTCGACGTCCGGTAGTAACTTGATCAGTTCCGCGGCGAGTTTGTCCGTCTCGCGGGACGCTGTCCCGTTGCCGATCGCCACGAGTTCGACCGAATGCCGGCGCGCCAATTGCACCAGGGTGGACAGGGCTTCGTCCCACTTTCGCGCCGGAGCGTGCGGGTACACCGTGTCCGTGGCCACCACCTTGCCGGTACCATCCACCACCGCGACTTTCACTCCGGTCCGCAGCCCGGGGTCGAGTCCCAGCGTGGCACGGTTCCCGGCGGGCGCAGCCAGCAGGACGTCACGCAGGTTGGCTGCAAACACCCGAACGGCCTCGTCCTCGGCAGCGGCAAACATCCGGCCTCGCAGGTCAGCGGTGAGCCGGGCAAGGACTCGGGAACGCCACGCCACCTGGGCGGTCTGCATCAGCCACGCGTCGGCGGGACGGCCGCGGTCGGCGACGCCGAGGAACCTGGCCACCGCGGACTCGTACCGTGCTCGGGCGGCGGTCAGTCCGGCGTCGTCCGAAGGATCGGCCTCGGCGAGGTCCAGGTCCAGGATGCCGTCTTTTTCGCCGCGGAGCAGCGCCAGCACCCGGTGGGACGGCATCCGGTCCGGCGCCTGCGCAAACTCGAAGTAGTCAGAGAACTTCTGGCCTTCGGTTTCCTTGCCCTTTTTGACGCGGGACACCATCCGGCCCTGGGTCCACAGACGGTCCCTCAGGGTTGCGGCGAGGTCAGGATCCTGGGCGACGCGCTCCACCAGGATGGCCCTGGCACCGGCGAGTGCAGCGGCGGAATCGCCAATGGAGTGCTCGCCGTTGAGGTACTTCGTGGCCTCCTGTTCAGGGTGGAGGTCCGGGCGCTTCAGCAGTGTATCCGCGAGCGGTTCCAGGCCGGCTTCCCTGGCGATTTGGGCCTTGGTGCGGCGCTTGGACTTGAACGGCAGGTAGATGTCCTCAAGCCTGGACTTCGTGTCCGCCGCAAGGATCGCTTTACGGAGTTCGGGCGTCAACTGGCCTTGCGCCTCAACCCGCGTCAAGGACACTACGACGCCGGTCTGCGAGTTCGCGGAGGTAGCGGAGACGTTCGTCGAGGTCGCGGAGTTGGGTGTCGTCCAGCGTCCCTGTGGCTTCCTTGCGGTACCTGGCGATGAAGGGAACTGTCGACCCGCCGTCGAGCAGTCCTACTGCCGCCTTCACCTGCCAGGCCTTGACCCCCAGTTCATCGGCGATCTGGCCGAAGATGGGGTCTTCGGCCGACGCGCCGGAGGGGGTGGAAGCGGGGGGAGGCACAGGCAGTTGGGTCACCAGAACATCTTGCCCTACCGGCCCGCGTGGCTCCACCGCGGCCTGCGCTGATGGGTTTGAGCCGGGAAAAGCGAGTATTCCGCTTGGGCCCGCAAAGTGCTGTAGTGGACTTGCAGTCACTGGCACCATGCTCGAGGAAGAGGCCACCATGCGGGAACTGCTTGTCGTGTTTCAGGAGGGGTTCGACGAGGCCAACATCACCGTGACGGTCAACGGGAAAGTCGTGCGCAGGGATCTGGATGTTTCCACCAATCCGCTCCTGGGCATCGCCTCGGAAGTTTCCGTGGAGCTTCCGGCGAAGGGTGCACAAGTGGGAGTTGAGGTCACTAACCGCGGGCTCAAGGCCATCACAAAGGTCAGCGGCAGGCCCAAGAGCGTGCTGGTGTCCATCGAGGACGGCAGGCTGCTGATGAGGGAGGGCACCGGCCGCGAGGCTGTGTTGTGAGCAGGGTTTTCGACCCTCAACGTGGCTCTGGTAAGAGTCCATTCGTTGGAGTATCATCTGATCACCGCCGGCTTCCCGAGGGAGTCCGGCGGGCCACATAAATTCTTAGCCGGAGGCCGTCGGATGGCCTCACGGCACTGCTGCCCGGGACCAGCACCCCTGACAGCCAACGACGGCGGCACCCACGCTGGGTGCCGCCGTCGTCGTTTGGTTCGGGTTGGCCGGGGAAATGCCTAGCCCTGGTACGCCGGGTAATCGGTGTAGCCGGTGGCGCCTTCTGCGTAGAAGGTGGAGGGGTCCGGCTCGTTCAGCGGAAGGCTCTCCTTCCAGCGTCGGGCGAGGTCCGGGTTGGCGATCGCGGGGCGGCCCACCACAACGGCGTCCGCGTGGCCGTCGGCCACCAGGGTCACGGCTTCTTCCTTCGTGGTGATCACGCCAAAGCCGGTGTTGACCAGGAAGGGGCCGCCGAAGCGTTCGCGGAGGTCCTGGACCAGTTCGCCGGTGGGCTCGTGGTGCAGGATGCTCAGGTACGCCAGGTTGAGCGACGCAATGCTGTCCACGAGGACCTCATAGGTGGCGCGGACGTCCGCTGCGTCCGTCTCGGCGATGCCCTGGACGTTGTGCTCGGGAGAAATGCGCAGGCCCACGCGGTTGGCGCCGAGGGCGGCCACAACGGCATTGACGGTTTCGATGACGAAGCGGGCGCGATTCTCGGGCGATCCGCCGTAGCTGTCCGTCCGGACGTTGGAGTTGGGAGACAGGAACTCGTGCAGGAGGTAACCGTTGGCCGAGTGCAGTTCCACGCCGTCGAACCCTGCCTCGATCGCGTTCAGCGAGGCGTTGACGATTTCCTGGATGACCATGGGGAGTTCATCGGTGGTCAGGGCGTGCGGCACAGGGTACGGCTTCTTGCCGGCCGGAGTCCGGACGACGCCGTCAATGGCTACGGCGCTGGGGGCGACGATTTCCACGCCACCAGTGATGTCCGAATGGGAAACCCGGCCACCGTGCATGATCTGGGCGAACATGTGGCCGCCTTCGGCGTGCACCGCGTCCGTAACCTTCTTCCACCCGGCAACCTGCTCTTCGGTGACGATTCCCGGCTGGCCGGGGTAGGCCTGACCGGCGGGGGTGGGGTAGGTGCCCTCGCTGACGATGAGGCCGAGGGAAGCGCGCTGGCGGTAGTGTTCGGCAAGGAGCGGGCCCGGGACGCCCTTTTCGCCCGCACGGAGGCGGGTCAGGGGTGCCATCACCAGACGGTTGGGAAGTTCAAGTTGGCCGAGGGTGAGTGGGGAAAACAGCATGCGCAGTTCCTTTCGAAGGCTGGAGACGTACTGTCCATGCCAACTGTGGGGCGCGTGCAACTATTCCTGATGGGACGGGGATCACACACCTCCGCGCCATCCCATACCGCGGGCTGGCTCAACGCGGCGTCACCGCACCCGGGCAGCCTTGGCCCTGGGGGTTGGCGTTGCAGTCGTCGGCGTAGTTGCGGGTGAGCGAGCGCCAGACGCTGATGCCTTGCGGCGGGGTGCTGAACTGGCCCTGGCCGGGGATGGGCAGCGGTGGGCCGGAATTCACCGAGTAGGTGCCTTGGAACGACGTTGTCAGCACTACTTGGAAGTCTCCGGTGGCGCCGTAGGCGTGGCTGGTGCGGGTCTTCTCTCCCCAGCGGTCCTGCGGCAGCGGGCCCCCCATTGACCCCTGGGGGCCGAAGACAGTCCCGTCGCCGTAGTTCCAGGTGTACTTGACGGGTGTTGCGACGACGTGGAGCTGCTGGCCGAACATGGTGATGTCGAACTGTTGCTCAGCTGCTTCGGCGTAGAAGTTGGTTTCGGCGCCACGCAGCGTATTGGGGCTGGGCTGAGCCACGACGCTCCCGGCATTCACCGGCAGGTTCTGGAATTGCCGCTGAATATCGGCGGCGATCCGTGGCAGGAGGTCCTCGGGTTTGGCGTCGTAAAGGCAGGTGGGACCTGAGTGGTGCGCCCAGACTGCACCAGGAACACCTCGAGGCCGCGACAGCCACATGACGGGAATACCCTTGGCACCGTCCTCACGGTCCTTGCAGTCGAGCTGGCGGCCAAGGCACGGAGTGTCGAAGTCACCGCCGCCAAGGTGGCACTGGAGCTCGTACTTGTACTCGTTGGGGTCGGTGACAACAGCACCCGGCTCCGGCCGGAAAGCGTGACCGGTGCTTGGATCCATCGTCCAGCTGCCGACATCAACTCCGACTTCACCAAAGTCAGCTTCCAGGCTGTCGTCGGCAAACCCAGAAACGGCTGGTGCTGTGGTAAGAACGAATAAGAGAATCAGTACCGTGACGATACGACGCAGCCCCGACGCAGGCATCAGCGTAACGGGTGGAGGTCGTTGACGCGCCAAGCGCCGTCCATAAAATTGGCTAGTAATACATTGCCGGTATTCGAGCCATTGCTTGCGCTCCTGAATTCCTTGCCGCCGGTCTCGTAGTAGCTAATAGGCGTCTGCAGGACTTGCAAAATGACCTGAAAGTTTCCGTCGCTGGCTCTATCAAACGTTGTGGTGCTGGCCGGCGTTGTGATGGTTCCACCAGCCAGCCAGCGATCGCCTTGATAGTTCGCGGTTAGAGACGCAGTCAGTTTTGAGCAGTAGTCGCAGTCAGGCGAAGTGACCGCCTGTAATCCAACGACGTCACCAGTCTGGTAAGCGTAGTTGAGTTGATCGAACCAGTACCGTGTAAACGCCTCGAGCCCTTCCTTAGTCTCCGTCTTCGCCACCTCCGGAAACACGGGAACGGGGACGTTCTGGGCGGGGCCAGTTGCGTCGGCCGGCTTGTAAACGGCGCTCGGCGTGGGACTTGGAGTGGCCGAGGCGCTTGACGTGGCGCTCTCTGATGCCGCCGGGGAGGTTGTGCCTGGATCCGCAGGTGATGAGCCCGCGCAGCCGGCCAGCAGGAGCGAGCCCGCGATCACAACGGCTCCCGCGCTGAACCGCCGCGGACGGGACCAAAAAGCGCGCGACGTAAAGAGGTTCTGTAATGTCATGGGCCGCTATTCCCCCAATAGTTTCAAGACGGCTTGCTCCGAACAGTGACTTAAGGGTAGCCCAGGTCACAATGTGGCGCTAAGACTTATCCACAGGCTCCCGCCAACGGTTTACCACCGCCGCGCACGGCAGAAAAGTCATAAAGGAAGCCGGTGCCCGCTGGCACCGGCTTCCTTAGAAAAGACCCAATAAAGAAACCTCGCTATTTCCCGGCCGGAAGTACCAGTTCCCCTGTCTTGTCGGTGGACAAGGCGAGCGACGAAACATACTGCCGGCCGCCGTCGGGCGCGTCCTGCGCTGACCGCACCATGTCGGGCCGTTCGAATTCCATCCCGGTCACGTGGCAAAGGAGCTTGGCGTCGCTGGGGTTGCCGTCGGCGTCGAACATGGGCAGGTCGATCCCGTCGTCCGTGCGCCGCAGGTAGTACCGTCCGCGGGTCACCAGTGCCAGGACGGGAGGAAGGATCAACGCCAGGCCCACCGCGAAGATCGGCGAGTACGGCTGGATCGCCGAACCAAACGCGCCAAAAAATACCGCAATGGAAACACCCGCGGACACCAGCATGGACACGAATCCAACCGGGTTCACGGCGTACAGCATGCCGCGCCGGAACTCCGGGACCTTGGGCGAGATCTTGAGCAGGTACTTGTTGATGGCGATGTCCGACGCCACCGTAACCACCCAGGCCATGGCGCAGTTGGCGTAGAACCCGAGGATGGTGTTCAGGAAATCGAACATGTTCGCTTCCATCAGCACCAGGGCGATCAGCAGGTTCACCACCACGAACACCATCCGGCCCGGGTAGGTCTTGGTGATCCGGGTGAAGGAGTTGGTCCACGCCAGCGAGCCGGAGTACGCGTTGGTCACGTTGATCTTGATCTGTGAGATGACCACCAGCACCACCGCCAGGGTCATGGCGAGCCAGGCCGGCATCATCTCCTGGTAGACGCCCAGGAACTGGTGCACCGGCTCGTTGGCGGTGGCTGAAGCGGCAGGGTCCAGCGTGGCGATCAGGTAGATCGCGATGAAGAGCCCCACGATCTGCTTGATGGCACCGAAAATCACCCAGCCCGGCCCAGCCAGGATCACAGCCCGCCACCAGGCACCCCTGTTGGCATCCGTACGCGGCGGCATGAACCGGAGGTAGTCGATCTGCTCGGCGATCTGCGCCATCAACGACAGGCATACCCCGGCGGCAAGCATGACGGACGCGAGGTTCGGCCCGCCGTCACCGGACGCCCCCGTGTAGGCAAAGAAGCTGTCAATGCTCTCGGGGTGGGAGATCAGCAGATACCCCACCGGGACCACCATCAGGAGCAGCCAGAGCGGCGTGGTCCACACCTGCAGCTTGGCAAGGGTGTTCATGCCGTAAATCACCAGCGGAATGATGATGATTGTGGACGCGGCGTAGCCCATCCACTGCGGAATGCCGAGCCCCAACTCCAGGCCTTGGGCCATGATGGACCCTTCCAGCGCAAAGAAAATGAAGGTGAACGTCGCAAAGATGACGTTGGTGACCACGGACCCGTAGTACCCGAAGCCGGAGCCGCGGGTGATCAGGTCCAGGTCGATGTTGTAGCGGGCAGCGTAGTACGCCAGCGGAAATCCGGTGGCGAAGATGACCACTGCCGCCACCACAATCCCCAGGAGCGCATTGACCGTGCCGTACGAAATACCAATGTTGGCGCCGATCGAGAAGTCCGCCAGGTACGCGATGCCGCCCAGCGCACTGGTGGCCACCACCCCGGCGCTCCACTTGCGGTACGAGCGCGGTGCGAACCGGAGCGTGTAGTCTTCCAGGCTTTCCTTAGTGGCATTGAGGGCGGCAGTGTTGCCCGCCGCCCGGGTTGCCGGAGGATGTCCGACGACGGCGGCCCCCGCGGGTGCCGCCGGTTCCAGCAGCTGCTGGGTATCCAGGTCGTGGCTCATTTATGCCTGTCTCTTTCGATGGGAGGGGAACGTCTCGAAGCGACGCTATCCAGCCGAAACGACAGGGCGGTCACGGAACTGTTTCGGCGGTGTTAAGTATTGACTGAAGGTGTCAACAAAGTCCGAGTTCCGGCCTTGTGGGCAGTCCACAAAAATGGCAGCCGCGCATGGAACTAGCGTCGGAAAGGACATACCGGCGAGCCAAAGGACAGCGATGACGAATCCCCTTCCACTGCAGGACCACTCCATCCTGGAAACGGCCAGGAGGCAGGTCCTGGAGCAGGGCATCGGGCTCGACCAGGCACAACTGCTGGACGTCCTCCGCCTCCCTGACGACGCACTCCCGGCACTCCTTGACCTGGCCCACCAAGTCCGGCTGCGGCATTGCGGTGAGGAGGTGGAAGTGGAGGGCATCATCTCCATCAAGACCGGCGGTTGCCCCGAGGACTGCCATTTCTGCAGCCAGTCCGGGCTGTTCGATTCCCCGGTCCGCGGCGTGTGGCTGGACATTCCGGAACTGGTCAAGGCCGCGAAGGAAACCGCCGCCACCGGCGCTACGGAATTCTGCATTGTGGCTGCCGTCCGTGGCCCCGACATCAAACTCATGAACCAGGTCAAGTTCGCGATCGACCGCATCAGGCAGGAAGTGGACATCAATATCGCCTGTTCCCTGGGCATGCTGACCCAGCGGCAGGTGGACCAACTGGCCGGCTGGGGGGTCCACCGCTACAACCACAACCTGGAAACCGCCCGCAGCTTCTTCCCGCAGGTGGTCACCACCCACACCTACGAGGAGCGGCTGGAAACCTGCGCCATGGTCAAGGCTGCCGGGATGGAGCTGTGTTGCGGGGCGTTGATCGGGATGGGTGAAACCCTTGAGCAGCGCGCCGAACTTGCGGCGCAACTGGCGGACCTGGAACCACATGAGGTTCCGCTGAACTTCCTCAATCCCAGGCCGGGCACACCGCTCCAGGACCAGCCGGTCATGGACGGGAAAGACGCGCTGCGCGCAATTGCGGCTTTCCGGCTCGCGATGCCCGGCACCGTGCTGCGCTACGCCGGCGGCCGCGAACTCACACTCGGCGACCTCGGCACCCGTGACGGCCTCCTGGGCGGCATCAACGCCGTCATCGTCGGTAACTACCTCACCACCCTGGGCCGCCCGGCCACCGCTGACCTCAACCTCCTGGTGGAGCTGAATATGCCCATCAAGGAATTGCAGAAAACCTTATGAGCAGCCCGGACCTCTTCCCGCCGGCTGAAACTCCCTACTGCGAACTCTGTGGACTTCCGCTGCAGGCTCATTCCCTGCACGGGGACGCGCCCACCGAGGAGGAGTACGACGGCGGCGACGCACCGCCGTCGTACCACCACGCCAGGTGCGCGGTCCTTCTCCAGCTGGAGCCGCCGCGCTTCTGCGCGTCCTGCGGCCGCAGGCTCAAGGTCCAGGTTTCCCCGCTGGGCTGGTGGGCCACTTGCTCCCGGCACGGATTGAACGCTTCGTAAAGGGGACTCCGGACCCTGGCGCGTTCCTACCCGGACGAGAACAATGGCGGCATGATGTTTGAACATGCGGACGGCAATCCCGTCCTGGAACTCGACGGTGAGCAGTCGTGGCGGCTTCTGGCGGCAACGCAACACGGCCGGCTGGTGGTTTCCGTTGCGGGCGAACCCGACATTTTCCCGGTGAATTACGTGACGTCGAACCGGAAGGTTTACCTCCGCACGGCGCCGGGGAACAAACTCGCGCAGCTGACCATCAATGCCCGGGTCCTTTTTGAGACCGATGGCATCCTTTCCGCGGAAGCGTGGTCCGTTGTGCTGCGGGGAACAGCGCGGGTGCTGAGCAACTCGGACGAGCTTGCCGCCATTGAAGAGCTCGGCCTGAAGACCTGGGTTCCCACGCTCAAGGACTTCTACGTGGAAATCGACCCCACCTCCGTCAGCGGCCGGCACTTCGTGTTCGGCGAACAGCCGGAACGGGAGATTTAGGCACTCGTAGACTGGAAAGATGCCGGACACTTCCAGCGAAGCCAAACCCACTGCAGACAAACTCACCCCCGAGCGGCGCAGCTGGAACATGTCCCGGATCCGCGGCAAGGACACCAAACCGGAGTTGCTGGTGCGGCGGCTCCTGCATGCCAGGGGCTACCGGTACCGCCTGCACGGCGCGTCAGGCGGCTCCAAACTCCCCGGCAATCCGGACCTCGTTTTCGCCGGCCGCCACAAGGTGATCTTCGTGCACGGCTGCTTCTGGCATTTCCATGACTGCCGGGCGGGTCAGCATGCGCCCAAGGCCAATGCGGACTTCTGGGAGGCAAAGCGCACCCGCACCCGGGAACGCGACGCCGATCAACTCCGCCGGTTGGAAGGCGCCGGCTGGAAGGTCCTGACCGTCTGGGAGTGCGAAATGAAGGACCCCTCAGCCCTCGAAGCCCACCTCCTCCACTTCCTGGAGGCACGCCCCTGACAGTATCGGAGCAGCAACCCCTATCCCCTAGCTAGCTCCTCCGGGCCAACAGGGCTGACTTGAAGGCGGTAGCGGACGACGCACTGCTGTTGATGCGCCAGTCGGTTTCCTTCTGCATGTGGAACCAGACGAAGCCCATGACGTCAGGCTGCGCGGCCAGGTAGGACACCAGGTCCGTGTTCCATGTCGCTTTGGAACCGCCCAGCTCGCTGGACGCAGTCTCGGCGATCAGGACCGGTTTTCCCGGGGCCAGGGTGCGGAGCTGGGAGATTCCCGGGGCAAAAAGGTCCACCGGGGAAATCCAGCTGCTCCAGGTTTGCGACGTGCCCCAGTTGTAGCCGTCCAGTGCCACAACGTCGACGTACCCGGCGCCGGGGAACAAGCCTGCCAGGTCCGTCGAACCCCAGTAGGGCACGTTTGGCGACCACACCCATTGGACGTTGCCGGCACCTGTGGCGGCAACGACGTCGTGCACATGCCGCCAGGCGGCGACGTAGTCGCCGGACTGGTTTCCGTTGACGCCCTCCGCCCACGGGTACCAGTTGCCGTTCATTTCATGGGCGAAACGCAACATGACCGGTTTGCCCCACGCAGCGATTGACTGCCCCCATTGGGTGATGGTCCCGTCGAAATCGCCGGCGGCCACCCGGTCCAAAGCGTACGCAGGCTGATCCACGCCACCGCCCCACGCCCACGGTTCCCACGTGACCAAGGGGGTGGCACCCCGCGAGCGGGCGGCGTCCATCTCAGCCACCGGCGGCGCTTGCAGGAAGTCCTTGTAGATCATCAGGATGGACGGACTTTCCCCGGCAAGGGTGGCCACCTCGTCCAACTCCGTGCTGGCCAAGGGGCCCCCGGGGTTGGCAACGCCAAAGCGCAAGGCCGCGGTACTGACGGCGGGAGGAGCCGGAGCCGGGGCCGCCTCCACCACGAAAGTGGCTGATGCTTTGATGGATGAGGTCTTGGCGGTAATGCTGATGCTTCCGGTGGACGCGGCCGGAATGGTGATGCCGGTGCTGAACGCCCCGGTTGATGTGGTCTGGAATGGGAACGTTGCCGAACCCACAATCACTGTCCCGGTGGTGGACGCCTTGAACCCGGTTCCGGCGACCGTCACTGCGGAGCCGGCCGGACCGGACGCAGGGTTGAGCGTGATTTGCGGCGATGTGGCCGCGCTGGCTGGTTGGACCACGGAAAAGACCAATCCGGAAGCCACCAACAAAGCAAGGACAAGGGTCTTCAGCGAACGAAACACGGCAATCTATCCCCAGATTTGAAGGCGGCCAGGCCGCTGGTGTGGCAGCGCGAAAAGCGCTGGCTTGATGATAGGGCCAAAAACCGCAATCTCATCAAGAAACCCGCAATTAATTTCCCAACCACGGATGCCGCACGGGAACAGACCTAACCTGAACAAATACCGGTTCCCTCGCGTATCCGGCTGGTTCCAGAGTCCGCACGTTCAGCCGAAAGGAGTGTCATGAGCACGTCAGATGATGCACCCAGACCGCTGGTGGACCCCTCGGTCCTGGACCGGTTGCGGGAGGAACTGGAGGAAGAAGAGGGCTACAGCCGGGTCTTCGTGGCGAACTTCATCGACTACCTGCCCGAGCGGCTGGACAAGCTGCGGCTCGCCCTCACCACCGGCGACCTGGAGGGTTCCATGGACGCGGTCCTAAGCCTGAAGACGGCAAGCCAAATGGTTGGTGCTGAACGCCTGGCAGGCATGGCCCAGGACCTGGAAGCCGAGATCAGGGCAGAAGCGCGCCACGCCGACATGTCGGTGGCGTTGCCGCGGCTGGCGGCCACGTTCCTGCGGCCCATCACCCAGTGCAGCAGGCAGACCATCCACCGGCTGCAGGCTCAGTGCTGTCCCGGCGCCAAACGGTAACCAACGCCGCGGACTGTCTGCAGCCACCGCGGCTGCTGCGGCGAGTCACCCAGCTTTTTGCGCAGGTTTCCCATGTGGACTTCCACGGATCGTTCGTCAGCCTCGCTGATGTAACTGCCGACGTCGTAATCCTCGTCCCGGAGCCGGCGCACCAGGTCCGACTTGGTCCGGACCGTGCGGCCCGCCTCAAGTAGCGCATACAGGAGCTCGAATTCGGTGCGGGTCAGGTTCATTTCCCTGCCGTCGACGGTCACGGTGCGGGACGCGTAGCTCAACTCAAGGCCGTTGTGGCTGAAGTTTCCACGCTCGGGGTGGGCAGCGCCGTCAGCCGACGGATCCACCGCGACCTCGCCGGGGTCCGGGACGGACCGTGGGCGTCGCATCATGGCCGCGACCCGGGCACGGAGCTCCCGTGGGCGGAAGGGTTTGGTGAGGTAGTCGTCCGCACCCGATTCGAGCCCGATCAACGTGTCCAGTTCCTCGGTACGCGCCGTCAGCATCACGATGTAAGCGTCCGAAAACTCCCGGATCTGCCGGGAAACTTCAAAGCCGTCAATGTCCGGCAGTCCCAAATCCAGCGTAATGACGTCAGGATTCAGGCTCTTGGCCATCAGCACGCCTTCAGCGCCGCCACTGGCGACGGTAACGTCAAATCCAGCCTGGGTCAGCACAGTGCGAACCAGTTCCCGAATGTCGTGGTCATCTTCGATGACCAGACCCACACGTGCCTCACTCATAGAGCCCCCTCAGTGCCAACGTCAGAAGTATAGCTGGCTGCGGATATCCTGCTGGTATGGTCTCGAACACCCCGACTTCCGCGTCTACCGAACGATGAGCAACCCCACGGCCTGGTCCTCGGGTCGGTTGCGGTTTTTCAAGCGGCCGTTCCATGAATACCGGCTGACGGACCGGGTGGCCCTGAGCCAGATGCCGTTGTTCGTGACCACCATCCTCACGGCATTCCTGGTGTGGGCGTTTTTCCCGGACACGATGGACGACCCCCTGTTTGTCACGTTCCTCATTTCCCAGCTGGTCCTGATGGGGCTTTGCTACGCGGTTCCGTGGGACCGGTTGCCCTACACGAGCTTCCTGGCCATTCCCGTGCTGGACTTCATCTCCATCGGCGCCGGCCGCGAAGGTGGCCAGGAAAGCCTCACCGGCATCAGCCTGCTGGCCGTGTTTCCGGTCATCTGGCTCTGCGCTTCAGGGTATTACCCCAAGGCGGCCCTGTGGTTCTCCTTCCTGGGTCCGCTGGCCATCATCTGGGTGCCCCTGTTCCTGGAAGGCAACGACACCCCGCAGGACTACGCCCGGTCCCTCCTGCTGCCAGTCATGATGCTGGGCATCGGCGTTTCCGTGAGCGTCCTCACGCTGAGCATGATGCGCCAGCAGAACCAGCTGGAGGAAAAGGACGAGCAACTGCGAGCCAGCCTCAATACCAGCAAGCGCCAGGAGGCGCTGCTGAACACCATCCTGGATACCGTGCACCTGGGTGTGCTGGCGGTGGACGCCGATGGCCATGATGTGCTGATGAACCGGAAGCAGCGGGCCAACCATGAGCTGGCCCGGCCGAAGGATATTGCGGACCCCAACGAGTCGCAGCTCCTGGTCTTCGGCCCGGACCGGAAGACCTTGGTCCCCGTGGAGGAGCGCCCGGTCCGCCGCGCCGTCCTGGGGGAAACGTTCACGGACTACCTGGTGTGGCTGGGTGAGGGAAGCCAGCAACGGGCCCTGGTGACCACAGCGCGCGCCATGAAGGATTCCGACGGCCGCTTTGCCGGCTCCGTGATCGTCTTCAGCGACGTAACGGACCTGGTGAACGCCCTCGCCGCCAAGGACGACTTCGTCTCCAGCGTCTCCCACGAGTTCCGCACCCCGCTGACGTCCATCCTGGGTTACGTGGAAATCCTGCTTGCCGACGAACCGCACCAGTCTCAGCGCGAGATGCTGGAGATCATCCACCGCAATTCCGAGCGGCTGCTGACCCTGGTCTCGGACCTGCTGGCCAGCCGGAACGGCCAGCTGATCGTCACGCCCCACACTGTGGACGTGGCCGAGCTGGTGCAAAGCAGTGTGTCCTCGGCGATGCCGCGGGCTGCCGCCGCCGGTGTGGAATTGCGTGCCGAAACGCCGCCGCAGCTGGAGGCGCACGTGGATAGCGCCCGGATCTCCCAGGTGCTGGACAACCTGGTGTCCAACGCCATCAAGTACTCCCCCGACGGCGGCGAGGTAGTTGTGACGCTGGCACAGGAGGACGGACACCTGGCCTGCCGGGTGGCCGACACGGGCATGGGCATGAGCCCGGAGGACGTCTCCGAGGTCTTCGCCAAGTTCTTCCGCACCAGCAACGTCCGGCGCACGGCCATTCCCGGGGTGGGGCTGGGCCTGCCCATCAGCAAGGCGATCGTCGAGGCCCACGGCGGGACCATCGACGTCGACAGCACGCTTGGCAAGGGGACGACGTTTACGTTCCGGGTGCCCGTCTAGCGGTGCGGACTACTTCGCCCCAAGACTGCCGGGCGAGTTCCCGGATGGAGCCCAGGATGTCCGACGGCGGCTGGCTGAGGTCCAGCGGGAACTCCACAATGTCGATGTCCGTGTTCAGTATCCGGCGGAGTTTGACCTCGCCCTTTCCGGCGTAGACGAGCCAGGCGGTGGGCACAGCAAGCGCTGTGCAGTGGGCCAGCATTTGGTAGTGGTCGGCGGTCAGGGAAGCACCGGCGTCGGAAGCTGCCCGGTATTTCGCGTTATAGGCCACCACCGGGCGTCCACCCAGCATATGGACAGCGTCCGGGCGGACGGACAGCCGGTCCGAATCGCGCACCGCCTCGCTGAGGAGGGCGTCGTAGCGCAGCCGCAACTCCCCCGGGTACGCAGCCATTGCCGAGCGCAGCGCGGTTCCCACAAAGTCTTCGAACACCTGGGCCATGTCCACCACGAACGACGCCGTCTGCTGGCTGCCCTCGCCGGCTTCCGCGGATGCGTTCCGCAGGATCAGCTCAGCCAGGCGCAGCACGGCGTGGTAGCGCAGGTTCATCCGGGTGGGTTTCCACGGCGGCACCGGGCTGCCGGCTGGAAGGCGGGTGACGGCGTCGAGCTTTCCCTTCAGCTGGCGCAGCCTGCCAAGCACCTCCGGCCGCACGCCGGGTACCTGCCCCATCCGTTCCAAGGCCGCACGCAGGATCCTGTTTTCGGCGATGTCCTCGGTGAACTCGTCGTAGGAGACCTCCAAGGGGACCAGCATTCCGGGGCGGCGGGAAATCTGGTCCGAAATCCGGATCCGCCCCTTCACGGTCCGCAAGGACTCGTCCACGGTGAGATAGCCCTGCAAGACGCCGCGGCCCAAGGCGCGTTCGGCCAATTGCGCCAAAGACTCCGCCAGCGCGCTCCAGAGTTCTTGTTCCTCGTCAGCGGCCACCGCGTCCGGCCGGAAACCCTGCTCCCCCGCGTAACTGAGCAGGAACAGGAGCCTGCTCAACCCCAGCCGGTCCTTGGGACGGACGTCGAGCTGGACCGTGGAGGTCCGCACGGAGCCCACCTTGCCCACCGGCTCGATCCGGTACAACCCCATGCCCATGGGGGAAGCCTTGGCCAGCCCACTGGAGTTCAGGAAGGAAGCGCTGGGCGCGTCCAGCCGTTCCACTATGCCGCCGGACAGCTCGTCCAGGACCAGGTGCCGCACGGACACCCGGGGGTCAGCGCGCTGCAATGCGTCCCAGCAACTGGTCCAGTCCGAAGCGTTCCTCCAACTGCGCCCTGGTCAGCTGGCCGTGGTAGTGCTCCTCCAGCAGCGGCATCAGCTCGTATTTCCAGATCCGGCGCAGCCCGGCCGGGTTCTGAGCCGCCGGCTTCATGAAGTAGGACGGCCCGATCATCAGGTCCCGGTCCCACTCGTCAATGGCCCCGTTGAGCGCGTCCAGCAACAGCGCAGGGGTGGTATCCAGCTGCCGGGCCTCCAGGAACCGGAGCAGGGAGCCCTTCACCGGCTCCGTCTGCGGGTGCAGCTCGATGAAGGAGAAACGGCGGCGGATGGCGGCATCCATCATCGCAATGGACCGGTCCGCGGTGTTCATGGTGCCGATGATGTACAGGTTGTCTGGCAGCGTGAAGGGCTCGTTGGGGCTGTACTGGAGGTAGATCCGGTCATCGCGGTATTCCAGCAGGAAGTACAGCTCGCCGAAGACCTTGGCCAGGTTGGCGCGGTTCATCTCATCGATGATGAGGAAGTACGGCTTCTTCTCGTTGCCGGGCTTCGCAGCTTCTTCCGCCAGCCGACGCAGGGGGCCGGCCACCAGTTTGAAGGACACCTGGCCTTCGTCCGTCTTGTCCGGCCGGTAGCCCTCGAAGAAATCCTCGTAGGCGTAGGAAGGGTGGAACTGGACCAGTTTGACGCGTTCGTCCGTGGTGTCATCCGCTAGCTCCGCGGCGAGATGCTTGGCCAGGTAGGTCTTGCCGGTGCCGGGCGGACCGTAGAGGACCAGCTGGCGGTTTTCCTCGAGCAGCTCGGCAATCTCCTGGAGCGGTTCCAGTTCCATGTGCAGGGACGCGGCGAATTCGGGCGTCAGCGGACGGAAGCCTTCCTGGACAGGCGGGACGACGGCGGCGCCCTCCGTGTCGGCGTCGGGCTCGGTTTCCGCCTCGGCGGGCAGCAACGCCTGCAGTGCCTGCACCACCTTGGTGGCGTCCACCACGATGCCGGGCGTGCTGAGCTGGCGCTGGACGTGACGGGGAAGGCTGGTGGTGGTGTGGCCGTCGTCGAACCAGCGCACCTTGCGCCGCAGCCGGCGGTTGTCGTCGTTGTACTCCGGCTCCCCCAGCACGCCGCCCAGCCGCACCGTGCCGGCGTGCTGGTAGAGCACCAGGTCGCCGGGCTTCATGACGGTGAGGAAAGCCAGGGCGGCGGTCTTGGTGTCCTCGCGCTCCACGTAGCCCAGGTGCTTGTAATCCTCGTCCACGGCGTGTTGGACCACCCCGGCGGCGACCCCGGGCTCCAGGGGCCGGAGATGTTCGACGTCGAGGGTCACCTTCTCCTCGGCGTGCCAGGCTGTGAGCAGCTCGGTGTGGTCACCATGGGTCCGGAGCAGCCAGGCCCGCCGTCCGGGGTCGCCCACTTTGCGCCACTGGCTGACCAGTTGCCGGGAGTACCAGTCGATGCGCTGGCCCGCCTGCTCGTCGAGGTGCAGGCGGATGCGGTGGATGTCCGCGGTGATGTCCTCTTCGCTGTCGCCGTTGGCCCCGCCCACGAGCGAGGCGAAAGCGTCCCGGATTTCCTGCCGTTCCACGTCCGCCACTACCGGCTCGAAGTAGCTGGGCCACGCCAGGAATTCGATGCTGCGGCGGATGGCGGGCTGGTCATCCGGGGTGGATGCTGCCAGGTGGTGGAACTGCAGCGGATCCTTGATGGCAGCCTGCACCACGGCGGCCGGCCGCTGCGCGACATTCCGGACGAACCTGCAAAGCCACTTGAGGTGGTCCCAGATGGTCCAGTTGAATTCAGCCGTCCGGTCGCGGATCACTCCGTGGTCCGTCATGCCCGCATACAGTTCTTCGGGAAGCTCCAGCGGCGGCTCCAGCCAACCGGCGGCCTCGGCCACCCGGGCGCGCTTGACCTTGAGGGACTTCACTTCGTGGGCCAGCGGAAGGGACTGCAGGAAGAGCAATTCCACTGCCAGCTGCTTGGCGCCGCGGGTGGCGCCGTCGAGGTTCTCGCGGAGGTTGGTCATCATCGGGGCTTTGGGATCGGGGATGCCCCGTTCCAGGCGGTCCAGCAGTTCCGAGGCCGCCGCAACCGACCACGTCCGGGTGCGCCCGTCCAGCGGCGACGCCTTCCCTTGCAGCCCCGGTCCCAGTACGAACCACGCTGCGTCCTCTATCTCCTTGGAGATGCCGAGGGCGCGGGTCATGGCAACGGTGGCGGTGGGGGTCATGCCCTCAAATTTACAGGGTCAAGCTGGGCGGCCGCTGCACGCGGCTGGGCGGCTGTCCCTGCGCGCGGGGTTAGGCCCCGGTGGCAGACCGCTTCCGGCCAAAGACGAAGTACCCCACGGGTCCAATGAAATTGACGAAGGATGCCGCCCGCCACGCAGCCTTCGGCCCGTTGATGAGCTCAGCAGGCCTGCGGGAGATATCCCGCTGGGCGGCAATGAGCAGGGACACCTGCACGATCGCCGTCAGGATGGTGCCCGCCTTGCCGGAAGGGGACATCTCCTTCCATGTCTTCTTCTTCCGCGCGGCGCGGTTCTTGTTCGTGGCCATCGGGGCTTCCTTTCGCTGATTCTCGTAGGTCCAGTCCAACTCGTAGGTCCAGTCCAGTAGGTCCGGCCGGCCTTGTACAGGGGCTTAGTGCCTGTAGGGGGCCATCCGGTCCTTTTGCTCCTGGGTGACTCTCAGTACCCGGCCACTGGCTTCGTCCACGAATGCCAGGTGGCTGCTGGCTTTCACGCAGTCCTCCCTGCTGACCGGGTCCTGGAGCAGGTAGTGGATGTCAAAGCTGGCGCCCTTGACGGCGCCGATCCATACCTGCACGACAGCCGGGACGTTGCGGTACTCCAGCGTCCTGACGTAGCGGATCTTGTGGTCCACCACCAGGGCCAGGGTGCCGGCCGGCACGTCATTGAAGAGGGACACGTGCGGTTCGATGCCGGGCAGGCCTGCGCCCCGGGGCGGTCCGAAGGCCGCGATCCTCGCCTCCTCCAGCATTCGCACGATCTGGACGTTGTTGATGTGGCCGTAGGCGTCCATGTCACCCCACCGCATGGGCACCAGGACCTCGATCCGGCCGCCGCCATGCGCGCTCAGCTGTGCACCGCCGTCGAATCATCCACCGGTATCTCGCCTGCGTCCGCACCGGCAAACTGGGACATGTACAGGCGGTGGTAGGCGCCACCGGCCGCGAGCAGCACCTGATGGTTGCCCTGCTCCACGATTCGTCCGTTCTCCATGACCAGGATGGTATCCGCATCACGGATGGTGGAGAGCCGGTGCGCGATAACGAAGCTGGTGCGGTCGCTGCGCAGTGCCGCCATGGCCTTCTGCACCAGCAGTTCGGTGCGGGTGTCCACGGAACTGGTGGCCTCATCCAGGATCAGCAACGAAGGGTTGGCAACGAAGGCACGGGCGATGGTTATCAGCTGCTTCTCGCCGGCGCTGACGTTGTTGCCCTCTTCATCGATCACGGTGTCGTAGCCCTCGGGGAGGGCCCGGACGAAGCGGTCCACGAAGGTCGCCTTCGCAGCGGCCATGACCTGTTCCTCCGAGGCATCGAGATTGCCGTACCGGATGTTGTCGTAAATGGACCCGCCGAACAGCCACGCGTCCTGGAGAACCATCCCCACCTTGGAGCGCAGCTCCGAGCGGCTGAGGTGGGTCACGTCCACGCCGTCGAGCATGATGGAGCCCGAGTTGAGCTCGTAGAAGCGCATGACCAGGTTCACCAGGGTGGTCTTGCCTGCACCGGTGGGGCCAACGATCGCGATGGTGTTTCCCGGCTCGGCGGTGAAGGACAGGTTCTCGATGAGCGGCTTGTCGGGGGTGTAGCTGAAGGTGACGTTCTTGAAGTCCACGTGCCCGTCGGTCTTGGCGGGCAGGTGCTCTGTGGCAGTTTCTGCTTCCTCTTCGTCGGCGTCAAGGAACTCGAAGACGCGCTCGGAGGACGCCACGCCCGACTGGAGCATGTTCGCCATGCCGGCCATCTGCCCCAGCGGCTGGGTGAACTCGCGGGAGTACTGGATGAACGCCGTCGCATCGCCAAGGGACATGGCGCCGGAAGCCACCCGCAGGCCGCCGACCACAGCGATGCCCACGTAGCTGAGGTAGGACACGAACTGCATGACGGGGAAGATGATTCCGGAAACGAACTGCGCCCCGAAACTCGCTTTGTAGAGTGCCTCGTTGCGTTCCTCGAACCGGTCCAGCATGTCCGCGTCGCGGCCAAACACGCGGACGAGGTCGTGCCCGGAGAAGGATTCCTCGATCTGGCCGTTCAAGGTGCCGGTGTTCTTCCACTGCGCCGCGAAGAGTTTCTGGCTCCGAACCCCGATCATGCCGGCGGCCACACCGGACAGCGGGAGGGCAATGAGGGCGATCAGGGCCAGCTGCCAGGAAACGATGAACATCATGATCACAATGCCCACCACCGTCAGCACTGAGTTGACCAGCTGGGCGAAGGCCTGCTGGAGTGCCTGCTGGATGTTGTCGACGTCGTTGGTCACCCGGGACAGCACGTCGCCGCGCTGCCGGGTGTCAAAGTAGTTCAGCGGAAGGCGGTTCAGCTTGCTCTCGGTATCGTCACGCAGCCGCCGGATGACCTTCATGACAATGCGGTTCAGCACGTACCCCTGCAGCCACATGAAGATGTTGGCGACGAAGTACATGAGCAGGACAACGGCAATCAGCGTGGTGAGCTTGTCGAAGTTGATGCCGGTGCCCGGCACCAGTTCCATCCGCGACAGCATGTCAGCGAAGTTGTCCTGGCCCTGCTGGCGCAGGCCGGCGACGAACTGCTCCTTGCTGGCCCCGGCGGGCAGCTGCTTGCCCACTACCCCGGCGAAGATCACGTCCATGGCCTGGCCCAGGATCTTGGGGGCGATGACGTTCAGGACCACGGAGACCACCACCAGGCCCACCACGGCGTAGATGCCACCGGCTTCTGGCTTCAGCAGGCCCATAAGCCGTTTAGCAGAGGGCCAGAAGTGTTCGGCCTTCTTGGCGGGCATTGCACCGAACATGCCGCCGTCCGCTTCGGTGGGGGTGAACTCCTCCTCGACAAAGTCGTCGTCCGCGGGCTGCGCGGCAGGGACTTGTCCGGCGTCGTCCGCGGGCTGCGCGGCCAGCGGGGTTTCTTCCACCGGGCTGGAGCCATTCTTGCGGGCGCTCATGCCACTTCCTCCACGCTCAACTGGGATTCGACGATTTCCTGGTACGTAGGCGAGGTTTCCAACAGTTCCTCGTGGGTGCCCCGGTCCACGATCCGGCCATTGTCCAGCACCAGGATCTGGTCGGCGTCGGTAATGGTGGAGATGCGCTGGGCCACGATGATCACGGTGGCGTCCGAGGTTATGCCCTTGAGGGCGGCCCGGAGCCGGGCGTCAGTGGCCACGTCCAGGGCCGAGAAGGAGTCGTCGAAAAGGTAGACCCTCGGTTTTGTCACCAGCGCACGGGCAATGCAGAGACGCTGGCGCTGGCCGCCGGATACGTTGGTTCCCCCCTGTGCGATCCGCGAGTCCAGCCCGTTCTTCTTCTCCCGGACAAAGGACTCTCCCTGGGCGACGCGGAGGGCGTCCCACAGCTCTTGGTCCGTGGCTTCGGTTTTCCCGAACCGGAGGTTGTGCTCGATGGTGCCTGAGAAAAGGTAGGGACGCTGTGGCACCAGGGCCACGCGTTTGGTGATCTCGGCGCGGTCCATGTGGTCCACCGGAACGCCGTCCAGCAGCACCTGGCCGTCCACGGGATCGTACAGCCTCGGGAGGAGGGACAGCAGCGAGGTCTTGCCGGCACCCGTGGAACCGATGATCGCGACGGTCTGTCCGGGCCGGGCCGTGAAGCTGACGTTACTGAGCACCGGCGACTCGGCTCCCGGGTAGGCGAAGGTGACGTTGCGGTACTCCACCACGCCGGCCAGCGAGGCCGGGGCCTGCGGAGTTTGGGGATCGTGGATGGAGGGCTCCACACCGAGCACTTCGCCGATGCGGTCAGCGCAGACGGAGGCGCGCGGGATCATCATGGCCATGAAGGTGCCCATCATGACGGCCATCAGGATCTGGAGCAGGTACTGCAGGAACGCCGTCAGCGATCCCACCTGCATGGCCCCGGCGTCCACGCGCTGGCCGCCAAACCAGAGCACGGCGGCGGTGGACAGGTGCAGGATCATGCTGATGGCCGGGAACATCAGGACGAACAGTGCCCCAATCCGAAGCGAAACGTCAGTAAGTTCCTTGTTGGCGCCGCCGAAACGTTCCGTTTCGTACGGTTCACGCACGAAAGCCCGGACCACCCGGATACCGATGATCTGTTCGCGGAGCACGGCGTTGATCCGGTCGATTTTCCGCTGCATGGTGCGGAACAGCGGCATGAGCCGGACCACCAGGTACCCCACCACCACCGCCAGCAGCGGGACGGACACCCAGACCAGCCACGACAGGTTCAGGTCCTCGCGCAGCGCCATGATGATGCCGCCGATGCACATGATGGGGGTGGCAACCATGAAGTTCAGTCCCATCAGCAGGAGCATCTGCACCTGCTGGACATCGTTGGTGCCACGGGTAATCAACGTTGGAGCTCCGAAGCCGTTGACGTCCTTGGCAGAGAAACTGGTGACCTTCCGGAACACAGCGCGCCGCAGGTCCCTGCCTACCGCCATGGCCGTGCGGGAGCCAAAATACACGCCGGCAATGGCTGCAGCGACCTGGGCGAAGGCCACGAGGAGCATCATGGCACCGGTACGCCAGATGAAATCGGTGTCTCCGCGCGCCACCCCTTCATCGATGATCTGCGCGTTCAGGCTGGGAAGGTACAGGGCGGCGATGGTGGATGCGAGCTGGAAAACGACGACAGCCAGGATGTACGGCGAATACGGTTTGGAGTAGCGCCGAATAAGGGTCAGGAGCATGGTTTCACTCTAGCGAGGCCCACTGACATTGAGGCCGGATGGGGCGCACTTTCTGCCGACATTGTGGCCGGTGGGGCAGTTGGAAATGCCGCAGCCCGCACCGGGAGAATCTTCCGGGTGCGGGCTGCGGCATGTTGGATCGCGGGCGCGAGGCCGTGGCTGGTCCGCCGGGACGGCCTACTGTCCCTGCACGGGCTCCGAACCATCTGCGGGAGATTGCCCGGGGGCGGCGGCACTGTGCTTGCCGCGGCCTGCCAGGTACAGCGCGGCCGCAGCCTGGAGCTTGCGTTCCTTCAGGAGCTTGCGCTGGAGCCTGCTGAGCTCCGCGGCCGTGGCCGCCTGCTTGGCTGCGACCTCCCGCTGGGAGCGGAGCTGCTCCTGGACGTCCAGCACCAGTCCGCCCAGTTCCACCTGCTGGCGGGCCAGCAACTGTTGGGTGTCCTGCAGTTTCCGGAGCGTGTCAGCGGCGCTGGCCACGGCGTCCGCAGCCTTGTCGACGCTGTCGGCAGACCGGAGGTCCAGCCCCTCGGAGCGGAAACTCCGGGCAAAGGCTTCCTCGAAGTCCTCCGTGGCAACCCTCCCAGTCGCCGCTGCCACAGCGGCAGCACCGCCGTCGTACATCTTGGCCGGGGCAGCTCCGGAACCCGCATGCACCGAACTCCGTGCCGCGGTTCCTGGCCTGGCGGGAACGCCTTCCGGCGTGGCGGCGGATACCAGGGGCAACTGCCCGGTCATGGCGGTCATCCCGGCTTCGCCGGCGGCGTTGGCCTGCAGCGTGGACTCGGGGGTGATGTCAACGGTCTTGCGCAGCGGCACTTCCTTGATGAAGATCACGGCGATGAGGGCAACGGCGCTGACAATGGCAGAGATCATGAAGATACCGGCTGTGGCGTCACCGTAGGCAGCACGCATGATGTCCGCGATCGGGGCAGGCAGATCCTTGAGGTCCATGCTGGCGCCGCCGTTTCCGGTGGCCTGGACGCCCAGCTTCGTGAGCCCGTCGGTAGCCAGGTCCTTGACGTGGTTGGCCATGATGGCGCCCAGGACGGACACACCGATCGCGCCGCCCACCGAGCGGAAGAACGCAACGGAGGCGCTGGCCGAGCCGATGTCCTTGGCCTGGACGGTGTTCTGGACGGCGAGGACCAGGTTCTGCATCAGCATGCCCAGCCCGATGCCGAAAATGCCGGTGTAGAGGCCGGTCAGCCAGAGTTCGGTGGTGTGGTCCATGGTTCCGGCCAGCGCCAGGCCGCCGATCAGCAGGATGGTGCCGCCGATCAGGAACCTCTTCCACTTGCCGTAGCGGCTGATGAGCTGGCCGGACACCACCGAGCCGACCAGGTTGCCGGCGATCATGGGCAGCGTCAGCAGGCCGGCCTCGGTGGGCGTGGCGCCGCGGGCCACCTGGTAGTACTGGCCCAGGAAGGTGGACGAACCGAACATGGCCACGCCAACGGCCACGGACGCAACGATGGCCAGGGCGGTGGTGCGCTCAGAGATGATCTTGAGCGGGATGATCGGCTGGGACACCTTGGATTCCACCAGCACCAGCAGTGCGAGCAGGAGGACCCCGCCGCCCACCATTACTGCGGACTGCCACGACCACCAGTCGTAGTAGTCGGGCTGGCCGGCGAAGGAGACCCAGATGAGGAGCAGGCTCACGCCGGAGGTCAGCAGCACCGCCCCGAACCAGTCGATCTTGGCAGGACGCCGGACGTGCGGGATCTTCAGCGTTACCTGGAGCAGGATCAAGGCGACGACGGCGAGCGGCACGCAGACGAAGAACGTCCAGCGCCAGCCAAGGGAGCTGTCCACGATGAAGCCGCCCAGCAGCGGGCCGCCGGCGGTGCCGACAGCCATGACGCCGCCCATGTAGCCGGAGTACTTGCCGCGTTCGCGGGGCGGGATGATGGAGCCGATGATGGCCTGCGCCAGGGCGGTGAGGCCGCCCATGGCGATGCCCTGGATCACGCGGGCGGTGAGCAGGAACGGGATGCTTTCGGAGAAACCTGCCATGACCGAGCCGGCAACGAAAATCACGATGCTGAGCTGGACCAGGACCTTCTTGTCGAAGAGGTCGGCGAGCTTGCCCCAGATGGGGGTGGTGGCTGCGTTGGCCAGCAGGGCGGCGGTGATGACCCAGGCGAAGTCGGTCTGGGTGCCCTTGAGCTCGGACATGATGGTGGGCAGCGCGTTTGCCACGATGGTGCTGCTGAGGATCGCGGTGAAGAAAGCGGCAAGGAGGCCGGTCAGGGCCTCCATGATCTGGCGGTGGTTCATGGGCGCGCCGGGCTCGTGGCGCTTGGATTGCCGCGATTCCTGCTTGGCGGAGCGCTGGCGCTGGCGCTCCTGCTCCTGGTCCGCGGCGGCGGTGACGTTGGCCATCTAGTTGACTCCTGCGTGTTCGTTGGTGGTTCCGGCCGCCCTTGCCCGGATGGAATTCTTCAGTGATGCGGTCAGCTTGCTCAGCATCGCCGCGGTTGCAGCGGCGTCGTCCTCGTTCCAGTCGACGAGGTAGCCCTGCAGGGTTTCTGCCCGGTGGCGGACCAGCTCAGCGAGCTTTTCCTTTCCCCTGGGTGAAAGGGCCAGCAGCTGGGCCCTGCCGTCGTCGGGGTCCTGTGTACGAAGCACCAGGCCGGCGTCCGCCAGTTCCGCGATGTGCCGGCTGAGTACCGGCGCGCTGACCCCGAGCCGTTCGGCGAGGTGCGCGGCCCGGGTTTCCCCTTCGCCGATGAACTTGAGCACCCCTTGGAGTGCGATGCCCGTGTCCTGACCTTTGACGTTGACCATGGTGACGCAGCGCAGCGCGCGCTGGAGGTCATAGATATGGCTGACGAGGTCGGCTGCGGTGGCCGGTGCGACAGACATGATCCTCCCTAAAGAATTAGTTGCTGCAAGCAACTGTAACAGAAAAAGGTTGCTTAGGGAAACGAAGTGTATGCGAAGGTCCCGTCAACGACGACACTCCCCCACGCAGCCGTTGCTTTGCCGGCACGTGAGGGAGCGCTTGCGCAGAAGCCTGCGCGGTCAGAGATCCAGATGGGTGGGCGCGAACATCTTCAGGAGCGTTTCAACCACGACGACGTTGGGTCCGTCCGCGGCGAACGCGGCCTGGAGCGCGTCCCCCACATCCTCCGGGGCCACCCGGGTGGCCGGCACGCCGAAGGATTCGGCGAGTTTCACGAAATCGGGACGCGCCAGTTCGGTGGCCGTGGCCTTGCCGAACGAGCCCACCATGTACTCGCGCAGGATGCCGTAGCCGCCGTCGTCCACGATCAGCCACGTGACCGGCACGTTGTGCTGCCTGGCCGTGGCGAGCTCGGCGATGGAGTACATCGCCGAACCGTCGCCGGACACGGCCAGCACCCGGGCGGCGTTGCCGGCCTTCCCGGTGGTTTCCAGGCCCACCGCACCGCCGATTGCCGCCGGGAAGCCGAAGCCGAGGCCGCCGGCACCCTGGGCCGAGTGGAACTGGCCCTGGCGGGCGTCCCAGCAGGACCAGCCCCAGTACGCGCTGATGGTCATGTCCCAGAACGTCTGCATGTCCGCCGGGACCGCCTCACGGATGTCCGCCATGAAGTGCAGTTCCTTGGCCAGGTCCTGCGATTCCAGCCGGGCCTTCACCTTGGCGAGGGTGTCCTTGACCAGGTCCTCGGGCGAGGTACCGTGCCAGTCCGCCTGTTCGCCGTGCGGCTCCGTCAGGGCGGCGTCGAGCGCCGCCAGTGCCTGGCCGGCGTCGGCGCGAATGCCCAGGCCGGGCCGGTTGGACTCCAGTACGCGGGGTTCGGCGTCGATCTGGATGATCCTGCCGCGCGGCTCGAAGGTGAAGTAGTTGGATGTCACTTCGCCGAGCGAGGAGCCGATGACCACCAGTACGTCGGCATCCTCGAGCAGCTCCGTCATGTACTGGTCCTCGATCCAGGACTGGAGCGAGAGCTCATGGTTCCAGGGGAACGCGCCGTTGCCACCGGGCGTGCAGATGACCGGGGCGCGCAGCTTCTCCGCCAGGGACAACAGCGATTTCTCCCCCTTGCCGCGCCTGGTGCCGCCGCCGGCGATGATCGCCGGGCGTTTCGCCTCCGAAAGCCAGGTCACCGCCTCGCGGACCAGTTCAACGCGCGGCGGGTTGTCAGCGGCTTCGGCGAGCGCATCCTCCACCGGCGGCACCATGATGGGATCCAGCAGGACATTCTGCGGGATTTCCAGCCACACGGGTCCCTGCGGGGAGGAGATGGCTTCGGTCCAGGCGTCCTGGATGGCGGAAGGGATGCCGGAGGCGTGCTGGATCAGCCGCTGGCTCTTGGTGACGTTCGCGGCCGAGGCCTTCTGGTCATCAAGCTGGTGCAGCATGCCCTTGCGCCGCGCCCCGAGGCCCTCCAGGGGAATCTGGCTGGCCACCACCACCATGGGGACACCGGTGGCGTACGCCTCCTGCAGCCCGGCCAGGGACGTCAGCGCGCCAGGGCCGGTGGACAGGAACAGGACACCCACCTCGCCTGTGGCGCGGGAGTAGCCGTCCGCGGCGAAGGCGGAGTTGTTTTCCACCCGCGAGGAGACGAAGTGCAGGTTGCCGCGGCCCATCGCATCAAAGAGTCCCAGGGCATGCTGGCCAGGGATGCCGAACACCGTCTTGGCGCCCAGCGCTTCAAGGGTTTCGACGACGAGGTCCCCGCCGTTGCGGGCACCTCCCCCTTGCGCGGCGGGAGTGGCGGGTGCAGGTTCGGTCACGGTGCTACTCCTTGGCGGCGGCAGCGAAACCGGCGGGCCGGTGGATTTCCCGGCCCAGGGCCTGGGCCTCGTAGCCGGTTACCGCGCCGAAGCGGTCCCCGGGAACGGCGTTGTCCGCCATCAGGGTCACCAGTTCGTAGGCGACATGGCTGGCCGCGACGCCGGTGATCTCGGCATGGTCGTAGGCCGGGGACACCTCGACGACGTCGGCCCCCACCAGGTTCATGCCGCGGAAGCCGCGGATGATTTCCAGGAGTTCGCGGCTGGTGATGCCGCCGGCCTCGGGTGTGCCGGTACCCGGCGCGTGGGCCGGATCCAGGACGTCAATATCCACGGAGATGTAGAGCGGGCGGTTGCCGATCCGCTCGCGGACCTTGGCCACAGTTTCCAGGACGCCCTGGTAGTAGACGTCCGCGGAGGTGACGATGCCGAACCCGAAGCGGTGGTCGTCGTCGAGATCCTTCTTGCCGTACAACGGGCCGCGGGTGCCGATGTGGCTGATGGCCTCGGTATCCAGGATGCCCTCCTCCACCGCCCGGCGGAATGGCGTGCCGTGGGTGTATTCGGCACCGAAGTAGGTGTCCCAGGTGTCCAGGTGGGCGTCGAAGTGGAGCATTGCAATAGGTTCGCCGGCCCGCTCGGCGGCGGCACGGAGCAGCGGCAGGGCGATGGTGTGGTCGCCGCCAAGGGTCAGCAGTTTGCTGCCGGCCGCTGTCAGGTCCAGAGCGTTCTGCTGGATGGTCTCGATGGCCTCGTTGATGTTGAACGGGTTGACCGCCATGTCCCCGGCGTCTGCCACCTGGATGTTCTCGAACGGGCTGACGTCCCAGGCCGGGTTGTAGGGACGCAGCAGCCGGCTGGCCTCGCGGACATGGTTGGCGCCGAAGCGGGCGCCGGGGCGGTAGGAAACTCCGGAATCGAAGGGGACACCCACCACCGTGACGTCGGCCTTGGCCACCTGGTCCAGGCGGGGCAGCCGGGCGTAGGTGGCGGCTCCGGCGTACCGCGGGATCCGGGATGAATCGATGGGGCCAAGGTTGCCGTTGGCTTCGATGCGCAGCTCTTCCAATGGAGGCCTCTCCTTCGAGGAGTTGAGGGGACTGTGTGACTGCCATCATACACCGTAGTTTTCCAATGAGCATCAGATGTTTACTTTGGACTGGTCCCCGGTGGCATGCCGCGTCACGCACGGCACGTTTTGGGCAGCCGAAAGCGGCCGGAAGCGCATGTTTTCAGGGAACTGCCTGCCGGCAGCCGCCCAAAAGCTGCTCCGCGTGACGCCGCGCCGAACGGGCGGGAATGAACACGCCGAACCGGGTCAGCGGCTGGCGGCGGGCACCAGGACCCAGAGCACCTCGACGGGCTTGTCCGTGGGATTGACCCAGGTGTGCGGTTCGCGGCCCGGGAACGTCACCGTATCGCCGGTGCTGAGGTCGTATTCCTCATTGGTGAGGATCAGCCTGATGGACCCCTTAATCACGTGCAGCACGTCCACGTCGCAGTCCACGGCGTAAAGCTCGGACTCGCCGCGGCCGTGCGGCTCGATGACGGCCTGGATGATCTGGACCCGGCGTTCCGAACGGGCGGTCAGCAGCCGCTCCACGATGCCTTGGCCGCCGAGCGAGATACGAGGCCCGTCATTCCGCTTGGTGAGGTGGGTTTCCGGTGCGGCAAAGAGCTCGCCGATGGAGATCGAGAGCACCTGGCAGAGCGTCACCAGCGAGGCCACGGACGGTGAGGTCAGGTCCCGCTCAACCCGGCTGAGGAACCCCTTGGTCAGCCCGGTGGCGTCCGCAACCTGCTCGATGGTGAGCCGCTGGGACTGCCGGGCGGCCCGGATCCTGGAACCGATGGCAACCGGGACGTTGCTCGGCTCAACTGGCAGTGCCTTCATCTACGAACCTTTCATGGCCGGCAGCCCGGCTCCGCTCTCGAGCCATCCTAATCCGCGGCGCTTTTGTGACGCGCGCATGCCACACGCAGGCCGCGCGGCGCCGATCGTTCTTGACTGTTGCGGGCGTCACATCCTAGGCTTTGAAAACTCCTGTTGCCTATAGGGCAATAGTTGGATCCCCTCCGTTCGTCCGCGGCGGTTCCGGGCGCCGCCGCCCCGGTCCCACACCCGGCACCCAACAGCTCCAAGGAGCCCCTCAATATGGATGCACGTGCCATCAACATCGCCATCGTGGTGGTGTACCTGCTCGCAATGCTGGCCTTCGGCTGGTGGGGCAAATCCCGCACCAAGAACAACAGCGACTTCCTGGTTGCCGGCCGCCGGCTTGGCCCCTTCCTCTACACCGGCACCATGGCCGCGGTGGTCCTGGGCGGCGCGTCCACAGTGGGCGGCGTGGGACTTGGCTACAAGTTCGGCATCTCCGGAATGTGGCTCGTGGTGGCCATCGGCGCCGGCGTCCTGCTCCTGAGCCTGCTCTTCGCCGGCACCATCCAAAAGCTGAAGATCTACACCGTGTCCCAGATGCTCACCCTCCGGTACGGGAGCCGGGCAACGGAGGCCTCGGGCATCGTCATGCTCGCGTACACCCTGATGCTCTGCGCCACGTCCACCGGCGCGTATGCGACGATCTTCGTCGTCCTCTTCGGCCTTGACCGCGCCCTGGCCATCGCCATCGGCGGAGCCATTGTGCTGGTGTACTCCACCATTGGCGGCATGTGGTCCATCACGCTGGCGGACCAGGTCCAGTTCGTCATCAAGACCGTGGGCATCTTCTTCCTGATGCTCCCCTTCACCCTCAACGCTGCCGGCGGCCTCGACGGCATCCGCAGCCGCGTTGATGCCAGCTTCTTCCAGATCGACGGGATCGGCGTCCAGACGATCATCACCTACTTCGTGGTCTACACCCTGGGCCTGCTGATCGGCCAGGACATCTGGCAGCGCGTATTCACCGCCAAGACGCCCACAGTGGCCCGGTGGGGCGGGGCCACTGCCGGTATCTACTGCATCCTGTACGGCGTGGCCGGTGCGCTGATCGGCATGGCCGCCAACGTGGCGTTGTCCAACGTCACGATCGCTGCCAAGGACGACGTCTACGCCGAGGTAGCCCAGAACCTGCTGCCCATCGGCATTGGCGGCCTGGTCCTGGCCGCCGCCGTGGCCGCCATGATGTCCACCGCTTCCGGCGCGCTGATCGCCGCCGCCACCGTGGCAAGGGCGGATGTCCTGCCGTTCGTTGCCGGCTGGTTCGGCAAGGAGGTCTCCACCGGCGATTCCGAGAACCCGGAGCACGATGTCAAGGCCAACCGGGTGTGGGTCCTCGCACTGGGCATCGTGGCCATCGCCATCGCCATCATCACCAAGGACGTTGTTGCGGCCCTGACCATTGCCTACGACATCCTGGTGGGCGGCCTCCTGGTGGCCATCCTGGGCGGCCTGGTCTGGAAGCGCGGCACCGGCGTGGCAGCCGCGGCATCCATGGCGGTCGGGTCGGTGGTGACGCTGGGCACCATGATCATCCTGGAAATCAACGCTAAGGCCCCGCTGGACGGCATCTACGCGAATGAGCCCATCTACTACGGCTTGATCGCCTCAGCCGTCGTCTACATCGCGGCTTCGCTGCTCACCCGCCCCACCGACCCCCGGGTCATGCGGGCCTGGCAGCGCCGCGTGGCCGGGCAGGAACCGGAGGACGCTCCGGAGGAAATCCTCGCCGCACGCTGACCGGACACATGCTTTAACGCACGACGACGGCGCCTCCTTTCGCTTCCAGGCGAAGGGAGGCGCCGTCGTCGTAAGTCCTACTCCCCTGTGTCGCGGGGCTCGTCGTCATCCAGCGGGACCTCGCGGTCCTCGGCATCGATGACCACCGGCGGCGGCTGGACCACCGGCTCCTCCTCGTCAAGGAACTCGTCCTCCGCGTCCCAGTCCGCATCGTCTACCGGTGCATCCTCGGCGTAATCGTAGGCGGGGTCCGCTTCGACGGCGTCCAGGTGCGGCATGTCCGGGTGCTGTCCGGTGGTGCTCATGATTCAACCTCCGTTGTTCGCCTGACGTGCTCTTTCAGGTAGGGCGCAGGCCGCGCCACACCTTCATCACAGCACCGGCCGGGCGGACGGGTCAAGGGCTGCGGCGGGACTGGTGGGGGCCTCGAAATTAAGGAAGGGCGGGGTGCGGTTTTAAGGTCAACCGAAACTCCCCAGCGAGGTTTGCCAGCCAAAAAACCGCGGAAATCCGCAGTAGGCTGGCAGGGCAAAGGCGCCGTAACCATGCCCTTTCCAAGCCCAGGAGTACCAGTGTCGCAGCACGCCCAGCCCGAACCCCACACCGTCCCGGAGGCCGCCCCAACCCCGCAAAGCCAGCCCTCGCCGTCGAACATCAAAAGATGGCGCCAGTACTTGGCGGACGAGCGCGCGGAAGCCGCCGTCTACCGTGACCTGGCCCAGAACCGCGAGGGGGAAGAGCGGGCCATCCTGCTGGCGCTGGCCGAAGCCGAAGGCCGGCACGAGGCGCACTGGCTCGCCCTGCTGGGCGATCACGCGGGCAAGCCAAAAAGGGCGTCCGCCCGGAGCCGCTTCCTGGGGTTCCTGGCCCGGCACTTCGGCTCCGTCTTTGTGTTGGCCCTGGCCCAGCGCGCGGAAGGCCGCTCCCCCTACGCCAAGGACCCCAACGCCACGGACGCCATGGCGGCCGATGAGCAGATCCATGAGGAAGTGGTCCGGGGGCTGGCAACCCGCGGCCGCAACCGCCTGGCCGGCACGTTCCGCGCCGCCGTCTTCGGCGCCAACGACGGCCTGGTGAGCAACCTCTCCCTGGTGATGGGCATGGCGGCCTCCGGCGTGGCCAGCAGCGTGGTGCTGCTCAGCGGCGTCGCCGGGCTCCTGGCCGGCGCCATGTCCATGGGAGCCGGCGAGTTCATCTCCGTCCGGTCCCAGCGGGAGCTGCTGGCAGCCACGCGCCCCACCCAGGTCACCCTGGCGGTCGCGCCCAAGCTGGACCTCGAACACAACGAACTCCTGCTGGTGTACCTGGCCCGCGGGATGTCCCGGGAGGCTGCCGAACACCGGGTAGCCGAGCGTACCGGCCTGCTGTCCTGCGACTGCGACCCGAGCCTGTCGCTGCAGCCGGAACTGCCCGAGGAAGCGGACCAGCATGAGGCTGTGGGCACCGCGTGGGGTGCCGCGCTCTCCAGCTTCTGCTTCTTCGCCTCCGGCGCCATCGTTCCCATCCTGCCGTTCCTGTTCGGCCTGACCGGCGTGACCGCGCTCGTGGTGGCCGGGGCTTTGGTGGGCATTTCCCTCCTGGCCACCGGCGCTGCTGTTGGCCTGCTGTCCGGCACGTCCCCGCTGACCCGCGGCCTGCGCCAGCTGGCCATCGGCCTCGGCGCCGCCGTCATCACGTACCTGCTGGGCCTGCTGTTCGGCACCGCGGTGGGCTAGCCACCCGCGGCTGAACCCGCGTGGAGGTTCTCCGGCGCCGCTCAGCGCTGCCGGAGGACCTCCACTGCTTCGTCCACTGTGTCCACCAGGAAGATGTAATCCGCCATGGTGCGCCCGGCGGCGAGGCTGGCCAGCATGGGCCATGCCGGGTATTCCTGCTCCCAGTGCCGGCGCCCCACCAGCACCATGGGAGCCACCGTTTCCCGGGCGCCGTAGTAGTTCTCGCAGGCATCCTGGAAGATCTCCTGCACCGTGCCAGCGGCTCCCGGCAGGAACACGATGCCGCCGTGGCACAGTTGCAGGAGGATGGCTTCGCGGATGGCGTTGGCGAAGTATTTCGCAATGTGCGTGGCAAAGTAGTTGGGCGGCTCATGCCCGTAGAACCAGGTGGGGATCCCCAGTGACGGCGTCCCGCCCGGATGGCGGTCGACGACGGCGGCGGCCGCGCGTGCCCACGCCGACACCGAGGGCCGGAACCCGGGAACGGCGGCGAGCGCCGCGAGCGCCCACTGCACATCGCCGTCGGACGCCCCGCTCAGGTATGCGCCCAGGTTCGCCGCTTCCATGGCGCCAGGTCCGCCGCCGGTGGCGACCACATGGCCGTCCTGCGCAAGCAGCCTGCCCAGCCGCGCCGCCTGGGCGAATTCCGTACTGCCGCGCGGCGCCGCATGGCCGCCCATCACGCCGACGATGGACCGGCGGTTCCAGGGTGCGGAGCGGGTGAGTTCATCGAGGGCATCGCCGATGGCGTGATCGTGCAGGGCGGAGGCCAGGGTCGCGTCCACGCGGTGGCGCTGGCCGGGCTGGATGCTCCAGTGGTAGATGCGGGCGTCGGGCAGCTCTTCGTAGGGGGACGAAGCCAGCCCGGCGTACAGTTCCGCCGGGGTGTACAGGGTGGCGCGGTAGGGATCGAACGGGACGCCTTCGAGCCGGGGAAAGATCAGCGCACCGCGGCTGCGGAGGTTGGCCTCCATGCCGTCGTCGAAGAGGCAGCCGAGGAACATGGCCCCCTCAACGTCAACCCTCTTCAGCGCCGGAGTCCGCCCCCGGAGGTCCAGCGACTGGGCGTGCCAGCCATGCAGATTGACGGCGCCGCCGGCAACCAGCCGGTCGAAGCTGGCCAGGTCCTGGACTTCGAGGGTGCGGGGACGGGGGCCCAGGCTTCCGGCGAAATTCACGGCTGCAGCCCTCCGGTCCTGGTCATGGAGCCAGCCTAGGGCACCGCAGGCAGATGGTGGGGCCATCCCGTTACGAGACGCCAGCCCGGCGTGGGCGCCAGGGATGTCCCGTCGGTCATCAGGCGCAACGTCCCTTGACCCCGGGAACCCGCCTGCTACCATCGAGCAAGAAAGTATGTCCTATCAAGAGAACATATAGCGGCAATCGGTCCGCCGGCACGCCTGTCCGGACCGGACGGCTGCGCAGTTACCGAAGACGAGGGAACGCACCGTGGCGAACAACCTGGGACTCAGCATCGACCGCTCCTCCCCCGTGCCCCTGTACCACCAAGTGGTCCAGGGCATCGAAGCCGCGATCTACAGCGGGGTGCTGGAACCCGGCAGCCGGCTGGACAATGAAATCGACCTGGCCGCCCAGCTCAACCTCTCCCGGCCAACCATGCGCAAGGCGATGGACGAACTGGTTCGGTCGGGCCTCCTGGTGCGCAAGCGTGGCGTAGGGACCCAGGTGGTCTCCAGCCAGGTGCGCCGCCCACTGGAGCTCTCAAGCCTCTACGACGACCTCACCAACAACGGCAAAAAGCCCACCACCGAAGTCCTCAGCTTTTCGCATGTGGAAGCTGACGACGCCACACTCACCACGCTGCAGCTTCCCGCGGGTTCCAAGGTCTACCACTTCACCCGACTCCGGAAAGTGGGCGGCAAGCCGTTGGCCCTGATGGAGAACTGGGTGCGCGACGACATTGCCGACATGGACGAAGCCATGCTTGTAGCCGAGGGCCTCTACTCGATCCTGCGCCGCGGCGGCGTGAACTTCCGGCTGGCCAACCAGCGCATTGGCGCAGTGAACGCCAACGACTACCAGGCGTCCATGCTGGACACTGCCGCAGGGTCCGCCCTGGTCACCATGGAACGCACAGCCGTGGACGATACCGGCAGGCGCGTGGAGACCGGCCACCACGTCTACCGGGCGGATTCCTACAGCTTCGAAATGACCCTCGTACAGCGCTAGCGCAAAGGAACACCTCCATGACCAACTGGGTCTATCCCCTGGGCGCAGCCAGGGACGGAAAATGGGACGTTTCGATCGGTACCTCCGATTCCGCCCTCTCCGTGGACGGCTGGGCACACACCGGGCTGAAGGTCGCCACCTTGCCGGCGGGCGCCGCCGTCGACCTTCCCGCCGCAGACGAGGAACGGATCGTGGTGCCCCTCAGCGGGTCGTTCACCGTGACCGTGGATGGCACGGAATACCCGCTGGCCGGCCGCCCGTCCGTTTTCTCCGGCCCTGCCGACGTGCTCTATTCCGGCACCGGACGCGCCGTCAGCATCAGTTCGGCCGACGGCGGCCGGGTGGCCGTTGCCACTGCCCCGGCACGGGCCTCCTATCCCACCCGGCTGGTACCCGCTGCCGAAACCCGGGTGGAACTGCGCGGGGCGGGCAACTGCTCGCGCCAGGTCCATAACTTCGGCACGCCGGCAGCGCTTGAGGCAGACCGCTTCATCGTCTGCGAGGTTCTCACCCCGGCCGGCAACTGGTCCTCCTACCCTCCGCACAAGCATGACGAGGAGAAGGACGGCGAGACCTCCCTCGAGGAGATCTACTACTTCGAAACGCAGGTAGCGGCCGGCGGTTCGGCGCCTGCCGATGCCGATGCCATTGGCTACCAGCGTGTCTACGCCTCGGACGAGCGGCCCATCGACGTCTCGGCCGAGGTGCGCACGGGCGACGTTGTCCTGGTGCCCTACGGCTGGCACGGCCCTGCCATGGCTGCCCCGGGGTACGACCTCTACTACCTGAACGTCATGGCGGGCCCGGGACCGGTGCGCGAATGGCTGATCAGCGACGACCCGCACCACGGCTGGGTGCGGCAGACCTGGGAGAGCCAGAACATCGATCCCCGGCTGCCCTTCGGAGCCTGACGCGAGCCAAGGTGCGCCGCTCCTCTGACCCCGCCGCTTAGCGGACGCCCACCTCTTCCGCCGTCTGCACCCCGTTGCCCGGCCGATGTTCGCGCCGCTTGGCGGCCGCCGCGGCGAACGCCATGACCGCCACTCCGCGCCAGGGTGATGACCGCCCCGGCCCAGATGGGCGACGTGTAGCCGAATCCAGCGGTAATGGTGACCCCGCCCAGCCAGGCGCCCAGGGCATTACCCACGTTGAAGGCACCAATATTCGCGCCGGAGGCAAGCGTGGGAGCCCCGGGGGCATACTTCATGACGCGCATCTGCAGTCCGGGAACGGTGGCGAAGCCGAAGCCTCCCATGAGTACCAGTGAAATGACGGTTAGCACAGGGTTCGCGGCGGTCAGGGCGAACGCCACCAGCACCGCGAACAGGATGGCGAGTACCACCAGGAGTGTCCGGTCAACGTTACGGTCCGCAGCTTTTCCGCCCAGCGTGTTGCCGGCGAATAGTCCCACGCCAAAAACAATGAGCAGCCACGGGACGGCGGAGGCCGCAAAGCCCGAAACCTCGGTCAGCGTGTAGGCGATATAGGTGAACGCCCCGAACATGCCGCCGAAGCCAAGAATGGTCACCACGATGGACAGCCACACCTGCCCGGAGCGGAAGGCGCGCAGCTCGGAGCGAAGGCTTCCCGCCGTGTCGGCTTCACCGGCGTGCCGGGGCACCAGCGCAAGGATGCCGGCGAGCGCAGCCACCCCAATGGCCGTGATGGCCCAGAAGGTGGCCCGCCAACCGGCGGCCTGGCCCAGCAGCGTGCCGAACGGGACCCCCAGGACATTGGCTGCAGTGAGTCCGGTGAACATCAGCGCGATGGCACCGGCCTTCTTGCTGGGCGCGACCATGCCCGCGGCCACCACGGCTCCGATTCCGAAGAAGGCGCCATGCGAAAGGGCTGCGATGATCCGGCCCAACATCATGGGCCAGTAGCCGCCAGCGGTGGCGGAGAGCAGGTTTCCTGCGATGAACAGGACCAGCAGGGCCGCAAGCACCGGCTTGCGCTCGAACCTCGTCACGGCCGCCGTGAGGCCGAGTGCGCCCACCACCACCGAGAGCGCGTAACCGGAAATGAACCATCCGGCGGAGGCTTCGCTGACGCCGAAATCCGCTGCCACCTCCGGCAGCAGTCCGGCGATGACAAATTCGGTGAGTCCTATTCCGAAGCCGCCGAGGGCGAGGGCTATCAGGCCAACAGGCATGGGAATGCTCCTTCTAGTTGTAGTGGTTGGTTGTTCCTTGGAAGGGAAGGCGCCTAAGATAGTTGCAGACGCGGTATTTATTGTTGCACATGCAAATATACCGCGCAAGCAACTATCTGCATTCAATGATCGATGGCCGCCCGTTCGGCGCCATTTAGGTGAAGGAGCAACCATGGGCATCAAGGACGACGCCGTTGAGGTACGCGCCCAGGGATGGCGTACATTGGCGGCCTTGCATGGCTTGATCGAAGGTGAGCTGGAACGTTCCCTGCAGGCCGAGTCAAAGCTGTCCGTGGTGGAGTACACCGTGCTGGATGCCCTCAGCCGGCAGGACGGGTGGCATATGCGGATGCAGCAACTGGCCCGTGCCACGGCGCTCAGCCCCAGTGCCACCACGCGGCTGGTGAACCGGCTGGAGGACCGCGGCCTCCTGACCCGGATCCTGTGCGACGACGACCGCCGCGGCATCTACACCGAGCTGACCGCCAGCGGCATCAGCCTGCTCACGGAGGCCCGGCCGGTCCACGATGCCACCCTGGAGCGTGCGTTGGACGAGGCCCAGGCGGTCCCGGAGCTGGCGCCGCTGGTGGACGCCCTGCCGAGGCTGCACGCGCCGGCATAAAGCAGCAACCCCCGGAAGGATCATCATGGGGGTTGCTGCTTTGTGCGCGGGAACGGTCGGGGCCGGTCAGGGGATCGTTGCTGCTGCTTCCGTGGTTTGGCCGCCCCCCTCCTCCTGTCCTACTTGTAGAGGTCGGGCTTTGCCGCCAGCTTTACGGCAACCTTCTCACCGTTCTTCTGGGCTTCAACGCCGGCTTCACAGCACGCGGCGGTGGCGTACCCGTCCCAGGCGGAGGGGCCGCCGATCCCGCCGTTAAGTGCCGCGTCCACCCATGACTGGATTTCGACGTCGTAGGCTGCTCCGAAACGCTCCTCGAACCCGGGAGTGACGTTGCCGCCCCAACGGCCGGCGCTGCGGGTGTAGGGGCCGGTGTCCCCGCCGATGCTGACGACGCCGTCCTCGAAGGTGGCCTGGGTAGCCACTTCGTAGCCGAACTTGGCATTGACGTAGATTTCGACGTCGGCCAGGACGCCTGACTCGGTTTCAATCAGGACGTGCTGGGGATCGTGCTGGCCGTTGGGCGCAGTCCTGGTTGCCTTGCCCAGACGGACCTGGACGCTGGTGATTTCCTCGCCGGTGAAGTAGCGGATGGCGTCGAATTCGTGGACCACGGAATCGTTGATGAGCATCTCGTTGGTGAAGCCCTCGGGAGTGGTGGGGTTGCGGTGCTGGTGGTGGAGCATCAGCAGCTCACCTAGTTCCTGGTTCCTGATGATCGAGCCCAGCGCCGCGTATTCGGCGTCGAAACGGCGCATGAACCCCACCTGGATGCGCTGGTGGCCCAGCGCAACCTCCGCTTCGACGATTTTCCAGGACGATTCGGCGTCCGGGGTGAGCGGCTTTTCGCAGAGGATCGGAATGTCCTTGGCGAGCGCCTTGAGCAGGATGTCCTGGTGCAGGAAGCCGGGGGTGGCGATCAGGACCGCGTTGACGTCGCCGTTGTTGATGGCTTCCTCGGCGTCGGTAAGGGCGACGGCGCCGGGAATGCCTTCGACGGCGGCCTGGGCGCGGGCAAGGTCGACGTCGACGACGGCGGCCACTTCTGCTCCATGGATGCGCTTGTTCAGGCGCTGGATGTGGTCTGCGCCCATGCGGCCTGCACCGATGACAGCGACGCGGAGGGTTTCAGTCATTGTTCTGTCCTTTGTGGTGTCTGGGGCGGGTTAGCTGACGCTGGTGCGGGAGCCGCAGGACAGCAGGTAGTTTCGGGTGCGCTTGGCGATCGGCATGGGCACATCGAAGGCCACGGGGTACATGTCCTGCTCCACGATGCCGAAGATGGGCCGGTTCAGGGCTTCCACCGCTTCGATGACGGCACGCAGGTCCGGCAGCCCGTTCGGCGGTTCGGTCATGACCCCGGCCAGGTTGGCTGCAGCCCAGGTCATGTTCTCTTCATTGACCTTCTTCAGGATCTCCGGGTTGACCTGCTTCAGGTGCAGGTAGCCGATCCTGTCCGGGTAGTTCTTGATCAGTTCCAGGCTGGAGGCGCCGCAGTATTCGGCGTGCCCGGTGTCCAGGCACAGGTTGAGGTATTTCGGGTCCGTGGCTGCGAGGAGGGTTTCAATGTCCTCCTGCGCGCCCACGTGCGAGTCTGCGTGGGAGTGGAACTGCTGCTGCAGTCCGAAGTCCTCCAGGAGGGTCTTGCCCAGGCGGTTGTGGCCCGCGAACAGGTCGCTCCATGCCTTGTCGCTCAAGGTGCCGCTTTCCACGGGTTCGCCGGTGACGTCGTCGCGCCACATGGCCGGGATGACCACGATGTGCTCACCGCCCATGGCAGCGGTGAGCTCGGCGACCTTCCGTGCCGGCTCCCACGCGGCCTCCCACTGGTCCAGCCCACGGTGGAAGGCGGTGAACACGGTGCCTGCGGTGACTTTGAGGTCGCGCTGCCTCAGTTCCTCCGCCAGGCGGGTGGGATCGTTGGGCAAGTAGCCGTAGGGGCCAAGTTCGATCCACTTGTAGCCTGATTCGGCCACCTCGTCGAGGAAGCGTTCCCAGGGGGTCTGTTTGGGGTCGTCCGCGAACCACACGCCCCAGGAGTCCGGCGCCGTGCCGATGATCAGTTTGTTCTCAGTCATTATCTGTTCCTTTGCATCGACTGCTCCGTAGCTGTCGTTCTGGACGTTCAAAACGACGTTTACGGAGCAATCGATGGTGATGGTTTCTAGTTCGACGGGAAGTTGTAGGAGGCGCCGGAGGCGTGGTGGGTTTCGGGCCAGCGGGAGGTGACCACCTTGCCGCGGGTGTAGAAGCTGACGCCTTCGGGGCCGTAGATGTGCTTGTCGCCGAAGAGTGAGGCTTTCCAGCCGCCGAAGGAGTGGTAGGCCACGGGGACGGGCAGGGGCACGTTGATGCCGATCATACCGACGGTGACACTGCGTTGGAATGTGCGGGCGGCGGCGCCGGAGGAGGTGAAGATGGCGGTGCCGTTGCCGTAGGGGTTGGCGTTGATGAGCTTGATGCCCTCTTCCAGGGTGTCGACGCGGACCACGACGAGGACGGGTCCGAAGATTTCCTCCTGGTAGGCGGTCATTTCGGTCTTGACGTGGTCCAGGACGGTGGGACCCACCCAGAAGCCGTTTTCGTGGCCGGGGACCACGAGGTCGCGGCCGTCCACCACCATGGCGGCGCCGGCGGTTTCGGCTTCGGTGACGATCCGGACGATGCGTTCCTTGGAGGCGGGGGTGATGACCGGGCCCATTTCGGCGCCGGGGGCGGTGCCGTTGTTGACCTTCACGGCTTCGGCGCGCTCCTGGACTTTCGCCACCAGGGCGTCGGCGGCGTCCCCGACGGCTACGGCGACGGAGATGGCCATGCAGCGTTCCCCGGCGGAGCCGAAGGCGGCGGCGGCGAGGTGGTCGGCGGCGTTGTCCAGGTCGGCGTCGGGCAGGATGATGGCGTGGTTCTTGGCCCCTCCGAGGGCCTGGACGCGTTTGCCGTGCTTGGTGGCAGTTTCGTGGACGTACTGTGCGATCGGGGTGGAGCCGACGAAGGAGATGCCGTCCACGTCCGGGTGGGTCAGCAGCCCGTCGACGGTTTCCTTGTCCCCGTGCAGTACCTGGAACACGCCGTCCGGCAGGCCGGCTTCCTTCCAGAGCTTGGCGAGCAGCAGCGAGGCGGAGGGGTCGCGCTCGGAGGGCTTGAGGATGAACGCGTTGCCGGTGGCAATCGCCATCGGCGCCATCCACAGGGGCACCATGACGGGGAAGTTGAACGGGGTGATCCCGGCGACGACGCCGAGCGGCTCACGGAAGGAGAAGACATCGATGCCGGTGGAGACCTGGTCCGAGTAGTCGCCCTTGAGCAGGGTGGGGATCCCGCAGGCGTACTCGACGACTTCCAGGCCGCGGCCGATTTCGCCTTTGGCGTCGGAGAGGACCTTGCCGTGTTCGGCGGTAACCAGGGCCGCGAGGTCGTCAACATGGGCAGCGACGAGTTCACGGAACTTGAACAGCACGGCGGTGCGCTTGGCCAGGGAGATGTCGCCCCAGGTGTCGGCCGCTCTGCGGGCGGCGGCGACGGCGGTGTCCAGGTCGGCACGGTCGGCCAGGCGCAGCTCACCGGAGACAGCGCCGGTGGCCGGGTTGTACACGTTCGTGGTGCGGTCGCCCTGGCCGGCAGTTTCGGCGCCGTTGAGAAAGTGGTTGATAACGGTTGTCTGTGTATCGGTGGTCTGGGTGGTGGTGGCAGTCATGGGGACTCTTCCTTGAGTGGGTGGTGTCTGGAGGAGGTCAGCCGAGCAGTTTGCGCTGGCGTGACTTGTGGTCGGCGTAGGTCTGGAAGGCCTGCTTGGTGGAGTCCAGTTCGGAGACTTGGGAGACGGGGACGTCCCACCAGGACTCGGAGGACGGTGCGTCCAGCAGCGGATCGGACTCGACGTGGATCAGGATGGGTCCGCTGCCCTCGGGGGCGGCCTTGGCGTCGCGGATGGCCTGCTCGAGTTCAGCGATCACCTTCTCCCCCGGTTCGATCCGGATGACCTTCACGCCCAGGGATTCGGCGTTCAGGGCCAGGTCAACGGGCAAGGTCTCGCCGTCGTCGAAGCTGTGCGCCCCTTCGTCCAGCGCCCGGTACCGGGTGCCAAACCGCTGCGAACCCAGAGATTCGGACAGGGAACCGATGGAGGCGTAGCCGTGGTTCTGGATCAGGACCACGATCAGCTTGATCCGTTCGGCCACGGCGGTGACTAGTTCGGTGTGCATCATCAGGTAGGAGCCGTCGCCCACCATCACGACGACGTCCCGCACGTCCGCGCGGTCCGCACCTGCCGCCGTCGTACTGGCCGCTTCGGCGAGGACTGCACGCTTGACGCCGAGGCCGCCGGGGATTTCGTAGCCCATGCAGGAGTAGGCGTATTCGACGTGGTAGCCGAATGGGTCCCGGACGCGCCACATCTTGTGCAGGTCCCCGGGCAGGGATCCTGCCGCGCAAATGACGACGTCGCGGGCGTCCATGGCCCGGTTGGTGGCGCCGATGATCTCGTTCTGCGCCGGCAGCGGGGTGAACCGGGTATCGAACGCCTCGTCCACGGTGGCGTTCCAGCGCTTCTTCTCCGCCGCGACCTTTTGCTCAAGGTCGGCCCCGATGCGGTAGCCGCCCAGCGCTGCGTTCAGCTTCACCAGCGCCTTGCGGGCGTCCGCGACGATCGGGAGGCTGGTGCCGTGCTTGTACGCGTCGAGCGGGGCGACGTTGATGTTGATGAATTTCACGTCGGGGTTCTGGAATGCGGTCCGGGATGCGGTGGTGAAGTCCTCGTAGCGGGTGCCGATGCCGATGATCAGGTCTGCCTCGGCTGCGATGGCGTTGGCCGCCGTCGTGCCGGTGGAGCCGACCGCTCCGAGGCTGAACTTGTGGTCCCAGGGCAGGACGCCGACGCCGGCCTGGGTGTTGCCTACCGGGATGCCTGTCAGCTCGGCGAACTTCGCCAGTTCGTCGTTGGCGTAGGCGTAGAGGACGCCGCCGCCGGCGATAATCAGCGGCCGCTTCGCAGCCCGGATGGCCGCTGCTGCGCGGGCGATGTCGTCGTCGTCGGCCTCGGGGCGGCGGATCCGCCATTCCCGTTCGGCCAGGAACTCCTCGGGGACGTCGAAGGCCTCGGCCTGGACGTCCTGCGGCAGCGATATGGTCACCGCGCCGGTCTCGGCCGGGTCGGTCAACACGCGCAGGCCGTGGTGGAACGCCGAAAACAGCTGCTCGGGCCGGTTGACGCGGTCGAAGAACTTGGACAGCGGCCGGAACGCGTCAATGACAGTGATGTCGTAGGCGTGGGGCTGCTCCAGCTGCTGCAGCACCGGGTCCGCGGCTCGGGTAGCGAAGGTGTCGGACGGCAGCAGCAGGACGGGCAGTCGGTTGGTGGTGGCCAGCGCGGCACCGGTGAGCAGGTTCGAAGACCCGGGGCCGATGGAGGTACTGATCGCGAAAGTCTGGCGGCGGCGGGTATGCCGGGCGTAGCCGACGGCCTGGTGGACCTGCGCCTGCTCATTCCGGCCCTGGTAGTACGGCATCAGGGTGGGGTCCAGCTGCTGGCACTGCTTCAGCGCCTGGCCCACGCCGGCAACGTTGCCGTGACCGAAGATCCCGAACGTCCCCGGGATGAGCCGCTGCCGGTACTGAACACCGCCCACCGTATCGACGGTGTACTGCTTGGACAGGTATTCGACGACGGCCTGCGCCACCGTCATCCTGCGCGTTCCTGTTGTGCCCATAGGGACTACTCCGATGCTTCCGTGGTGTGGTGCAGCAGCGAGGCGGCGGTAGCGACGGCGCCGGCGACGTCCCCGTCTGCGGGATAGAGAAGGGTGCGCCCAACCGTGAGGCCCTGGACGCCCGGAAGGGCCAGTGCGGCTTCCCAGGTAGCGAAAACCTCATCCTGGGTGCCGTCCGGGTCCCCGCCCAGCAGGACCGTGGGCATGGTGGTGGCCGCCATGACGCGTTCCATCTCCGCGACGACCGGCAGCTTCATCCAGGTGTAAGCGCTGGTGGACCCCAGGCCCTCGGCGATCGCGATGGACTTGATCACGGCGTTCGTGGACAGGTCGTTGCGGACCCGGCCGTTCTCGCGGACAGACAGAAACGGTTCCACCATGGCAATGAGCTTCCGCTCGGCCAGCGAATCAATGGCCTTCGCGGTCGCCTCCAGGGTTGCCACGGTGTCCGGGTCGCCCAGGCAGATGCGGGTCAGCATCTTCCCGCCGTCAGCGCCGAGTGCCTCCAGTGCCGCCGCCGTGTGGCCCGTGAACCGGTCATCGATCTCGTTGACCAGCCCGGCCAGCCCGCCGCGGTTCATCGAACCGAACACGAGTTTCCCGTCAAGGGCGCCGAGCAGCAGGAGGTCGTCCATGATGTCCGGGGAGGCCAGGACACCGTCCACGGCCGGGTCGGCCAAGGCGATCTGCAGCCGGTCCAGCAGCTGCCGGCGGTCTGCCATGGCCACCGGATCAGGCCCGACAGCCAGGGCGCCGCGGGCCGGGTGGTCGGCGGCGACGATGAAGTTCTGCCGTCCCGATTTCAAGCCCGGGTGGCGGCGGCGGGACTTCGCGGCGCGGGCCACAGCCTCCGGGTCCTCGAGGCGGATGGTGCTCAGGTGCTCGTAACGGCGCGGATCATCATCCACGGCGCGGTTGGAGGCAATCGGGGTGAGGGTCACAGTGCTGCTCCTTCGGTGGCAAGCTGCGCATTCGCACCGGAAACACCAGTGCCGGGAACACCTGTGCCGGGAACCGGCCGGCCGCGTTCTGCCAGCAGCGAGGTGACCTCGGCCGGCGTCGGCATGGCATCCGCGCAGGACAGCCGAGAGGCGACGATCGCGCCGGCGGCATTGGCGTAATCCAGGACCTGGGCCAGCGGCCAGCCGGAGAGCAACCCATGGCAGAAGGCGCCGCCGAAGGAATCGCCCGCCCCCAGGCCGTTCAGGGTTTCCACCGGCACGGGCGCGGAGACAACGCGCTCGGTGCGGGTCTTGGCCATTACGCCCTCGGCACCAAGCTTCACGACGGCGATCTCCACGCCCGCGGCCAGCAACCGGTCCGCCTGCTCATCCGGGGTGCCCTCCCCCACCGCGACGGCGCATTCCTTGTCATTGCCGATAGCCACCGTAACGTGCGGCAGGACCTTGGCCACCTCCGCCCGGGCCTCCTCCTCGGACGCCCAGAACATGGGCCGGTAATCCAGGTCCAGAATGGTGAAGTGCCCGGGGGCAAGGCTGGTCCGGGGACGGGCCTGGTGCGCGGCAATGTGGGCGCTCCGGGACGGTTCCTGGCACAGGCCCGTCACGGTGGACCAGAAGATGCCGGCCTCCCGGACGGCGTCCAGGTCCAGCTCTTCAGCCCTGATCTGCAGGTCCGGTGCCGTCGGAAACCGGCCGTAGAAGTACAGCGGGAACTCATCAGTGGCGGGCTTGATCGCGCAAAAGGTGACCGCTGTGGGCCAGTCCTTCACCGGGGTGACGAAGGTGTCATCGACGTTGAACTTGCGCAGTTCGCGGTGGAGGTAGGTGCCGAACGGGTCGTCCCCGGTCCGGCTGATGACACCGGTCCGGCGGCCATGCCGGGCGGCAGCAACAGCGACATTGGACGGTGAACCACCCAGGTATTTGCCGAAGGAATTAACATCCTCCAGGCCAACCCCGATGTCGTTCGGGTAGATATCAACGCTGATGCGCCCGATCGTAAGAAGCTCGTGGGTCACGGAAATCGTGGACCTTTCTGGTGTGGAACTCGAATCCTTTGAAGGGCGGGAGCTCCGGAACTGGCAGGCCGTGGTGTGGGCCACATGCCCTACTCTTCCCTAGATCAGATGTCCTGTCAAAAGTTTGTAATGACATACTGACAACACCCCTGAGCCCATTGACTGCACTCCCACCCGGGCCGGAAGCTACTGCTGGGGAACCGCCAGCGAACCGGTGACATACTGCGCCCGGCCAAACCCGAAGGACCAGTCGCCCGCAATGCGGACCAAGGGCATGATCGCCCTCCTTCAAGATTTGCACTGACGTACTAACAAAATCCGAAGGAAGGAAACAACCCTTGTGCAAAGCGCGCCGGAGGGGCTAGCCTTAATCAACCGAAAGGTTGATAAACATATAGGTTGATTAAGTGAGGAATGACAGTGATCTCCGATGACACGGCTCTGGACGTGGCCTTCATGGCCCTGGCCGATCCCGTCCGTCGCAGCATCATCGCCCGGCTCAGCAGGGGCCCGGCAACAGTGAACGAATTGGCAGAACCTTTCGAGATCTCCAAGCAGGCGGTTTCAAAACACATCCAGGTGCTCGAGCAGGCGGAACTGGTGACCCGGACCAGGGACGCGCAGCGCAGGCCCGTCCATCTGAACCCGGCGCGGCTTGAGGCATTGACCGCATGGATCGACCAATACCGGCTGGTCCGCGAAGGCCAGTTCCGGAGCCTCGACGCCGTTCTTCGATCAAGCGCCGCGCACAGCGGCGAGCCATTCAATGGCGGCCAATCCACCAAGGAGTCATGATGAGCAATTCCCTGAAACTCAGCGTTCCCGAGGGCGTCCCCTTCATCGATTACGAGCGCGAGTTCGATTTCCCGGTCGCGGACGTGTTCCGCGCGCATAAAGAACCAGACCTCATTGTCCAGTGGCTGGGCCCGCGGGGCATGAAGATGGACATTGACCACTACGATTTCCGCACCGGCGGCAGCTACAGCTACCTGCACACCGGACGGGACGGCGTTGCCTACGAGTTCAAGGGCATCTTCCACACTGTCCGGGACAACGAATTCGCCATCCAAACCTTTGAGTTCGGCGGATATCCGGATGTCGTGAGCCTGGAGTTCATGACATTTGAGGACCTTGGCAACGGACGGACCCGCCTGCGGGGACACTCTGTCTACCCCAGCCAGGAAGCGCGCGATGGTATGGCCCAGTCCGGTATGGAGGGCGGCATGTCCGAAGGCTATGAGCGGCTGGAAGAACTGCTGGCCGGGGCGCCGGCTCCTGCCTGACGCAAAAGCATTGCTTCGTCCAGGACCCGGCCCAGGTTCGCGGCGTCGTGGGCGAACCGGCCCAGGAAGAGCCCGTCCGCGGCTGCCAGTTGCGGCAGCAGTCCGGGACCTGCGCTGCCGCCGTAAATGAGGGGGCAGCGCGGGCCCAGCGCGGCCCGGATCATTGTGAGGACGGCGTTCACATGCGTGGCTGGGGCGGGCTGGTCAGCGCCGATAGCCCACACGGGTTCGTAGGCAAGGACCAGTCGGGGCAGCAGCGCCGGGTCGCCGCCCGCGGCGGCCAGGACCTGACCCACGCAGAAGTCGGCGGCAGCCGCGGCGTCGAGCCTGTCCGGCTCACCGATGCACAGCAACGGGGCGAGGGAATGGCCGACGGCGGCGCGCACCTTGCGTGCCACCACGGCGTCGTCTTCTCCGAACAACCGGCGGCGTTCGGCGTGGCCGATTTCAACGAGCGAGACGCCGAGTTCGGCCAGCATGCCCGGGCTGACTTCCCCGGTGAGGGGCCCGTCCCCCCACCCGCAGTTCTGCGCCCCGAGCAGCACGGGCGAGCCGGCGAGGATTTTCCCGGCCTCGGCGAGTACCGGGAAGGAAGGGATGACGAAGACCCGGACCGGGGCATCCTGTGCGGCCAGTCCGGGCCTGTCATCGACGATGGAGCGCACCTCCGACAGCCAGCGCAGGCTTGCCTGGTAGCCCAGGTACATTTTGGTGCTGACACCGATGTAGAGGGCGCCGTTGCCTGTGCTGCTGCCGGAGGTGCTCATCGTTTTTCCTTGGGTTGGTGCCGGCGGGTGGTGTCCCTGCCAAGCGCTCAGTCGAGCAGTTCGTCGGCCTTGTTCTTGAAGCGCTTGGTAGCGTACATCATCGCTGCCGCCACGAACGGCAGGACGCCCAGGGCGTAGACGCCCATGGATCCGGTGGGCGACTGCGTTGCCTCGTTGACCGCGGTCCGCAGGATCGGTGCCACGAACCCACCCAGGTTGCCCAGGGAGTTGATCAGGCCGATGCCGGCCGCGGCGGCGGAGCCGGCGAGGAAGGCGGTGGGATAGGCCCAGACCACGGGGCCCACGGCCAGGAAGCTGCAGACGGCCAGGGTTATGAAGATCATGCCCAGGACCGGCTGGTGGTTGGTCCCCGCCCACGCGGAGCCGAAGATGCACAGGCCGGTGGAGATGAACAGTATGGTGCCGAACTTACGCCGCTTGGCCACCGTGTCTGCGGCCTTGCCGATGAAGTAGCAGGAGAAGATGCCGAAGAACCACGGCACGGCGATCAGCAGGCCGACGGCGAGTCCCACCTTCTGCCCGGTCAGGGACGACACCTGCTGCGGCAGGAAGAACGTCACGCCGTAGACGGCGACCTGCAGGCAGAAGTAGATGGCGGTAAAGTACCAGACCCGGCCGTTGCGCATGGCGGCGAGGATGCCCCGGGGGCCGGTCTCGTCCTTGATGGTGTCCTCGAGCGCCATGACTTCCTTGAGCGCGTACTTTTCCTCGCTGTTGAGGAACTTGGCCTTTTCCGGGCCATTGATCAGGAAGAAGAAGGCGGCGATGCCGGCCAGGACTGCAAGCAGGCCCTCGACGAAGAACATGACCTGCCAGCCGCGCAGGCCGGGCACCTGGTCGCCGATGTTGATCAGCCAGCCGGACATCGGGTTGCCGATCATTTGGGAGAACGGCTGGGCCAGGTAGAAGATGGCGAACATCTGGACGCGCACCTTGTTGGGGAACCATTCGGCCAGGTACATGATCACGCCCGGGAACAAGCCGGCCTCGGTCACGCCGAGGAGGAACCGCAGGATCACGAACGAGGTCTCGCCCTGGACGAAGGCGAAGCACGCCGAAACGATGCCCCAGGTGATGGCGATGCGCGCCAGCCAGATCTTGGCGCCAACCTTCTTGAGCAGCAGGTTGCTGGGGATCTCGAAGATCGCGTAGCCAATGAAGAAGATGCCTGCGCCCAGGGCGAAGGCCGCGGCGGACACCCCCTTGTCCGCTCCCAGGGCCGCCTCGGCAAAGCCGACGTTGGTGCGGTCCAGGAACGAAACGACGTACAGGATGACCAGCATCGGCATGAGCCGGCGGGCCGCCTTGAAGATCGCGGACTTCAGGACCGGCCGGGCCAGGAGTTCCTTGGATGTTGCGGTGGTTTCAGACACAGCACTCTCCTTCGAGTGGGTGACGATAGGGGGCCTGCGGGCCGGCGGCCCGCAGGGCTTGTGGTGACACCCCGCGTTGTGATGGCGGGAAGGGTGCGGTCAGTGCATGTACAGGCCGCCGTCCACGTTCAGCGTCTGGCCGGAGATGTACCCGGCGTCCTCGCCAATAAGGAAAGAGATGGCTGCCGCGACATCGCGGGTAGTGCCCACCCGGTTCACCACCAGGTCCTTGACAAGTTCATCCTTGCGTTCCTCGCTGAGGGTGCCGCCCATGATGTCGGTATCGATAGGCCCGGGTGAGATGGCGTTGACGGTGATGTCGTACTCCCCCAGTTCCCGGGCGGTGGCGCGGGTCAAGCCGATGACGCCGGCCTTGGCCACGGAGTACGGGGTTTTGCTGAACGTTCCACCGCCGCGCTGGGCGGAGACAGAGGAGATGTTGACGATCCGCCCCAGCCGGTTCCTGGCCATCGATTCGGCCGCCCGGCGGGTGGCGTAGTGGACGCCGTTCATGTTGATGTTGAGCACGCGGTCCCATTCGGCGCCGTCGAGTTCGAGATAGGGAACCGGTGAGCTGACCCCGGCGATGTTCGCCAAGGCCACCAGCTGGGGAAGTTCGGCCTCGATTTCGTCGATGGCCGCGCGTACCGAGGCCTCGTCGCCAATATTGGCGCCGGCGCCGTGGGCTTTGACGCCATGCTTTTCCGCGAGGTCCCGGGCCAGGTTCTTGCTGGCAGTATCGTCAAGGTCGATCACGCCGATGTTCCAGCCGCGTTCGGCCAGGTATTCCGCGGTGGCCCGGCCGATGCCGCGTTCGGACACGGCGCCGGTAACGATCACCGTGCGGTCTGGGGGAAATGAAGTCATGGTTGTTTCCTTCGTGTGGAGTGTCCGGACGGCCTAGGACAGGGGTGCCGGGCCCAGCTCTTCAATGAGCTTTTGCATGGCGACGTACGCCTTGTTCCGGTAGGCAACCAGGGCTGCCGTCCGGTCCGCGGGGACGTCCAGGAATCCGGAACCGGTCTTGGTGCCCAGCTGGCCGGCGTCCACCTTTTCCTGCAGGATCCGCGGGGTGGCAAACCGCTCCGGGAAGCCCGTCTGCAGGGACTTGTAGCAGAAGGCGTAAACGTCCAGGCCGGCCATGTCGGCGATCGCGAACGGCCCGAAGAACGGCAGCCGGAAGCCGAAGGTGGTGCGCACCAGGGTGTCCACATCCTCCGCGGTGGCGATGCCTTCCTCCACCACCTGGGCTGCCTCGTGGAAGAGGGCGTACTGGAGCCGGTTCAGCACGAAGCCGGTCACGTCCTTGACGGTGGCCGTTTCCTTGCCGGTCTCCCCGACGATGGTGCGGGCAGCCTGGACGGTGGCCGCGGAGGTGCCCTCGTGCGGGATGACTTCCACCCCGGGGATGAACGGGGCCGGGTTGGAGAAGTGGACGCCCAGGAAGCGTTCCGGGTTGTCCACCACCTCGGCGAGCTTTGCAATGGAGATGGTGGAGGTGTTGGACCCGATGATGGCATCGGGCCGGGCGGCGGCGCTGATCCTGCCCAGGGTGGCGTGCTTGATCTCCAGGACCTCCGGCACCGCCTCCTCGATGTACTCGGCGCTGGCCACGGCCTCTTCGATGTCTTTGGCCGGCCACAGGTTTTCCTTGAGCAGGTCAGTGGCGTTGGCCGGGAACAGGCCGGCCGCGACGAACTCGTCAGACTCCTTCAGCAGGCGCTCGTAGTTGCTTTGCGCGATTTCGGCGGAGACGTCGGCCAGTGCGACGCGGGCCCCTGCGAGCGCCAGGACCTGGGCGATTCCGCCGCCCATGTAGCCTGAGCCGACGACGGCGATGTTGCGAGTGGTCATTTGTCCTCAAGTCCTTCCGACGCGTCCTCGTAGGAGGAAATGGCGTCTACTTTGGCCGCGGATGCGGAGGTTTCATCGAAGCGGTGGTCCAGCCACTCGCCCACGAGTTTCTTGGCCAGTTCCAGGCCGATGACACGCTGGCCCAAGGTCAGCACCTGGGCGTTGTTGGACAGAACGGAACGCTCCACGGAGTAGCTGTCGTGCGCCGTGACGGCCCTGATGCCCGGAACCTTGTTGGCTGAAATGGCCACCCCGAGGCCGGTTCCGCAGATCAGCAGGGCGCGGTCCGCTTCCCCGGCGGCCACCTTGCGCGCTGCGGCGACGGCCAGGTGTGGATAGGCGGTGGTGTCGTCGGCGCCCACGCCGACGTCCTCCACCGAGGCGACCCGGGGGTCTGCCTCCAGCATCTCGCGCAGGGCGTTCTTGTATTCGACGCCTGCTTCGTCATTGCCGACGACGATGCGCCAGCCTGGCTGGGTCTGCTCGGTCATGCGATTCTCCTTAATGGCTTTCGATGGTTTCGGCGTAATCGGCCACCCTGCGGGCGATGAGGCCGAATGAGACGGCGCCGGGATCAGGGTGCCCCAGGCTCTTTTCGGCCAACGGCCGGGCACGGCCTTTCTTCGGGCTGAGTTCGGCGGTCGCGTCGGCGGCTTTGGCGGCGGCCTCCGCTGCCGCGCGGAGGCTGCCGGCCACGCTGCCGCCGTCGTCAATTGCCTTGGTGAAGGTGCCAGCGAATGGAAGGAGCGCGTCCACCATGGTCTTGTCTCCTGCTTCGGCCTTGCCCAGGGTGATGATGGCGTCGACAAGGGCATTGACCGCTGCGGCCGCGTCTGCCGCCGTATATGTTTCCTTGCTGCCGAGGGTCCTGCCGACGGCGGTAACGGCCGCACCCCACAAGGCCCCGGAGGTGCCGCCGGCGCGCTCGGCCCACTGCTCCCCCGCCGCCGCAAGGACTTCCTCCAGGCCGGCGCCGCCGGCGTGCGACTTCTCCGCAGCGGCGACGGCAGCATCCACGCCGCGCCGCATGCCGATGCCGTGGTCGCCGTCCCCGGCGATGGCGTCCAGCTTTCCCAGGGCGTCTTCATGTTCGACGACGACGGCGCGCGCCTCCTTCAGCGCGTCCACTGCCGTGGCGGCCAGGGCGGTGGACGCCGGCGTGGTGGCCAGCGCCGGCGTCGTGACCGCCTGGGCCAGTGCCTCAACGGACCGTGCCTTGCGCGGCGCCAGGTTGCCCTTGCGGAAAGCGGGGGTGTCGGCCGGGGCGGCCCAGAACTTCTCCAGTTCCTCATCCAGCCAGAACAGCGTCAGGGACAGGCCTGACATGTCCAGGCTGGTGACCAGTTCGCCGCACTCCGGCTCAACGATCTCAAGTCCGGCGGCGGTGAGCAGGGCCTCGACCTTGCCGAACAGCAGGAACAGTTCGTCATACTTGACCGTGCCCAGGCCGTTGAGGATGAGCACGACACGGGTGCCTGCTGTTTCCGGTTTGTCCTTGAGCAGGCCGTCCACCAGCAGCTTGGCCAGTTCGCTGGCGGTTGGCAGCGGCTGCTCGGAGATGCCCGGTTCGCCGTGAATGCCCAGTCCCACGGACATCATGCCTTCCGGCACGGTGAAGAGGGGCTCGGCTGCGCCGGGGAGGGTGCAGCCGGCGAAGGCCACGCCGAGCGAGCGGGTGTGGTGGTTGGCCTTAAGGGCAAGCCGTTCCACCCCGTCCAGGTCCAGCCCGGCCTCTGCGGCCGCGCCGGCAACCTTGAAGACGGTGAGGTCGCCGGCGATGCCGCGGCGCTTGCCGATCTCTGCAAGGGGCGCGCTGGCGATGTCATCGGTGACCAGTACGGTGCGGGTTTCGATGCCTTCAGCGTTCAGCTTCTCCTGTGCCTGGCCGAAGTGGAGCACGTCGCCGGCGTAGTTGCCGTAGCTGAGGAGGACACCGCCGCCGGTGCTGGACGCCTTGGCTACCCGGTACACCTGCCCGGCGGAGGGGGAAGCAAACATGTTGCCGCAGGCGCTTCCGGCGGCAAGCCCGGCGCCCACCAGTCCGGCGAAGGCCGGGTAGTGGCCGGAACCGCCGCCAATGACCACTGCCACCTGGCCCTCGGGTGATTCGGTGGAACGGACGACGCCGCCGTCAACGCGGGCAACGTACTGGCGGTTGGCTGCGACGAAGCCGTCGAGGGCGTCGTCGGCGAACTGCGCTGGATCGTCAAATATCTTTGTCATGATTCCTCGTTGAACCGGTTGGATCGGTTGGGATGCCTGCCGGTGCCTAGCGTGCCGGAACGGCAGCGGGGGGTTTGCCGGCCCTGCGCCACCAGGCTGGTGCCCAGGGCGTAGCCGTCCCTCTTGGGCAGGACCTGCCGGCGCAGGTAGTCCTGGTTGGCCGCGGTGACGCTCAGGCCGTCGCCGCCGTAGTGCTCGGTGCAGATGATGCCCTGGAAGCCCACGGAGATGGCGAACTGGAAGGCCTCGCGGTAGCTGATGAGGCCTGATTCCATGGGGGCCGGCATGGCAACGTAGTGGTCCCGGGCCTGGTCCTCGTCGCGGATGTAGTTCTTGACGTGCCAGTAGTTGGAGTACGGCAGGGTCTTGTGCACCATTTCGCGCCAGTCCTCGATGGGGCGGTGCAGGCGGATCAGGTTGCCCAGGTCAGGGTTCAGGCCAACGTTGGGCAGGTCGATGTCCTGGACCAGCTGCACGGATGAGTCTGCGGTGCCAAGGTACGTGTCCTCGTACATTTCCAGCGAGACCAGGAGTCCCAGTTCCGCGGCATGCTTGCCCACTTCGCGGATTCGGGTGACGGCGTTGTTCCAGGTTTCCTTGTCCGCTGCTGGGTCCTTGTGGCCCTCGACGGTCCAGAACCAAAGCTGTTTCTGCTGCTCCGGGGTGATGGCCTGGTGCAGGCCGATCGATACAACCTCGCAACCCAGCTGCGCAGCGGCCTCAAGGGTCCGGTGCGTGTAGGCCAGATTTTCCTCCCATTTGCCTTCCTCGATCACGCTGCGGCGGATGGCCGAGATGGAGGGAAGCCCCAGGCCGGCGGAGGTGGCGGCGGCCTTCAATTCGTCCAGCCTGGCGCTTGAGAGATCGCCGGGACGCACCCAGCTGTCGGTGAGGTCGGCGTTGGTGAACCCGGCGTCTGCCACTTCTTCGAAGACCTGCTGCCAGTCGCCGGCGGGGGCATCCTGGACGGCGGTCCCGTCCGGCCTGGTTCCGGGAAACTGCAGCAGGGCAGCAGCGATGGGCCAGTTTTCAGCGGTGTACGGCATTGTCACTCCAGATCTAGAATCGCATTTCCTATAGGATCTACGCTTGAAGGTGCCCCTGTCAAGGGGTGTGTTGGGCGGCCTCACGGGGAAGCCAAGGGTAAGTGCGGCTCGTGCGGGCCGCAGGCGGTACTGCTAGCTGCGCACTTCGCTGTCGTGCTGCGAGCGCTGCTTGACGCCTTCGATGTGGTCAATCATCCTCTGCCGGGCCAGCTCGGCGTCGCCGGCTTCGAAGGCCTTGAGGATCTCGGTGTGCTCGGCGATGGCGTAGTCGGCATCAGTGACGCCCAGGCCGCCGAAGAACCGGAAGCGCTGCACCTGGCCCCCCAGCGCATTGTAGGCGGACAGCAGGAACTGGTTGTCCGCCGACTCGGCGATGAGCCGGTGGAAGCGTTCGTCGGCTTCCCAGTAAGCGCGGAATTCCGCGAAGGACGGACCGCGCGGCGCAGCCTTCAGGTCCTCGATGGCCTGCTCCAACTGTGCGGTCAGTTGGGGATCCGCGTGCTTGCAGGCCATGAAGGCGTTGGCCGGCTCGATGACCAGCCGGGCGTCCATCAGGTCTGCCAGCTCGTCCGCGGTGAAGAGCGGGGCTACGCGGTAGCCGCGCAGCGCCATTCTCCTGACCATTCCGGTGGCTTCCAGCCGGGCCAGCGCCTCGCGGACCGGCGTCGGGGAAACGTCCAGTTCCCGCGCCATGCCATCAATGCTGACGGGGGTGCCGGCTTCCAGCCGGCCGTCCATCAGGGCAACCAGGAGCGCTTCGTAGACGTGGTCGGCGAGGACCTGCCTGCTCACGCCGCCCGAAGCCTGGTTCTTGGTTGCCATGTAGAAATCCTATAGCCCGAAAATGCGCGGGAGCGCGGCGGATGAGGTGTCCCCCCTGAACGCCTGCTGGTGCCGTGCGGCCGGTAAGGCCTACGGCACCAACAGGGGCGGCGGTCAGGAAACCTGCAGTCCGCCGTTGATGTCGTAGGTGGCAGCTGTGATGTATCCGGCGTCCTCGCCCAGGAGGAAGGCGATCAGGGCACCCACTTCCTCCCTGGTTCCCACGCGGCCCATCATGATGCCCTCTGACATTTGGGCCTTCCGCTCGTCGGTCAGCGTTCCGCCCATGATGTCCGTGTCGATCGGGCCCGGTGCGATGGCGTTCACGGTGATGTTGTGCTCGCCCACCTCCCGGGCCAGGGCACGGGTAAAGCCAAGTATTCCTGCTTTGGAAGCGCTGTAGGCCACCTTGGAGTAGGTGCCGCCGCCGCGCTGGGCGGAGATGGAGGAGATGCTGACGATCCTGCCCAGTCCGCGTTCGATCATGCCCTTGAGGATGCGCTGGGAAACGATGAACGTGCCGCGCATGTTGATGGCGAAGACCTTGTCCCATTCCGCCACGGTGGTTTCCATGAAGGGAGTCGGAGAGCTGATGCCGGCAAGGTTGACCAGTCCGACGACCGGGGGAAGCGCCCGCTCGATCTCGGCGATGGCACGGTCCACCGACGCCTCGTCCGACACGTCGGCGCCCACACCGATCGCTTTGACCGCCCGGCTGGAGCCGATTTCGGCGGCCGCCGCCTGGGCGTCTTCGGCGTTGATGTCCAGGATCGCGATCGACCAGCCCTCGCTGGCCAGCCGGTCTGCCGTGGCGCGGCCGATGCCGCGCGCCGACGCTGCGCCGGTCAGGACGGCGGTGCGTTCCGCCGGGAAGGTGTGCTGTGTGGTCATGGGTGTCTCCTAGTGGGTTTCGGCAGCAGGAACGGTGACTCCGGGGGCGGAGATACCTTCGGGCCGCTTGCGTGCGTAGAGGTAGGTGGCGGCGGCAGTTACCGCGAGGCAGGCGGCCAGGAACACCAGGCCGGTCTGGCTGTTTCCGGTGGCGTCCTTGAGGATGCCCACGATGTAGGGAGCCACGAAGCCGCCCAGGTTGCCGAGGGAGTTGACCATGGCAAGGCCCGCTGCGGCCGCTGCGCCGGTGAGGGCAGCGGAGGGCATGGCCAGGAAGGGTGCGATAGCGGAGTAGATCCCCATGGCCGCGAGCGTCAGGAAGACCATGGCGAGCACGGCGTTGACCGGGAGCAGATAGCCGGCGCCCAGGAGGCCGACGGCGGCGAGCACCATGCTCATGCTGGCATGCCATACGCGGTTTCCGGTGCGGTCCGATCGCTTGCTCCAGAAGTAGACGAACACGGCCGCGATGGCGTAGGGGATAAAGACGATGAACCCCACCTGCGTCGAGTCGAAGTTGCCGAGCGCCTTGACGATGGTGGGCAGCCAGAGGCCCAGGCCGTAAATGCCGCACACGAGGCCGAAGTACAGCGCAGAGTAGGCGATGGTGCGGGGGTCCTTCAGGCCTGCGAGGAAGTTGTGGTTGCCGGCCTTCTGCTTGGAGGCCAACTCCTCGCTCATGGTGGTGGTGAGCCACGCGCGCTCTTCCGGCTTGAGCCACTTGGCGTGCTCGGGACGGTCCGTCATGACGAAGGGGGTAATGATGCCCAGCACGATCGCGGGGATGCCCTCAAGGATGTACAGCCACTGCCAGCCGTGCAGGCCAGCCACTCCCTCAAGGTTCAGGAGCATGCCGGACACGGGAGCGCCCAGGGCGTTGGAGATGGGCTGGGCCAGGATGAAGATGCCCAGCACGGTGACGCGCTGCGCCGCCGGGAACCAGAGGGTCAGGTAGAAGAGGATGGCCGGGAAGAAGCCGGCTTCTGCCGCGCCAAGGAGGAAGCGGATGACATAGAAGGTGGCCTCACCGTTCACCAGGAACATGGCTGTGGCAAAGATGCCCCAGCTGATCAGGATGCGGGCGATCCACTTGCGGGCGCCAAAGCGGTACATGCCGCCGTTGCTGGGGATCTCCAGCAGTGCGTAGCCGAGGAAGAAGATGCCGGCGCCCAGGCCGTAGGCGGCCTCGGTGAGGCCGATATCGCCCTGCATGCCGAGCTTCGCGAAGCCCACGTTGTTCCGGTCCAGGTAGGCGACGAAGTACAGCAGGACGATCAGGGGCATGAGCCTCCGGCGGACTTTGCGGAGGGTGGTCTCGCCCAGTTCGCCAAGCGCGGGGGCGGCGGCACGGGAGGTCATCACTGGCCTCCTGCCGTGGGGTGGGGACCCTCAAATAGGGAATGCGCGCGCATAACGACTCCTTTGGCTGGCGGCATTTGGGGGGAGATCAGGCATGAGATCAGATGTCTGATGTCTGACTGCGATTCTAATCACAGGTGGATGTGGGAGTCAACACACACGCAGAAGGTACGAGTGTGCGGCGGAAAGAATGGCGTCCGTCCGTGCGAAACGGGGCGGCACCGGCAGCGTCCTAACGGGCAGTGGCTCCGCTGCGGCTCGAGACCGCGAGGTAGTGCTCGTAATCCTCGAAGGTTTGGGTGATGTGGGCGTCCATCGTGGAACGCGCCGTGGCAGGATCGCCGGCGGCGATGGCCGCAAGGACCATCTTGTGGTGGTGGATGGCGTGGCGCTGCACATCCGGGAACGCGGAGGTTTCGCGGCGCATGGCATACAGCAAGGTGGAGAGTTGGCCCAGCATGGCGGGGACGAACGGGTTTCCGGACGCACGCAGCACGGTGTCATGGAAGGCGATGTCGGCCACCGTCAGCGCATCGACGTCTCCGGCCTGGTGTGCCGCTTCCATCTGCTCCACACTGTCCTGCAGGGCAGCAAGGTCAGCCGGGCGATGGCGGGAAGCAGCGAGTTCGGCCGCCCCGGTCTCCACCATCCGGCGGACCTCAAGCAGGCGAAGTGCCACCTGGTCGGAGGCCACTCCCCTGGAGGCAGCCTGCATGATGGCGTCCATGCCGGTCCAGCGTTCCGGCGGATTGACGAACGTGCCCAGGCCGCGTTTTACGTACACGACGTTCTGGGCTTTCAGCACGTTCATGGCTTCCCGGGCCGTCAGCCGGCTGACCCCGGATTCCTTGGCGATGTCCGCTTCCGGCGGCAGGGCGTCGTCGGCCTTGATCTCTCCGCTGAGAATATGCTCAAGGACCTTGTCCACGACGACGTCAACCAGCGTGCGCCGCGCCTCTGCCATCCTGCTCCCCTGCCTGGGCACCGTGGCCCCTCTTGCCCTTCAACCCTACTCGACGCACGGCAGACAGCGACGTCGGTTACACACGGCACTTAAACGCCGAACGCAGGGCCACTCCCAGGTCCGGCCCCATCGGATGGGGCCGGGCCGGGAGTGACCCCGCGTTCAGCGCAGTAGTCCCTAGAGGGCTGCGAAGACCTCGCGGAGCAGCTTGGCGGTCTCGGACGGCGTCTTGCCGACCTTCACGCCGGCAGCCTCGAGTGCTTCCTTCTTGGCCTGGGCGGTACCGGCGGAACCGGAGACGATGGCGCCTGCGTGGCCCATGGTCTTGCCTTCGGGAGCAGTGAAACCGGCAACGTAACCAACAACGGGCTTGGTGACGTTGGCCTTGATGAAGTCGGCTGCGCGCTCTTCGGCGTCACCGCCGATTTCGCCGATCATGACGATGGCCTTGGTCTCGGGGTCAGCCTCGAAGGCGGCCAGGGCGTCGATGTGGGTGGTGCCGATGATGGGATCGCCGCCGATGCCGATGGCGGTGGAGAAGCCCAGGTCGCGCAGTTCGTACATCATCTGGTAGGTCAGGGTGCCGGACTTGGACACCAGGCCGATCGGGCCCTTGCCGGTGATGTTGGCGGGGGTGATACCCACCAGTGCTTCGCCGGGGGTGATGATGCCGGGGCAGTTCGGGCCGATGATGCGGGTGACCTGGTTGCCGTCGGCGTCCACCTTCGACTGTGCCAGGGCCCAGAATTCGGCGGAGTCCTGGACGGGAACACCTTCGGTGATGACCACGACCAGGCCGATGCCGGCCTCGATGGCTTCGACGACGGCGTTCTTGGTGAATGCCGGCGGCACGAAGACGATGGAGACGTCAGCGCCAGTCTCGGCCATGGCTTCCTTGACGGTGCCGTAGACGTTGATTTCCTTGTCACCGTGCAGGACCGTGGTGCCGGCCTTGCGGGCGTTGACGCCGCCAACAATGTTGGTGCCGGCCTTGAGCATCAGGGCGGTGTGCTTGGTGCCTTCGCCGCCGGTGATGCCCTGGACGATGACCTTGGAATCCTTGTTGAGGTAGATAGACATGGTGCGTCCCTTACTTAGCTGCGTTGGCGAGCTCGGCGGCCTTGTCGGCGCCCTCGTCCATGGTGGCGGCCAGGGTTACCAGCGGGTGGTTGGCCTCGGTGAGGATGCGGCGGCCTTCCTCGACGTTGTTGCCGTCAAGGCGGACGACCAGCGGCTTGTTGGCGGAGTGGCCCAGCTCGGCCAGCGCACCAACGATGCCCTTGGCAACGGCGTCGCATGCGGTGATGCCGCCGAAGACGTTGACGAACACGGACTTGACCTGCTCGTCACCCAGGATGACGTCCAGGCCTGCGGCCATGACCTCAGCCGAGGCTCCACCGCCGATGTCCAGGAAGTTGGCGGGCTTGACGTTGCCGTGGTTTTCGCCGGCGTAGGCCACGACGTCGAGGGTGGACATGACCAGGCCTGCACCGTTGCCGATGATGCCTACTTCGCCGTCGAGCTTGACGTAGTTGAGGTCCTGCGCCTTTGCCTTGGCCTCAAGGGGGTCTGCAGCGTCCTTGTCCTCGAGCTGCGCGTGCTTGGCGTGCCGGAAGTCTGCGTTCTCGTCGAGGGAGACCTTGCCGTCCAGGGCGACGATGTCGCCGGCACCGGTCTTGACGAGCGGGTTGACCTCCACCAGGGTGGCGTCTTCCTTCTTGAACACGTCCCAGAGCTTGAGGATCACGGCGGCGACCTTGCCGCGCAGTTCCTCGGCGAAGCCTGCGGCTGCGACGATTTCGTCAGCCTTGGCCTGGTCGATGCCCACGGCGGGGTCGATGGCAATCTTGGCCAGCGCTTCGGGGCGTTCGACGGCGAGCTGTTCGATTTCCATGCCGCCTTCAACCGAGCACATGGCCAGGTAGTTGCGGTTGGCCCGGTCCAGCAGGACGGAGAAGTAGTATTCCTCGGCAATGTCAGCACCCTGGGCGATCATCACCTTGTTAACGGTGTGGCCCTTGATGTCCATGCCCAGGATGTTGGTGGCGTGCTCAAGCGCTTCGTCGGCAGACTTTGCGACCTTGACGCCGCCGGCCTTGCCGCGGCCACCTGCCTTGACCTGTGCCTTGACAACAGTCACGCCGCCGATCTTCTCGGCAGCTGCCTTTGCTTCTTCTGGGGTGTACGCCACGATGCCGGCAAGCACGGGTACACCGTGCGCCTCGAACATATCGCGCGCCTGGTATTCAAACAGGTCCACGGTTTAGTGTCCTTCTACGTCGAAGTAGTTTCTGTACAGTCGGACACCATCGAAAGACGATGACCGGGCTGCGGATTGCACGCACCGGCGGCCTGTTTGGAAACGAGCCACGCGGCGTAATGCTCCATGGGGAACTCTAGTCCTTTGGAGCGGCCGGGCCGTCCCAGACTACCTCTTATGTGAGTAAGCACACTATTCTATGGGGCGTAGAAAAACCGCGGATTTACGGGGTTTTTGAGGCGTCTACCCGCGAGGATGCGGTGCTTTTGTCCGGTCCGGGAATCAGCTCGTAACGTTCCGCGGAAACGAAGAAGCCGACGCCGGCGGAGACGTTTCCGCACGCCACTCCACCGTTGTAGGCCGAGCAGCGCAGTCCGTTGCGCTCCAGGTTCTGCCCGTCGGCAAGCACAGGCAGTTGGGCCAGCGGACCCGCTTTGTTTCCTTGGGGTCCGTAGGTTGCCTCCATGGATGTGACGCCGGAACGGCACTCGCCGTAGCGTGCGGTGTCCGGCGCCAGGAGGGCTGCGCCGCCGAGGTAGCCCAGGCGGGTTCCTGCGCAGTCGTCCTTGATGTCACCGGGTTTGGGCGCCGGATAGGTGGCGAGCTCGCAGTAGGCCACGGGGACGATGGGCAGCTTGTTGTTGGCCGCGTTGCTGTAACTGTTCTGCTCGTAGGGCAGGTTCAGGTGCTCGCCCCTGGCGGACGTCAGCGAGCAGGCAACGGTCCGGTCGGCGGTAAGGAAGGAAACAACGTCCCCGCCGCTGGAGAACTGCTTCGCGTCCGCCAGCGGCGCGTTCTCCAACTGTTCCATGGGCGGCCGCGGCGGCGGCGGAACATAGGAAGGGTCACTGGTTGTCACCGAGCATCCGGTGCCGGCCACCAGGAATAGGGCGGCGAGCATCCCCCACACAGTCCGTCGCATGGCCTCCATTATGCCCCGCAGGATGGTTGGGGTTGCCCAACCTTGCTGCGGCAGGGCCTGGCCCGATCGGGTCAGCGTACGATCTTGAAGTTGAAGGCCGGGGTTCCGAGCGCGCCCCACAGGCGGAGCCAGACAGGCAGCAGCATTTCGGTGCCGCGTGCCGTGGTGATGTCACCAAGATCGATGATGTCCTGGTGGCCGAAGTCCTTCAGGATCCCGGTGACCATGGCCTTGGCCTCGGCGTCGTTGCCCGAAACGAACACGGATCCGGGATCGGACAGCAGTCCCGGATGGGCCATCAGGTCTGCGTTCATGGTGTTGAGTGCCTTGACGACGCGGGCTGCGGGGAAGGCCCGTTGGATTTGCTCCGCCAGGGAGTCCGTGTCCTTGACGAAGAGGGTTGGGGGCATGCCGTTGCTGAAGTCGAGCGGGTTGGCGATGTCCAGGACCACCGCGCCTTCGAGGTTCGCCGCTCCGACCTCCTCCAGCACGTCGAGGGATGCACCGCCGTTGGTTGCGTTGACGATAAGCCCCGCGCCCTTGGCTGCGTCGGAGAACCGCGCCACCGTGATGGCCGGGTTCTCTGCGGCCCAGGTTGCGAACGCCGGGTTGCCCATGCCGCCTGCCCTGGTCCGGGACAAGGAGGCCTGAGGATCACGGGTGCCCACGGCAACGGAATGGCCGATCTCCGCGAGGCGGGCGGCGATGGTCCGGCCAACCACTCCGGTTCCAAGTACTGCTGTCTTCATGCTGATCTCCTGGTGATGCGTGTCCGCAAACCCGATGTGACGGATCGTTCCCAAGTTTGTGACGGATCGTTCCGTCTGTCAAACTGGGTCAGTCGATATCGGAGCAATGTGGAGGAGAGTTGTGGCGCGCAGGACGGGTGAGGAAAACCGGCGCAACGTTCTTGAGGTGGCCACGCGCTTGTTTTACAGGCATGGCATACGGGCCGTGGGAATGGACAACGTGGTGAAAGAGTGCGGGGTGGGCAACGCGACCGTATACCGCCAGTTTCCCACTAAGGACGCCTTAGCCACCGCCTATGTCCAGGGCAGGGCGGACGCCTGGTTCGAGCGCATGCGTGATGCCGCGGGCGGGGAAGCGGCTCCGCAGGACAAGCTCTTGGCCGTGTTCGAAGTACTGGCCACCGACTGCGCCGGGAGCAGCTACCGGGGGTGCCCCATGCTGAACACCAACACCGAGTTCCCCGAGGGATCGCACCCGGCCCACCTGGCCGCCGTCACACACAAGCAGCAGGTCCGCGACTGGTTCCTCACCCTGGCGGCCGATGCACGGGCCGAGGATCCGGACCGGCTCGCCGAGGAACTCCTCATTGTCCTCAACGGCGCATACGCCACGGCCGCGGTCCTGGATGGTGCCACCTATGGGTCGCGTGCGGTGGATCTGGCTCGCCGCCTGGTGGCCGGGTCCTGTCCGGCACGCAGCTGAGGCCGCACCCGCCCGAGTTCACGGCCGCGGGCGGTGCGTCCGCGCCTTAGGCGTCGAGCTTGGTCAACGGCGCGTAGCGCAGCAGCAGGCGCTTCTCGCCGACGTCGAACTTGACCTTGGCAACTGTCTTGTCCCCGGCTCCTTCGAGCGCCAGGACCGTGCCATTTCCGAAGCTTGTGTGGTTGACTTTGTCGCCCACGCTGACGGCGACGATTTCTTTCTGCGGCTGTACCCGGGTCTTGGCCAGGAAGGCCGGAACGTCGGCATTGAAGCCGGCAGAAGAATCTGCCGCCGCACCCCGGGACGTGCCGGCGCCCCAGAAGGACCCACTGTAACGGCCGGACCCGATGGAGCCCCCGCCTGCCCACGACTGCCGGGCGGTTCCTTCGCGCTTCCATTCCAGGAGCTCGGCGGGGATCTCCTCCAGGAACTGGCTGGCGGGGTTGTATTGGCTCTGCCCCCACATGCTGCGGACCTCGGAGCGGGTCACGTACAGCCGCTTGCGGGCACGGGTGAGACCCACATAGGCCAGCCGGCGTTCCTCTGCCAGTTCTTTGGGATCGGTGGCGGATCGCTGGTGCGGGAACAATCCGTGTTCCATGCCCGTGAGGAACACCACCGGGAATTCCAGGCCCTTGGCCGTGTGCAGGGTCATCAGCGTGACCACGCCGAGCCGCTTGGCCTCGGCCACCGCGGCATCGATGTCCGCACCGGGGGCGTCCGGGATCTGGTCGGCATCGGCCACCAGGGACACCTGCTCCAGGAACGCGGCCAGGCTGCCCTCAGGATTCTCCTGCTCGTATTCGCGGACCACGGCAACAAGTTCGGCCAGGTTTTCCACCCGGGATTCGTCCTGGGGATCGGTGCTGGAACGCAGGGAGGCCAGGTATCCGGTCTGTTCCAGGACAGCTTCGAGTGCTGCGGCGGCGCCGGACCCCGCAGCCACCTCGGCGAGGTCGTCCAGCATCTTCACAAAGCCCAGGACGGCGTTGACTGACCGGGTGGCCATGCCGGGTGCCTGGTCAGCCCGCCGGGCGGCAGCCATGAAGGACGTCCGCTCCCGCTCGGCCAAAGCCGCCACAGCGCCCTCGGCACGGTCACCGATGCCGCGTTTGGGCTCGTTCAGCACCCGTCGGAGGTTGACGTCGTCGTCCGGGTTCACCAGGACCCGCAAGTAGGCCAGGGCGTCCTTGATTTCCTTGCGTTCGTAGAAGCGCGTGCCGCCCACCACCTTGTAGGGCAGGCCCACGCGCACCAGGACGTCCTCAATGGAGCGGGACTGGGCGTTGGTGCGGTAGAAGATGGCGACGTCGCCCGGGCGCAGGTTGTCCTCGTCCTGCAGCCGATCGATCTCCTTGGCGATGAACTGCGCTTCGTCGTGCTCGTTCTCGCCCACGTAACCGATGATTTTGTGGCCTTCGCCCTCGGCCGTCCAGAGCCGCTTTTCCGGCCGGTTGGGGTTGCGCGAGATCACCGAGTTGGCAGCGCTCAGGATATTTTGCGTGGAGCGGTAGTTTTGCTCCAGCTTGATGGTCCGGGCTTCCGGGTAGTCCTTTTCGAATTCCACGATGTTGCGGATGTCAGCGCCGCGGAAGGCGTAGATGGACTGATCGGAATCGCCCACCACGGTCAGTTCCGAGGCGCCCGGCCCTTCGCCCACAATTTCGCGCACCAGCGCGTACTGGGCGTGGTTGGTGTCCTGGTATTCGTCCACCAGGACGTGGCGGAACCGGCGGCGGTAGGACTCGGCCAGGGCGGGGAAGGCCCGGAACATGTAGACGGTCTCGGCGATGAGGTCGTCAAAGTCCATGGCGTTGGCCTGGCGCAGGCGCTGCGTGTAGCCCTTGTAGACGTCCGCGACGGCGTGTTCGAACGGATCGTTGTAGTTGGCCGCCGAAGCAAAGGAGTCGGCGTCGATCAGTTCGTTCTTCAACGCGGAGATCTTGTGCTGGATGGCCTTGGGCGCAAACTTCTTGGGATCCAGGTCCAGGGCCTTGGAGACCTGGGTGACCAGCCGCAGGGAGTCGGCGGAGTCGTAAATGGAGAAGTTTGATTTCAGCCCGACGTTGGCCGCCTCCTGCCGCAGGATGCGCACGCAGGACGAGTGGAACGTGGAGATCCACATGATCTTTGCGCGTCCGCCGACCAGCGCTTCGATCCGCTCCCGCATTTCCGCGGCCGCCTTGTTGGTGAAGGTGATGGCCAGGATCTCGCCGTGGTGGGCACGGCCGGTGGCGATCAGGTACGCGATCCGGTTACTAAGCACGCGGGTCTTGCCGGAGCCTGCACCGGCGACGATCAGCAGCGCCGGGCCTGCATGCTTGACCGCCTCTTCCTGCTGCGGGTTCAACCCCTCCAGCAACGCGGCAGCATCCGGGCGGTGGCCCCGGGAATGCCCTTCAGGTGCCCGCCCTGCGCGCACGCCTCCCCCGCCCCCGGGGGCCGCAACGGCGCCTTCGGAGGGCGACTTGGTGCGGGCGGTGGTGGAAGGAGCGGCCTTGAACGGTCCGTCAGAGTATGGGTCAAACAACATATCCATGGTGCCTACAAGTCTAGGCGGTGGGACCGACAACGCCTTCCAGGCTGTGGATTACGGGCTGTGTACCCCGGTGATGCCTAGGCCACCGAGCCTGACTGAAGGGCCGCGCGCAACTGGCGCACCGCCGTCGTTCCTCCAGCCAGGAACCACTCCAGGCCGTTGATCCGGACGGTGTCCACGGCGCCCCCTGCCGCACGGACAATCGCCTTGCCCGGCAACCAGTCCCATTCAGGGCAGCTGTGCTGGAACCAGCACCCCAGCTGGCCGTCCGCCACGCGGCCCAGGTCGCAGGAACCCGAGCCCAGCATGCGAAGGGACGCCGCGGACGTCGCTGCCGCGTGCCATGGCATGGCACACATGGGATCCATCAGCCACGTGGGGTGGATGTAGGTGGCGGCGCCAAGTTCGGCCACCGGGGTGGCGTTCCGCCTGCCGCCGTCGTCGGAGAAGACCGTGAGCGGTTCGCCGTTGCGGGTGGCGGCCCGGTCCCGGCCGCCGAGCCAGAGTTTGTCCTCCTCAGGCTGGAAGACGGCACCGAGCAGCACGTCGACGGAATCCTTGAGGGCGATGGCCGAGCACCAGTAGGTGGAGCCGTGGAAGAAGTTGTAGGTGCCGTCCACGGGGTCGATCACCCAGGTCCGGCCGCTGGTTCCCTGGACGGAGGCACCTTCCTCGCCCAGGATGCCGTCCTCCGGCCGGCAGCGCTGCAGCTGTTCCAGCACGTAGGCCTCGGCGGCGTGGTCCGCAGCGGTCACCACGTCCGAGACGGACGTCTTTTGTTCCGACTCCAGGCCGGCCATGCGCATAAGGAGCGCCAGCTGTCCGGCTTCGCGGACCAGCGCCGCCGCCAGTTCGTAGTCGTCCAGGGAAGGGTCAAGAACAGCTGCGCTGTGTCGGCCGGTGGTCATGGCTTCAGTTTATGGGGCGGGATAATGGTGCCATGGCCAAAACCCCTGCCCAGCGGATCAAGAAGCACGGCACCAACGCGGTTGTGCCGCAGCACCACCTGCCGCCGGTGGTCAACCCCACCACGGAGCGTACGCCGGAAAAGGCGCAAGGCAACAGCACCCTCATTGTCATCGCCGGTGTGGTGGCCAGCCTGTTCCTGTTCTGGTACCTGCACCTGCTGACCCTGGACCAGCTCACGCAGCTCACCAAAGGCATGGCCATGCCGGATTCGCTGGTGGGCGGCTTCGACGCCGGCTACATCGGACGGCTGCAGGGGCAGATGGACAGTGACGCCCTGGGCCAGCTGAGCTACGTCCACAAGACCGCCGGGACGCTCTTCCCTCTGATCTTCGGCTTCACGTGGCTGCTGCTCATCGGCACCAATGTTGCACGGAAAGCGCTGCGCTGGGCGCTGTGGGCGTTGCCCATGCTCTTTGTGGTGGTCCGCCTCTGCGGCAACGTGGCCATTGACGCCATGATGGGCACGGCAGGTCCCGACGCCGGCCAGGTTGCCTTGGCATCCGGCCTCACCATTGCAGGGTGGGTACTTTTGGTGCTGAGCCTGCTGGCCGGGGCCGCAGCAGTATTCGTCAACCAACGGGAACGGAAAGAGCGTTAGGCAGCTGTTGCCCGGGCGCGCGCCGCTGCCCGCCGTTCCTTGCGCCGCCGGTGTACCCGTTGCGCAATGACCAGCCCGGCCGCGGCCATGCCCACTGTTACCGGATAACCCATCAGCCGCTCCAGCGTGCCGGGCTCGGGAACCATCAAGCGGGTGAGCCCACCGGTGGCGGTGGCCGCCAGTGAGACGCCGCCGCACATCAGGATGAACCACGCCATCCCGGTCTGCCGAAGCCAGAGGAAACCCAGCACCAGCAGGGCCGCCCCGCCGGAGATGAAGTACGTGATGGCGCCGGCGTAGTGCCAAGGGGAACCCACGTCTTCGGGGACCAGGCCCACCACCATGGTTCCAACGCCGGCAGCTCCGGTAAGCAAGCGGACCGCTGTCGCCGCCAGCAACGGTTTCCGGTGCGTGCGGTCAACCCTGGCACCATGCCGTGCGGCGACGCACAGCAGCCCCGAGGTCAGCAGCACCGCACCCAGCAGCAGCCCAAGGCCCTGGAGCACGAACGAGGCGTTCATCAGCCAGTTCAGCGGCGAGCACACCTGGCGCCCGGCATGGACCCCGCAATGCAGGGCACCAAGGTCGCTGATGTAACCGGTCCGGAGGTCGTACGGACGCGGACCGGCCCACGCGATCGCCACCACCGCCTCAGCGAGGAAGTACTGCAGCACGCTCAGCACAGACCAGGCGCCGATGTAGTGCCGGGTGGACGCAGTGTCCGGCCGGTAGGCGGCAGCGGGAGCGGCAGTCGGGGCTGGACTCATGCTTTGAGCGTAGTACGGCCCGGCACCTTGTATGCTTGTAACCGTGTTCGGACGGACCGGCCCTGCCGGTTGCCGAATGCCCGCCCTCGTAGCTCAGTGGATAGAGCACGGCTCTCCTAAAGCCGGTGTCGTTGGTTCGATTCCAATCGAGGGCACTTGAACCACCGTTCCCCGCAGTCCCGCCTTCGCGCCTACCTCCTGGGCAGCCCGGCGGGCAGTCCCGCCGCCCCGGAGCAGCCGGGACGCTGGCGGGTGGAGCGTGACCTGCTGGACAGGTCGGACGGCACCCGCGGAACCTTTACCGGCGTCGTGCTCTTCACCCCCACGGACGACGACGGCCTTGCCCTTCGTGAGGACGGCACCATGCGCTGGCCTGCTTTCACCGGCCCCGCCTCACGGGAGTATGTGTTGAAAGCGTCCACGCGGCCGGACGCCCTGGATGTGTTCTTCCCCGACGGCCGGCCGTTCCACCGGATGAGCTTCACCCCGGACTCCAGCCTGGACGCGCACTGGTGCGACCCCGATACCTACCGCGTGTCGTACACCTGCCTGAGCCCTGACAGCTTCAGCTACAGCTGGGACGTGACCGGCCCCCGCAAGGACCTGCTGCTGGTCTCACACCTGGTCCGGGAGGCACCGTGAAGGATCGCATTGTGGTCTCTGCCGTCTGCGTGTTCGATGACGCCGGGCGGCTCCTGACAGTCCGTAAACGCGGCACGGCCATGTTCATGCACCCCGGCGGCAAACCGGAGCCGGGCGAAACTGCCGTCCAGGCCGCCGCCCGCGAGCTGGCCGAAGAGGTGGGCATCATCCTCCGTCCGCAGGAGCTGGAACTGATGGGGGTCTGGGTGGCCGATGCCGCCAACGAGGCCGCCACCGACATCGAGGCCACCGTCTTCCTCGCGCCGGGCACCTGGCAGGCCAACCCGGCCGCCGAGATCGCCGAGATCCGCTGGCTGGACTATGCCGGGACGGACGGCGTACCGCTGCCCGGCGACCTCGCACCGCTGCTCACGGACCACATCCTGCCCGTGCTGGCCGCGCGGCCACCCCGCTAGAACTCGGGGACGGCTTCCTCCGCCACCGCGGTGGCCTCCGCGAACTGCGTCCGGTAAAGCTCCGAGTAGCGGCCGCCCGCGGCCAGCAGTTCGGTATGGGTTCCCCGTTCGACGATCTGCCCGCCTTCCACCACCAGGATGGCATCGGCGGCACGTACGGTGGAAAGCCGGTGGGCAATCACGACGGCGGTCCGGCCCTCGAGCGCGGCGCCCAGGGCCGCCTGGACGGCGGCTTCGTTCGTAGAGTCCAGCGCGGCCGTGGCCTCGTCCAGGATGACCACCCGCGGCTGGGCGATCAGCAGCCGCGCGATGGTCAGCCGCTGGCGCTCACCGCCGGAGAGCCGGTAGCCGCGCTCCCCCACCACGGTGTCCAGTCCATCCGGCAGGGACCGGATCATGGTCTCCAGCCGTGCCTGCCGGAGCACGTCCCACATGTCCTCCTCCGTGGCGTCCGGGCGGGCCAGCCGCAGGTTGGAGGCGATGGATTCGTGGAACAGGTGCCCGTCCTGGGTCACCATGCCCAGGGTGTCGCGCAGCGAATCGAACGTAGCGTCCCGCACGTCCAGCCCGGCGCCCGGCATGGCGCCGCCCAGCCGCACCGCGCCGGAGTCGACGTCGTACAGCCGTGACAGCAGCTGGGCAATGGTGGACTTGCCCGCCCCGGAAGAGCCCACCAGCGCCACTGTCTGGCCCGGGTCCACGCGGAAGCTGATGCCGTGCAGCACTTCCTCGCCGCCGCGGGTGTCCAGCGTGGAGACTTCCTCCAGCGACGCCAATGAGACCTTGTCCGCCGAGGGGTAGGCGAAGCGGACGTTGTCGAATTCGACCGACACCGGCCCGGCGGGCACCGGCACGGCGTCCGGCTTCTGCTGGATCAAGGGTTCCAGGTCCAGGATTTCGAAGACGCGTTCAAAGCTGACCAGGGCGCTCATGACTTCCACCCGGGCATTGGATAACGCCGTGAGCGGTGCGTAGAGCCGGGTCAGGAGCAGTGCCAGGACCACCACGTCACCGGGTGCAAGCTGGCCGCCGAGGGCAAGCCAGCCGCCCAGGCCGTACACCAGCGCCAGCGCCAGGGCGGACACCAGGGTCAGTGCCGTGACGAACGTGAACTGCAGCATGGCCATCCGGATGCCGATGTCACGGACCCGTCCGGCGCGGGCGGCGAATTCGCGGGATTCCTCATCCGGGCGGCCGAACAGCTTGACCAGGGTGGCGCCCGGGGCAGAGAACCGCTCGGTCATCTGGGTGCCCATGGCGGCGTTGTGCGCGGCGGCCTCGCGGCGCAGGTCTGCCAGCTTGGAGCCCATTCGCCTGGCCGGGATAAGGAAGATCGGCAGCAGCACCATGGCCAGCACGGTCACCAGCCAGGAGGTATGGAGCATCACGGCCAGTGTCAGGGCCAGCGCCACCGAGTTGCTCACCACACCGGACAGGGTTCCGGCGAAAGCGGACTGCGCTCCGATGACATCGTTATTGAGCCTACTGACCAGTGCCCCGGTGCGGGTCCGGGTGAAGAACGCAATGGGCATGCGCTGTACGTGGTCGAACACCCGGGTGCGCAGGTCCACGATGACGCCTTCGCCGATGGTGGAGGACAGCCAGCGGGTCACCAGCCCCACCCCGGCCTCACCGACGGCCACGATCGCGATCAGCACCGCCAGCCAGATCACCGTGTCTGCACTGGCCTTGGCGATGATCGCGTCAACCACCTGGCCGGCGAGCACCGGCGTGGCCACGGCCAAAAAGGCAGCAGCGATGGAGGAGAGCACGAAGGCGATGAGCTTGCCCTTGTGCGGGACGGCAAAGGCCAGCACCCGCTTCAGGGTTTCCTTGGAGAACGGCTTCGAGCCGCTCTTGGCGGTGCTGATGTTGTAGAGCGAGCTCCACGCCACGCGGTCCATGCTCATGGTTGCTTCTCCTGGCTTGCAGTGTGGTGGAGTTCCTGGACCGTTCCGTCTTCCAGGTGCCACCGTGAGTCGAGTCGAACATTTTCGAGCAGCCTGCGGTCGTGGGTGACCAGCAACAGCGCGCCGTCGTAGCTTTCCAGGGCCTCTTCCAGCTGCTCAATGGCGGGCAGGTCGAGGTGGTTGGTGGGTTCGTCCAGCACCAGCAGGTTTACCCCGCGGGCCTGGAGCAATGCCAGTGCGGCCCGGGTCCGCTCCCCCGGCGACAGGGAATCCACGGTCCGGGAGGTATGGTCCGCCTTGAGCCCGAACTTGGCCAGCAGCGTGCGGACGTCGGCGCCGGTCCAGTCAGCCAGCACCGCTTCGACGGCGTCGCCCAGCGGCCGGGCGCCGTCCAGCAGCCCGCGGGCCTGGTCGATTTCGCCGACGGCGACGGAGGCACCCATGGAGGCCTCGCCGTCGTCCGGTTCCTGGGTGCCCAGCAACAGGCGCAGCAGGGTCGATTTTCCGGCACCGTTGGGCCCGGTGATCCCGATGCGTTCCCCGCCGTTGAGCTGGAGGTTAACCGGCCCCAGGGTGAAGTCACCTTGGCGGGCGACCACGTCGCGCAGGGTGGCGACGACGGCGCTGGAGCGGGGTGCCTGGCCGATGCTGAACTGGAGTTGCCATTCCTTGCGTGGCTCCTCCACCGCGTCCAGCCTGGCGATGCGGGATTCCATTTGGCGGACCTTCTGCGCCTGCTTCTCCGAAGACTCGGTGCTGGCGGCGCGCCGGATCTTGTCGTTGTCCGGATTCTTCTTCATGGCGTTCCGGACGCCCTGGGAGCTCCACTCCCGCTGGGTCCGTGCCCTGGACACCAGGTCTGCCTTGGTGGCCGCAAACTCCTCGTACTTCTCGCGGGCGTGCCGGCGCGCCACCGCGCGTTCCTCGAGGAAGGCGTCGTAGCCGCCGTCGTAAACGGCCACGCTGTTCTGGGCCAGGTCCAGCTCAACCACCCGCGTCACGCAGCGGGCCAGGAACTCGCGGTCGTGGCTGACCAGCACCACGCCCCCACGGAGCCCCTGGACAAAGTTCTCCAGCGTTGCCAAGCCGGCGAGGTCCAGATCGTTCGTGGGCTCATCGAGCAGCACCACGTCGAATCGGCTCAGCAGCAAGGCTGCCAAGGCAACCCGGGCGGCCTGGCCGCCGGACAGGCCGGTCATCAGCGCATCCGGGCCAGCGTCCAGCCCGAGGTCCGCCAGCACAGAGGGGATGCGGTCATCGAGGTCCGCGGCGCCGGAAGCCATCCAGCGGTCGAACGCCCGGGAGTAGGCATCATCCGCGCCGGGTGCGCCGGAACCCAGGGCTTCCGCGGTGGTTTCCATCTGCAGGGTGGCTTCCGCGCAGCCGGTCCGGCGGGCAATGTAACCGGCCACGGTTTCGCCGGAGATGCGTTCGTGCTCCTGCGGCAGCCAGCCAATGAAGGCGTCCGCCGGTGCAAGGCTCACGGAACCGCCCTGGGGTTGGTCCACGCCGGCGAGGAGGCGCAACAGCGTGGACTTTCCGGCGCCGTTCGCTCCCACCACGCCGACGACGTCGCCGGGGGCTACCGTCAGCGAAAGCCCGGAGAAGAGCACACGGTGGCCGTGGCCGCCGGAGACGTCCTTGGCAACGAGGGTTGCAGTCATTGATTCGTCCTTTCGCCGCTGCCCGGGCAGCGGATTTGCGGCCGGCGCAGGAGCGGTTACGGGGCCGCGGCGCCGCTGGGGCTGCAGGACATAAAAGAACCCGCTGGTCCGGACTTGGGGGGTGTACGGACCAACGGGCTCGACCATCAACTATAGATGAATGTGGGGCGCGGGCAAAATCCGCGGCACGGTTGCGCACCGGCCGGCACGGTAAAGTTATCCACACCACCACCCGTTCGGCAGAGGGCTTTTCATGACCATTCCCGCCAAGGCGTTTCAACGCTGGCTGCAAAGCATCGCCCCCGATGCCAGCACTGCGGACGTCTGCCGGGTTTCCGGGATCAAGCGCACCACGCTTGCCCAGCAGCTGGTCCGGGGAAAGGTGGCAGTCAACACGGTGGTCAGCATCAGCCGCGCCTACCACGCCAATCCGGTCGCTTCGCTCGCCGGCTTCGACGACTACAGTGTCCTCGCGGGTCCGCCACGCCCGCCCACCAAGTGTGAGCTGGTAAGCCAGATTTCCACGGCCGACCTCCTCCGGGCCCTTTTGGCACGCTCCGCAATGGGCCCGGACCAGGGAGCTTCCACACCTGTCCTTGGCCCTGCCCCGCACGCCACGTCGGTAAAGAACTGGGTTGATGCGATCGACGACGGCGAGGTCCGGCAGCGGGTATCGGCCAGCACCGGGGTTGCTCCGCAAAACTATTCCGCCCAGCTGACCGCCAACCGGCTTTCCCCCGAACTCGCCATGGCCACCGCCGTGGCTGCAGGAGTGGGCCCGGTGGGCGGCCTGGTGGTAACGGGACTCGTCACCGAGGAGGAGGCCGGCTGGCCGGCGGGGGCCCGGCAGGCCGCCCTGGACAGCCTCTCCGACGGAGAACTCACCGTGCTCGCGGGAGACAGGCTGCAGGCTCTGGGCAAAGTGCTGCGCCGGCATGAACAGGACCAGGCGCAAACGGAAAAAATATGGGAGAACCTGGGATGATCGAGACCCTCCAGTGGAGCACGCTGGCCATTTGCGGACTTGTCGCGGCAGCGCGCATTCCCAGCGCCCTCCGCGGCGAAAACCGCTCCCTGTTCGGCATCTTCGCGTTGATGACGCTTGCCATCCTGCTGAGCATCCAGGGCCCCTACCTGGTCATCGACCAGGCCATGGGCGGGATCAACCTGGCCAATCTGTTGCTTCGCTTCGTCGTCTTCGGCGCCATTTTCTTCCTGGGCGTCCGCGTCTCCAGGGGCTTCGGCGCGGACGGCGCCTACCGGCTGATCACGGGCAAAACCGGGGTCATGGTCCTGCTCACCATCTCGGCTGTGATGGTTGCGCTGTTCCTGCTGATGGACACTGCGGGCTCCTCCGCCGGGTTGATGGCCATTTCCGCCAAGGATGGACGCCACTACGCGCTCGTCGAGTACTACGGCGCCGCCGGCCGGGCGTACCCGGCGTTCGTTGCACTGGCCCTTGTGCCGCCCATGGTGCGCGCAGTGCAGGAACGCCTGCCCGTCCTGGTGCGGATAGCCGCCGCGCTGCTGGCCCTGGGCGGTGCAGCCGTTGCCCTGACGCTGCTCTTTCCTTTGATCCCGCCGGCACTGAATGCCGTGGAATTCATCATCAATTACTCCGCAATACTCTGCTACGTCTTCGGGCTTGCCCTGATCTGGACGGCCAGGGTGGTCAACGGCCAGATGAGGGCCCGGAAGACATCTACCGAAACGTAACCTTCTTCCACTTTCACAAAATCATTAGTGTGTGACACAATCATGAATGTGTGAAGGTGGGCAGGCCAAGCGTTTTTGAACGGGGATAAATTCTGAATCGCCGGCCGTCCCGGATGCCTTTGCACACATTGGGGGGATGAGTGGTGGCGGATCGTTGGGGACCGCCCCCACTCAGCCTGTTTAAGGGCCGTGTGCCTGCCCTTGCAAACGCTACTGCCGGGCGAAGCGCAGGGTGACCAGCTGGAAGGGCCGGAGACTGAGCCCGGCCCCGCTTTCGCCAGGCACAACTCCAGGCGCCTCGGCCGCCCGCTCCAGGAGATCTGTGGACACGACTCCCCGGATGGGGAAGTTGGCGGCGATCCGCCCGGCGGAGCGCTGTCCCAGGGACTCGTAAAGCCGCACCACCACGTCACCGGAACCGTCCTGCGCAAACTTGACCGCCTCGACCACCACTGCCGGATTGCTGACGGTGAACAGCGGCTCCACCGGTGCCGCGCCGCGCACCAGCCGGGGCGCCAGGTTGGTCCGGTACCCTTGCTCGATGGCGTCGGCGATGCCCGCGCCCGGGCGGATGGCCACGGTCATTTCGTGGCGGCCGCGGTCGGCGTCGGGGTCGGGGAACTTGGGTGCCCGCAACAGGGACAAACGCACCGTCGTGGTGGTTCCGCCGTCGGATTCCCTGACGCTCCTGCCCACATCGTGGCCGTACGTGGAGGAGTTGGAAACAGCCACGCCATAGCCGGGTTCGCCCACGTGGATCCACCGGTGGGCGCAGATTTCGAACTTCGCCGCCTCCCAGGAGGTGTTGGTGTGGGTGGGGCGGAAGACATGGCCAAACTGGGTTTCCGCCGCCGACCGGTCGGCCCTCACATCCAGGGCGAAGCCCAGTTTGAGCAGCTTTTCGCGCTCCTGCCAGTCCACAGTGGTGGTAATTTCCAATGAGGGACTTCCGGGCGCGAGTGTGATGCGTTGCGTGAGCGGCGAGGTACCAGCCAGCCGCTCCACGACCACGACGGCGTTCCCTCCTTCACTGGCCAGACGGACCGATTCCGCGTGGAGCAGTGGGGTGACGTTGCGCCGGTAGAACTCGTCGATGTCCCAGGCATCCCACTCGTTGGGCGTGTCCCGGTGCAGCTCCAGCAGGTTGCCGCGCTGGCCGGGGGCGATTGCTTCGCGGCCGGTGGCATGGTCGCGCAGGGAAACCAGAAGTCCGTCCGCGTCCACCACGGCGCGGATGATGCCGTTGTCCAGGATGCAGCAGTCGCCGTCCTCGGTGGCCTGCACGGCTTCCGGCGCGGCGACGGGCTCGGCTGCGGCCAGCGCCGGAACACCCTGCCGCGAATGCGGGGCCGCATTGAGCAGGAACTGCCGTTCGCCCTGGCCCAGCATGGCTGATGCCGCCTGGCCAATGATCGCTTCAAGGGCGGTTTCGATGGCCTGGTAGTTCCGCTCGGCGTCCTGGTGCACCCAGGCAATGGAGCTGCCTGGCAGGATGTCGTGGAACTGCTGCAGCAGCACCAATTGCCAGAGCCGCTGGAGTTCCACGGCGGGGTACTTGTAATCACCGCCGGTACGGATGCAAGCCGTGGCGCACCACAGCTCCGCCTCACGCAGCAGGTGCTCGCTGCGGCGATTGCCTTTCTTGGTCCGCGCTTGGCTGGTGTAGGTGCCGCGGTGCAGCTCCAGGTACATTTCGCCCACCCAGACGGGCAACGCCTGGTAGTCGTCCTCGGCCTGCCGGAAGAAGCTCTCCGCGGACCCGACCCGCACCTTGGGGGATCCTTCCAGGTCCCGGGTGCGGGCAGCGGCCGCCAGCATCTCCCGCGTGGGACCGCCACCGCCGTCGCCAAAGCCAAACGGCACCAGTGACACGGTGCCGCGTCCATGGTCCCGGTAGTTGCGCTCGGCGTGGGCCAGGTCGCGGCCGCTGAGGTCCGAGTTGTACGTGTCCACCGGGGGGAAGTGGGTGAAAAGCCGGGTGCCGTCGATGCCCTCCCAATTGAAGGTATGGTGGGGCATCCTGTTTGTCTGGTTCCAGGAGATCTTCTGCGTGAGGAACCAGCGGCTGCCTGCCGCTTTGACGATCTGGGGAAGCGCCGCGCTGTACCCGAACGAGTCCGGCAGCCAGGCCTCCCTGCACTCGATGCCGAACTCCGAGAGGAAGAAGCCCTTGCCTTCCACGAACTGCCTGGCCATGGCTTCGCCGCCCGGCATGTTGGTATCGGATTCCACCCACATGCCGCCGACCGGAACGAACTGGCCGGCACGCACCTTCTCGCGGATCCGTCCGAACAACTCCGGGTAGTATTCCTTGATCCACGCCAGCTGCTGGGCCGAGGAACAGGAGAAGACGAAGTCCGGGTCTTCGTCCATCAGGGCCACCACGTTGGAGAACGTCCTGGCGCATTTGCGGACGGTCTCCCGGACCGGCCATAGCCAGGCGGAGTCAATATGGGCATGCCCCGTGGCAACCAGCTGGTGGGCAGACGCGTACGCCGGCCGGCGCAGGACGTCGGCGAGCGCTTCACGCCCTGCCGACGCCGTCCCGGCGACGTCGTCCGGGTCCATCACGTCCATCATGCGTTCCAGCGCCCGGAGGATCTCGTGGCGGCGGGGCAGTTCCAAGGGCAGCTGCTCCATCAGGCCGGCCAGGGTCCAGATGTCCTGCTGGAGTTCCCACACGCACTGGTTCAGTTCAGCGATGGCAATGGTCCCGAGCCGGTACTGCGGCGCTCCCCCGGCGGTTGCTTTGTCGCCCAGCGGGGTGGCCGCGAAGGTCCAGCCCTGCGCCATGTCCGGGTTCGCGGCCGCCTCCACGTAGAAATCCACTGCCAGGCCGCTGCCCAGGAGCTTCAGCGGGATGTATTGGTTGCGGGGTGAGATCGCTTTGATGATGGATCCGTCTGAACGCCAGGCGAGTCCCTCGCACTGGAACCCGGGCGCCTCCGTGGTGAACCCGAGGTCCACCACCACTTCCAGGGCGGTGTCAGGGCCGCCGCCCCACGATTCCGGTACCTCTCCTTGCAGCCGCAGCCACGTGGTCCCCCACGGCCTGCCCCACGGCGCGGCGTGTTCCTGCGGCTGGAACTGCTGCCGCATCGCCTCCAGGGCGGGGACCGGTTCGCCGGGGACCTCCCAGCTGCTCAGGGCAAGCGGGACCGTCCTGGTGTAGACGGCTGGGGTGATGCGCTCGCGCACAAACCTTGCCAGGCGGACTTCCGTGATCCTGCGGTCGTCATGCAATATGGGCCCTCTTTAAGTTTGAAACTGGATCATCGTGTCCATTCGATGGACAAATCTACCTGCTGGCTTGCCCGCAACCAACCCCTCAAGGAGGGAGTTGTCCCCCCTAGGCACGGGGGACGGCAGCTTCCGGCCGCAGGATCCGGGAATCGCCGGAGTAGACGTTGAAGCTCGTGCCCCGGCTGAAGCCTGCCACGGTCAGCCCGTTGGCCTCGGCCAGCTCCACGGCAAGGCTCGACGGGGCGCTGACGGCTGCCAGGACGGGAATACCCGCGAGGGATGCCTTCTGCACCAGCTCGAAGGACGCCCTGCCGGACACCTGCAGGACGGTGCCGCTCAGCGGCAGGAGGCCTTCGCGCAACGCCCACCCCACCACCTTGTCCACCGCGTTGTGCCGGCCCACGTCCTCGCGCAAGCACAGGAGCCGCGGCTCGCCGTCGTCCCCAATCCTGAAAAGGCCCGCCGCATGGACTCCGCCGGTATCGTCAAAGAGGCGCTGCGATTTCCGCAGCAGTCCGGGCAGGGATGCCAGGACTGCCGCATCTACTGTCAGCGGATCCGCCTGCGGGCTGAAGTGCGAGGACTTTTGGACCGCATCAATGGAGTCTGTTCCGCAGATGCCGCAGGAGCTGGACGTGTAGACGTTCCGCCCGGTGTCCGGAACCTTGACATCCGGCCGCAGCTGGGCCTCCACAACGTTAAACGTCTGGACGCCGTCCTCGTCCTCGCCGGCACAGAAGCGCAGGGACACCAGTTGTTCCGCGGACCAGATGACGCCTTCGGACACCAGGAATCCGGCCACCAGGTCGAAATCGTCCCCGGGTGTCCGCATGGTCACCGAGAAGGACAGCCTGCCGAGCCGGATTTCCAGCGGCTCCTCCACCGCAAGGACGTCTTCGCGGTGGCGGACCGGGTACTCCAGGGCGCTCGGCGAACCGTCCAGAACGTACTTGTGCACCTTTCGGCGCTGCGTTACGCGTCCCATATTCCAGCCTGCCTCGTCATGACTCCATCATGGCACTATCGGGGCCCGACTCAGCCCAGGAGCGCACTCCAGTCCACGGGGCCGCTGGGTACAGGCTTGCCCTTGGTCTGTCCGGTCCGTCCGGTGCTCCGGGGCTTGGCTTTGGCCGCCGCGCCACCAGGCGACGGGATAGTCGGGCCCCAGGGCAGCGCGAAAGCCGGTACCGACTCCCCCAGCTGCACGCCGTGCGGAGGTACCACCAGCACCCCGTCGGCGGCAGCCAGCCCCCGCATCATGCCGGGTCCCGTGTGCTGGGCGGGCGATGCCATGCCATACAGCAACCGGAACGGCATCAGCCGGGTGCGACCGGGATCCGGCTCGATCATGGTGCCGCACGGCACCTCCTGCACGGAGGGCATGACGGTGTGGCCCAGCGCGGCAAGGAGCGGGGCGCCCACGGTGGAGAGTGCCATCATGGCCGCGAGCGGGTTGCCCGGGAGGCCCAGGACGAAGCGGCCGTCCGGCAGTTCGGCGAGGACGGCGGGGTGCCCCGGACGCATGGCCACGCCGTCAATGACCAGCCGGCCGCCCAGTTCAGCAACCGCCCGCCGGAAGTGGTCCGTTCCGGAGCGCCCGGTCCCTCCGGTGGTGATTACGACGTCGGCCGGCAGGTCCGGCGCGTCCGGTACCTCCGGCACGACATCTTCGAGCGCCGCAAGCCACTCTTCGTAGGAGTCCCCGATCCGCTGCTGACCGCCCGGTATGCCGCCCAGCATGGCTACAACGTCCTGCAACTGCGGGCCGAAGGTATCGCGCACCTGGCCGGGATCCGGAGTGCCTTTTTCCACCACCTCGGAGCCTGTCAGGACCAGGCGCACTACGGGCTTTCCCTGGACCTGGAGTTCGTCGTAGCCGGCCACTGCGGCCAGTGCCAGGTGTGCAGGGTTGAGGTCAACGCCGGCCTTGACCAGGACGTCCCCTGCCAGGGCCTCCTCGCCCGCTTTCCTGATGTGCTCGCCGGCGCGGGGTTCGCCGGGGCGTGCTTTTCCACCGGTCATCAGCAGCGGGAGTCCTTCATCATCCTTGGCCAGGACAGCGTTCTCGGTCCTCAGGACCGCCTTGCCCCCCGCCGGAATCAGGCCTCCCGTGACGATGACGCTTGCCTGGTGCGGGGCCAGGCGGATGCCCGGGTCCACTGGAATCCAAGGGCCGCTGCCGTTAACCGCCCAACCGTCCATGGCTGAAGAGGCATAGTGCGGCATGTCCTGGAGCGCGAGGATGTCCTGGTCGAGCCTGCGGCCGAGGGCCATGCGCAAGGGCACCGGCCCTGGCGGAATCGGGGTGGCTGCATCGAACGCGGCCTGCCTGGCTTCTTCCCAGGTGTGCGCCAGGTGATGCCCGTGGCCGGTTTCGGCCGCGTCCGGCACTGTTGTTCCCGGCCCGGCTGATTCCTGCCCAGTTGTCCCCTGTGGCACTTCCTGCCCGTCAGCGGGTGGAACCTCCGGCCAGTCGCGGGGTTCTGCCGTCATTCGCCGGGGGTCCCGGCGGCAGCTTCATTGTCGTAGTCGGCGGCCAGGGAACGTGCCACGGCCATTGCCGCGTCCATGGAGGCGCTGTCCATCTCCCTGCCGGGTGCGGCGGCCAGGCCCGCGGCAAAGCCTGCGATGAAGGTGGTAAGTGGAGCAGCCGGCCGGACAACGGCGTGGGCGGCGACGCCGGCAAGGGCCAGCACTGCGTTCACGTCTACCTGGACGTCCTCAAGCTTGTACGCCTGGAGCAGGGCCCTGCACCATTCCTCCAGCGTTTCGTCCTGGCTTTTCACGACTTGCCTCCCACGTTGGCTCCGCACGCTTTGGTCTTGGTCTTCACGCTGGCTCCCGGCGGCGATCCCCAGCGCGGCAGCGTCACCCCAAGTATCCACATCGGCAGTGGACCCGGCGGGGACTGTGACAAGCTGCACGTCCAGATTAGCAAGGAGGGCCCTTACGGAACCGTTCACTAAAGCATTCCGCCCAGCCAATTCCTCGCATGACTGTTTTAACTCGCTCGTGTTATAAATGGCGGCCAGCTGCTGTTCCCTGCCGTCAGTCGAGCAGGCCATGGCGCCCCGGCCATCGGCAGCAGCAACCACCGCGTCCCGCAGCACCGCCACCGCCTCGGATGCCAGCGGCATATCGCAGGCCAGCACCAAGGTAAAGGGGGCGCCTCCCCCATGTTCGGCAAGGGCAGCAAGGCCGGCTGAGATCCCGGCCGCGGGACCGGCGAACGCGGGTTCCTCCCGGCAGGTCAGGACGCCGGGCGGCAGGGAGTGGGTGGGCGGGGCACCGGCGGTCGATGCGGAGGACGGGTGATCGCGGAGGGAGCCAACATCACCGACCACCACGGTGCGGCGGGCACCGGCGGCCGCGTCGAGGGTCCGCTCCAGAAGGGTTTTTCCCCCGAGAACCAGCGATTGCTTGGGTACGCCACCCAAGCGTGATGACCGCCCTCCCGCCAGGATCAGGGCGTCAAAGATCAAAGGGGCCGCTTGCACTACCCCAGCCTAACGAACAGCAACCGCCCCGGGCGCACGATGGTCAGGCAGCGCGCTCCGGAAGCAGGAAGGGGTCCCAGGCCGGGGTTGGCTTCTCCAATTCCTTGATCTGCCAGATGGTTCCGTGCGGCGGCTCGGGCACAAAGCGCAGGGTCCAGCCCATCTCACCGGGGGTGTGGTCGCCCTTGAGGTTGTTGCACCGCAGGCAGGCAGCCACCAGGTTCTCCCAGGAATCGGCCCCGCCCCGCGATTTTGGATGGACATGGTCGATTGTGTGCGCTGCCTTTCCGCAATACGCGCACTTGTGACCGTCACGCCGGAGCACGCCCCGGCGGCTGACGGCCGTTGAATGGTTATACCGGGGGCGGATGTACCGGTTCAGGAGGATCACGGATGGGCGGCCCAGGACGTCAGTGGGGCCCACCACGGGATCATCCCCCTCGGCCACCACGCTCGCCTTGCCTGTCAGCACGAGCACCAGCGCCCGACGGAAGGTGATAACCGCCAGCGGTTCATATCCAGCATTCAGAACGAGAGTGCGCATGCACGTACCTCTTCACGGCCGCACCCGTCAGGGGCACGAGGGCCGGCTGCCCTCGGCATGTCCGGGCTATGGATCGACATCACAAGAGTAAACAGAGAAATGCAATATCAGGTAATCGGCACACGAGGAGGCCTGTGCGCCGGCCATGGCGAGAGTTGCGATGCAGCGCAATGGCTGGCGTTAACGGGAAAGACCCCCGCCGCAGTGGCAGGGGTCTTTCCCGGGAAACGCTCCGGCGCCGCGGGTGGGCGGCGCGCTGCGGTGCTTACCTGACGCGGATGAAAACCGGTCCGGAGCCAACGTTGGCGCTGAACACAACGGTGTCATTGCCGTTGAAGCCGCCATGGACCGCCATGCCGTTTCCGGCGTAGACAGCGATGTGCGCCATTCCTCCGCCGCCGTCGGCGTAGTAGATCAGGTCCCCGGGCTGGGCCTGGGAAGCAGGCACGGTGTCGCCCAAGGACAGGTAGCCGGCGGGCCAGTCGTGGAAGTGGATACCGACTGCAGCCAGTGCGTTGGTCACCAGCATGGTGCAGTCCTGGTGCACGCCGAGCTGCGCGTAGGCAGCGGAGAGGATGGCAGCACCCTTTCCACTGGCGGAAACCTGGCCGGCGGGAGCAGCCGTGGCAGCCGCAGTTGCAACCTTGGCCGTGACCTTCGGAGCGGCGACGGTCTGGGCAACAGGGGCCGGTGCGGCTTCCTGCACCGCAACCTCGGGCTCAGGAGCCGGAGCCGGGGTGGTGGTAACGGCGGGTTTCTCGAAGCTGATGGCAATGGTGGAAGCCGCCGAAATCGGAGCGTCGACGGCGGATTCAACTTCCATGGCGGATGCCGGAGCTGAGTCGCGCTTGACGTTGGTGTCGGCAGCGTTCGCGGCAATGCCGCTGGTCAGGACGAGGCCGGAAGCTGCAGCGATCACTGCGGCCTGGCGGCCCATGCCGCCGGCGTTGTCGCTGACAGCCTTGGCAATAATTGCGATCGAGTTGGTTTTGGTGACCTCGGCGCGGTGCCGTGCGGTAGCACGAGTCGTCATCAGTTCTCTCTTTCGTTTTCCTCTGGACCGCGGTGGCCTGTCCGAGGGGGTTGGATGCGCCGGCATCTTGGGGGTACGCCGGCGCATCCCGAACGGGGATGTGGTTTCTAGCGAGAAAGCTTTGGGCAAAGAAATAGCCCTTGGAGCCGGGAGCCCAAGAACTACTTGTTCAGGTGGTAGTACGTGGAAGTACCGGTTGCTGCAGGCGAGTGGAGCATGGTTCCCTGCGACGGGTTGAGCGCGCTGATCATCATGCCGTTGCCGACGTAGATGCCGACGTGCGCGCCGCCGTTCTGGACAACAAGGTCACCCGCCTGGGGGGTGGACGTGGGTGTCATGATGCTCCACGCATTCGTGCGGGGGATGCTGATCCCGGCCTGGGCGTAAACCCACTGGACGAACCCGGAGCAGTCCCAGCCGTTGGGGGTGGTGCCGCCCCAGACGTAGGGGTGGCCGATGCCGGTGTAGGCGATCGCGGCGATGCCCGAGGTGGCCGCGGAAGAAACGGTCTCCACTGCCTGCCCGGCCGTGGACGCCTCTTGGCCGGCAGCATTGGCGGTTCGGTCCGCTGACGCAGTGGACTGGGTACGCACCGTTTCCACCTTAGGAGCAGCGGTGGTCTTGACCACGGGGCGCTCGAAGGAAACGGTGGCGGTGGGGGCTGCCGTGACAGCAAGGGCGGTCTGCGCCGAGCCGGACTCCGTGGAGGCGGAGACACCAGCGGTGGTGTCCGCTGCGGTGGCCGGCAGGCCCATGCTCAGGATGAGGCCCGAAGCCGCTGCCACGACGGCAGCCTGGCGGCCGACGGTCCCGGCATTGGCGCTCACGGCCTTGGACACAGCGTCCAAAGGGTTGGCCCGAACCGTTTGCGCACGGTGGCGCGCGGAATTATGGCGTGAAGACACGAAGGTAGCCTCTCCCAATGCCTGCGAGGTGAGCTGTCGGATTCGGATGGGAGTCACCCGGCCACTTTGCTTCCTGGGAAGCTCATGACTTAACCCCAAGGCCTTCCACAATGCAGAAGGCCAAAATTGGTTCCCCCGCCCCTGCCAGACGATGAAATGCGAACGGACCTTGAGCGGTGGCAGAGTTAGGCAATCCACTCAAGAGCGTCAACTTCGGAAAAGTTGACGCGAGTTAGACGGTACAGCAGTTTTGCTTCAATGTCACATTCAGGTCACGGCTCGTCACTGTGAGCTGAGAGTGCGCAATCATTCGGTTACAACCAGCCCATGGGATCGACCACTTCGCCATTGACCTGCACCTCGAAGTGCAGGTGGCAGCCGGTGGAAGCGCCGGTGGTCCCGCTCAGTGCCACGACTTCGCCGCGGGAGACCGTCTGGCCCACTTTGACGTTGAAGGACGAGAGGTGGTTGTACGTGGTCTCCAGGCCGTTGCCGTGGTCGATGACCACCCGGTTTCCCCCGCCGAACTGGTGCCAGCCGGCGAAGGTCACGGTTCCTGTCGCGGCTGCCAGGACGGGCGTCCCGCACTGTGCCACGAAGTCCTGTCCGCGGTGGAAGTCTCCGGTGCCCCCGGTAATGGGGCTGACCCGGTAGCCAAAGGGCGAAGCGGTAACCAGGGATGCCAGCGGGGCGGCCAGGGTTCCGGCGGAGGCGGCCCGGCTTACCGATCCGGCCGACTGGGCGCTCAGCAACTGCTTCAGCTTTCCGTCCGGGTCTGCCTGCGTCACGACGGCCGAGCGGCTGAAGTCGATCTGGGCGCCCACATCGGCGGAAATCTGGGGCTGGGGGCTGACGGAGGAGGCAGCCTGGGGTACTGTGCCGGCTGCGTCCGTCGCCATGACGGGACTTGTGGCCGGCATGGTCACGGTCAGCACCAGGCCGGTGGCGGCGAGGGCGATGCCAGCCTTCTGGCCGATGCCGCTGGCCGCAGCAAAGTCGGTGATTTGCCGGAATGGACCCCTGCGGCGGCGCGCATCCCGCTGGGGGTCACGGGGGCGCTCCGCAGCGGCGACTTCGACAACCCGGGGTGCCTCAGGGGGGCCGGCGGCGCGACGGCGGCCCCGGGAGGTCTGCATGGTCAAGAAGGGTTCCTCTCTGGAATCGCCTGCGGAGTTAGCTGTCGGATTCGGGTCAGAGAGATCAAAGACCCGGCCCGCCATGGGCAAACTTCTGCGCAGGAGTATCCCCGGAGGAATCCTTCACTGGAGAGGCTTGCTGCTGACGGACTTCACCCCAAGGCAGTCCCCCGCTGCCGGTTGTGGTTCCCCCGCCTCTGCCAGTAACGACTCGTACACCTGGTCCGCTGGCAGAGCTCGGCTCCGGATCAGGTAACGCTTAAGTATCAACGCTGGCTTCCACTATAGGGGCTTAAGACCCTGGGTAACAATTCCGTTATCTTTGTGTGGAAACCCCTGCGTGGGGTAAAGGAAGCGGGGTGTCAGGCCTGGTTCACGGCGACAAAGACGTGCGCGGCCACCTCGGGCGGAAGCTCCAACGCTCCCTCGATTCCTGCCACCCGCACCGAAATGTAGTCACCCACGCGTTCGAGTGACACTGCCGCGCCGGGCCGGATGCCGCCTTCGTCGAGCTGGGTCAGCAGTTCCGGTTCAACCTGGATCGGTTCCGCCAGGCGGCTGATGGTCACTCCCGAGGCAGGCCCGTAGGCTTTCATTGCTTCCACCAGGCTGATGGCGCCGTCACCGAAGCCGGGCCCAGGCTGCCCGCCCAAGGCGGCCAGGCCGGGGATGGGGTTGCCGTAGGGCGACTCAGTGGGATGGCCCAGCATCTCGTAGATCCGCCGCTCCACCCGTTCGCTCATCACGTGTTCCCAGCGGCAGGCTTCATCGTGAACGTAGGCCCAGTCCAGCCCAATAACATCGGCCAACAGGCGTTCGGCCAGCCGGTGCTTCCGCATGACCTCGGTGGCACGCTTGCGGCCAATGTCCGTCAGTTCCAGGTGCCTGTCACCGGAGACGACAACCAGGCCATCGCGCTCCATCCGGCCGATGGTCTGGGAAACGGTGGGCCCCGAGTGGCGCAGGCGTTCGGCGATACGGGCCCGGAGGGCAACGATGTTTTCTTCCTCAAGCTCCAGGATGGTCCTGAGGTACATCTCCGTAGTGTCGATCAGATCCGTCATCCAGCTCAGCTCCTCGAGCGCAGTACCTTGCGTTGTCCCACCGTATCGCCTCTTCCCGCGACGTAGTCCGGGGAAAGTTTAGCCTATTTTGATTTAGTCCGAATAGGCGCGGGCGCGTGCGGCGTCTCATTGGCTGGACATTGGCGCAGCCCGCTCCCGCCACCCCGTGCGCTTCAGGCAGAATTGGGGGAGGTTTGCACTGCAGCCATGGCCGGCTCCCGGCCACCCACCACCCGGACCACAGCTTTCGTCCCCGCCGAATGGAGCACCTGTGAGCGACACCAGCATCACGATTCCCGCCAACCTCCTGCCCCAGGACGGGCGGTTCGGGGCCGGGCCCTCAAAGGTCCGGCCGGAACAGATAGATGCCCTGTCCGCTGCGTCCAAGACCATTCTCGGCACGTCCCACCGGCAAGCCCCCGTCAAGAACCTGGTGGGCTCCGTCCGCGAAGGGCTCAGCCAGTTCTTCCGTGCTCCCGAGGGCTACGAGGTAGTCCTCGGCGTCGGCGGCTCCACCGCTTTCTGGGACGTCGCCAGCTTCGGCCTCGTGGCGAAGAAAGCCCAGCACCTGTCCTTCGGCGAGTTCGGCTCGAAGTTTGCCTCCGCCACCAACAAGGCACCGTTCCTGGAAGCGTCCTCGATCATCAAGTCCGAGCCGGGCACCCACCCCGCAGCGCAGGCTGAAGCCGGCGTGGACGTCTATGCGTGGCCGCAGAATGAGACCTCCACGGGCGTCGCCGCCCCGGTCAAGCGGGTGCCGGGCGCGGACCAGGACGCCCTGGTCCTGGTGGACGCCACCTCCGCTGCCGGCGGCCTGGACGTGGACGTTGCCGAGAGCGACGTCTACTACTTTGCCCCGCAGAAGAATTTCGCCTCCGACGGCGGCCTCTGGCTTGGCCTGTTCTCCCCCGCCGCCCTCGAGCGCGCCGCTGGCATCAAGGCAAGCGGCCGCTGGATCCCCGATTTCCTGGATCTCCAGACGGCCATCGACAACTCGCGGCTGAACCAGACGTACAACACCCCGTCCCTGTCCACGCTGGTGACCCTGGACGCACAGGTCCAGTGGCTGAACGCCAACGGCGGCCTGGACTTCGCGTGCGCCCGCACTGCCGACTCCGCCGGCCGCATCTACAGCTGGGCTGACGCCTCGGAGTTCGCCACCCCGTTCGTCGCCAACCCCGAGGAGCGCTCCAACGTCATCGCCACCATCGACTTTGACGAGTCGGTTGACGCGGCCACGGTGGCGAAGGTCCTGCGTGCCAACGGCATCGTGGACACCGAGCCCTACCGGAAGCTGGGCCGCAACCAGCTGCGCATCGCCACCTTCGTGGCCATCGAGCCCAGCGACGTCTCGGCGCTGCTGTCCAGCATCGACTACGTGGTGGGCGAGCTCCGCAAGTAGTCCAGACACACTAAAAGGCGCCGCCCGGGGTTAACCGGACGGCGCCTTTTGCTTGTTGGCTGGAAGTCCTTGCCTAGTCCTCAGGCTCCGCGTCGTCGTCGGCAGGCTCTTCATCCGCTGGCCCCTGCTCCACTGCGGACGGCTCATCCTGCCGCCCTTGTTCAGGCTCCTGCTGCTGCTCATCCTCGGGGCGAACGCGTTCGGCCCACGGCACCCACTCCGGGGCGAGGATCGATTCCTCGGACGGCAGCAGGCCCAACTCATCGACGGTAACCACCTTGGAGCGGGAATTGCGGGTCAGCACCGCGTACCATTGCCAGCCACCGTAGCCAGGCAGCCTGGACTCGAACAAGTGCGTGACCAGCCGGTCGCCCTCGCTCTTGGCACCCAGGTGCGGCCCGATGGTGGCGGCCGTGGTGATGCCCTCAACTGCGGCCCGGGCGGTATCAACGGCGGCAGCCAGGAACGCGTCAGGCTTGCCCGTCCGCCACACCGGCACCCCGGCCTTGCGCTTTGGCGCAGCCTTGGCAGCCTGCTCCTGCGGGGCCACGCCCGGTTGTTCAGCTTGGGGGTTCATCGGCGCCTAAACGTCCAGCTCGTCGGCAACCTTGCGCAGGGCGGCCGCAATTGCCTTGCCCTTGTTGCCGTCCGGGTACTTGCCTTTGGACAGCGTCCCGGACAGGTTGTCCAGGACGCTCACCAGGTCCTGCACCAACGGCGCGAGGTCCTTGGCGCTGGGACGCTTTGCCTTGGCAATGGACGGGGTCTTATCCAGCACCCGCAGGCCCAGGGCCTGCGCGCCCTTACGTCCGTCCGCCACGCCAAACTCCACGCGGGTGCCGGCTTTGAGCTCCGTTACACCCTCGGGCAACGACGACTTGGGCAGGAAGACCTCCTGGCCGTCCTCGCCCGCGAGGAACCCAAAGCCCTTGTCCTTGTCATACCACTTGACCTTGCCGGTAGGCACGTAATCAACCTTCTTCGTTCTGCTGTCATGAGACACGGCCAGATGCCACCGCGTCCGCATTCTTGTGCGGGTTCAAGGTATGGCACCAGCAAACCGTGTTGGTCTGTATGCTTCAAGGTTATCCTGCCGCATGCCCTAATCATGCTTCCGGCGGTACTGTTCCGCCCCGGGCGCAAGCCCCGCGCTTTAGCGGCACGCCGGAGGCCGCTGTAGCGTTGCGTCCATGACACCCTTGCGTTTCCGGCGGCCCCTGATGGTGCTCGCAGCTGTTATCGCCCTGCTTTCCTTGGTAGCTGTGGGAACGGTCATGGCCCTTGCCTTCTCGGGGTCCGTCGCTCCCACCTGGGTCACGTACTCCGCGCTGTATGGCCTCCCGGTGGCCTTCATCCTGATGCTCCTGCTGGTCCTGGATGGTGTCGCCGCCCGGCGGCGGGCGGGAAGGCGGGAGCCGCGGTAACGTTGAACTGATGTCCCTCATTCGTGCGCTCGGCAAGGAACTGGAGGCACGCAGCGACGACTCGTTGCGGGCACTTTTCGCCGCGCGGCCGGACCTGATCTCCCCCTCCGTTCCGGACTTCGCGGCACTTGCGGCCCGGGCCAGCTCGCGCGTCAGCGTCCAGCGCGCCCTTGAACGGCTCAACCGGCCCCAGATGCAGGTGCTTGAAACCCTGCACCTGTGCACCAACACGGACACCGGCCACAGCGCGTCCGCGGAGGTCCTGCAAAAACTGATCCCGGGTTCGTCCCTGGCCACCGTCCAGCAGATCCTTGGCACCCTGCAGGAACTCGCCCTGGTGCACCCGGCCGCAGCGCCGCATGGCACCCCGCCCGCAGCTTCCGGGCAATCCTTCTACCTCCCGGCGGGCGCACTCAAGGACGTGGTGGGAATCTACCCGGCCGGCCTGGGCCGCAGCTACACGGAACTGGTCCGACTCCAACCGGCTTTCGCCCAACGGGCAGTGCCGCTGGTCGCCGAACTGCACCGCAGCGGCTTCGCCATCCACGATGCCACCACCCCCATGGAAGCGGCGCTGGCGCTCCAACACTGGACATCATCCCCGGACGCGCTGCAGGACATTCTCGCCGCGGCCCCGGAACGGACGACGGCGCTGCTCGCCAGGTTCCGGAACTGGGCCATGGGTGCCGTCCCCCAGGCGCAACGGAAGGCATCGGTCCTGACGGAACCGGCCGACGTCGGCCCGGTGGACTGGCTCCTTGCCCGCGGGCTGCTTGTCCCGCTCGACGCCGCGCACGTCGAGTTGCCGCACGGCGTGGGGCTGGCGCTTCGCGGCGGCGCCATCATCGATGACTTCACGCTTGCACCGCCGGTCCCGGAGCTCGGCCGGACCACCGCGGCGTTGCGACGGAACGCCGCGCTGAGCGCTATCTCGGAAACCCTCAGGCTTGTCTCCGAACTGCTGCACGCCGTCCGGGAACAGCCGCTGGCCACCCTGCGCAGCGGCGGGGTGGGGGTGCGCGAAATGCGCCGCCTTTCCGAACAGCTACGGATCGACCAGGGCGCAGTGGGACTGCTGCTCGAACTGTGCGGCCTGGCCGGCCTGATCCGCCTCGATGTCGACTCGTCGTCCTGGGTGCAGCCGCCCCAGCTCGAGTGGCTCATCCTGCCGAGGCAGGAACAATGGCTGTGGCTGGTCAACGCCTGGCTTGCCAGCGAGCGCGTCCCGTCAATGGTGGGCCAGCCAGTCAGTACATCGCCCGGCACGCCGGCCACCCGGTCCGCGTCCGGCATCACCATCGCAGCGCTGTCCGCCGGGGCGCAGCGGCCCGATGCCCCCGTGGTCCGTAAACGCATCCTGGAAATCCTGCATGAACTCACCTGCGAAGCATCCGCTCCGGACGGCGCTGCCCCGGTGCTCGATGCCGCCGCGGTCCTCCAGCGGGCGGAGTGGTCGCAGCCGCGGATGGCCAGGCGGTTCAGTTCCCTGATCCGCGGCGTCCTGGCCGAGGCCGAGCTGCTGGGCTTGGTGGGCTCGGGCGCGCTGAGCCAGCTGGGAAGCGCGTTCGCCGAAGACAACCCCGACGCCGCCCTTGCCATCCTGGGCGAGCACTTGCCGGCAGCCTTGAACCACGTGCTGCTGCAGGCGGACCTTACCGCCGTCGCGCCGGGCTACCTGGCCCCCGCGCTCACGGAAAAGCTGCTGGTCATGGCCGATGCCGAAGGACAGGGGCCGGCCACCATCTACCGGTTCTCCGCAGAGTCAATCAAGCGGGCGCTAGACGACGGCTACGACGCCCCCGCCCTGCTGCGCTTCCTGCGTGAGCACTCGGCAACTGCAGTGCCGCAACCGCTGGAATACCTGGTGGAGGACACAGCCTCCCGGCACGGCAGGCTGCGGGTGGGGCAGGCCGCGAGCTTCATCCAAAGCGACGATGAGGCGATGCTCGCCGAACTCCTGGCCGGGCCTAAGGCGGCCCAGCTTGGGTTGGTCAGGCTTGCCCCTACCGTTGTGGCGTCGTCGGCCCCGCAGCGCGACGTTGCCGCCGCTCTCCGCAGCCTGGGCCTCTCTCCATCGGTGGACGGCACCGAACCGGCCGCCCACCTTCGTCGCGCTGCCTCCCCGCAGGAGGGCCTCCGCCCCGTCTACACCGCCCCACGGCTGGCGCCCGCGGCTGAGGAAGTGGATGCCCAGCTGCACCTCCTGCGGCAGGCGCGTGACGCCGTCGGACACTCCCCGGGGCCGGCGGCGGGCAGCGAAGCCGCAACACAGCTGGGACTGGAAGCGCTGCAGCGGGCCATCCGGCTGAAGCAGCGGATCCATATGAACGTGGTGGACAGCCTGGGGAATGCCAGCATGGAAGTGGTTGTTCCGCTATCTGTCAGCGGGGGCCGGGTCCGCGTGTTCGATCCCGCCAAGGAAACCGAACGGGTCCTGTCCGTCCACCGCATCATCGATATCGAAGCCGCCGAGGAACTGCGGCAGTAAAGGATTCCCCCGCGTGACCGACGGACCCCTGATCGTCCAAAGCGACAAAACCATCCTCCTCGAAGTGGACCACGAGCTGGCCACCGAAGCGCGCCATGCCATCGCGCCCTTCGCCGAGCTGGAACGGGCTCCGGAGCACATGCACAGCTACCGGCTGACCCCGCTGGGCCTGTGGAACGCACGCGCCGCCGGGCTGGACGCGGAAAAGGTACTCGACGCGCTGCTGAAATACTCGCGTTTTCCGGTTCCGCATTCCCTGCTGATCGACGTCGAGGAAACCATGTCCCGGTACGGCCGGCTGCGGCTGGAAAAGGACCCGCGCCACGGGCTGGTGATGCGGACGGACGACTACCCCGTGCTTGAGGAAGTCATCAGGGCAAAGAAGATCGCCCCGCTGCTGGGTCCGCGGATCGACGGCGAAACCGTGGTGGTGCACGCATCCCAGCGTGGCCAGCTCAAGCAGCTCCTGCTGAAGATCGGCTGGCCGGCGGAGGACCTGGCCGGCTACGTGGACGGCACCCCGCACCTGATATCGCTCAACGAGGACGGCTGGCAGCTGCGCCCCTACCAACGCCTGGCCAGCGAAAACTTCTGGGCAGGCGGCAGCGGGGTGGTGGTACTGCCCTGCGGCGCCGGCAAGACGCTGGTGGGGGCCGCGGCCATGGCCACGGGCTCCACCACCACGCTCATCCTGGTCACCAACACCGTTGCCGCCAGGCAATGGAAGGACGAACTCATCAGGCGCACCTCCCTCACGGAAGAAGAGGTGGGCGAATACTCGGGCGCCGTGAAGGAAGTCCGTCCCGTAACCATTGCCACCTACCAGGTGCTCACCACCAAGCGCGGCGGCATCTACCCGCACCTGGAACTGGTGGACGGCCACGACTGGGGTCTGATCATCTACGACGAGGTCCACCTCCTGCCGGCACCGATCTTCAGGATGACTGCCGACCTCCAGGCGCGCCGCCGCCTTGGGCTGACGGCCACCCTGGTCCGTGAAGACGGGCGCGAGGGCGAGGTCTTCAGCCTGATCGGACCCAAACGCTATGACGCCCCGTGGAAGGACATCGAGGCGCAGGGCTACATCGCTCCGGCGGACTGCGTCGAGGTGCGCGTTGACCTGCCGCAGGACGAACGGGTTGCGTATGCCATGGCCGATGACGCCGACAAGTACCGGCTGTGCGCCACCTCCGAGTCCAAGACGCAGGTGGTGGAGCAGCTGGTGGCACGCCACGCCGGTGAGCAGCTGCTGGTGATCGGCCAGTACATCGACCAGCTGGACGAACTCGGCGAGCGCCTGCAGGCACCGGTGATCAAGGGCGACACCTCCGTCAAGGTGCGCCAGAAGCTCTTTGACGCGTTCCGCGCCGGTGAGCTGCAAACCCTGGTGGTGTCCAAGGTGGCCAACTTCTCCATCGACCTGCCCGAAGCATCGGTGGCCATCCAGGTCTCAGGTTCCTTCGGGTCCCGGCAGGAGGAGGCGCAGCGGCTGGGGCGCCTGCTGCGGCCCAAAAAGGACGGCCGGGCGGCCCGGTTCTACTCGCTGGTGGCCCGGGACACCCTGGACCAGGAGTTCGCGGCCAAGCGCCAGCGGTTCCTGGCCGAGCAGGGGTATGCCTACCGGATCATGGACGCCAAGGACGTGGAGGCTGCCGGTTAGCCCTGATGGTCTCGCCGCCGCACGGTTGGCAGCCGGTGCCGCAGGCCACGGATCGGGGGCACACTGGATGCATGAGCACGCGCATCATTCCCGTCACCCCTGGCCCTGGCCAGGAATCGGTCTGGGACTACCCCCGCCCGCCACGACTCGAACCCAGTACCGAACGGATACGGATCGTCCTCGGCGGTGAGCTGATCGTTGACACCACGGATTCGCTTCGCGTCCTGGAGACCAGCCACCCGCCGGTCTACTACCTGCCGCGGACGGCGTTTGTGCCGGGGTCGCTGGAGCCCGCCGCCGGCAGCAGTTTTTGTGAATTCAAAGGCTCGGCTGAATACCTGACCGTCCGCGGCGGTGGGCAGGAAGCCGACGGGGCCGCGTGGTCCTACCCGGAGCCGTCCTCCGGATTCGAGGCGCTGGCCGGCTGGGTGGCTGTCTACGCCGGCAGGATGGATTACTGCGAAGTGGACGGCGAACGCGTGCTTCCCCAGCCCGGCCGCTTCTACGGCGGCTGGATTACCAAGCGGATAGTCGGGCCTTTCAAAGGCGAACCGGGAACTATGGGCTGGTGAACGCAAGCTCACCACCACCATGCTCACAACGAATATCCAGACAACTCCCAGACACTGGGAGCATGATGGGAGCATGAACAAGAACGGTCCCGAAGCCAGGCTGCTCGTCGTCGATGATGAACCCAACATCCGTGAGCTTCTCTCCACGTCACTCCGGTTCGCAGGCTTTGAAGTTGTCTCCGCCGCCAACGGGCGCGATGCCCTGGCTGCGGCGGACACCCAGGCGCCTGACCTCGCCGTATTGGATGTCATGCTCCCGGATATGGACGGGTTCACCGTTACCCGCCGGCTGCGCGCTGCCGGAAAGCACTTCCCGGTCCTTTTCCTGACAGCGAAGGACGACACGGAAGACAAAGTCACCGGCCTGACCGTCGGCGGCGACGACTACGTCACCAAGCCGTTCAGCCTGGACGAGGTAGTGGCCCGGATCCGCGCGGTGCTGCGCCGGACCCAGCCCCTGCTGGATGACGACGCCATCATCCGTGTTGACGACCTCGAGCTCGACGACGACGCCCACGAGGTGCGGCGCGGCGGCACCGTCATTGAACTGTCCCCCACCGAGTTCAAGCTGCTGCGCTACCTCATGCTCAATCCCAACCGGGTGCTGTCCAAGTCCCAGATCCTGGACCACGTGTGGGAGTACAACTTCAACGGCGATGCGTCCATCGTGGAGTCCTACATTTCCTACCTCCGGCGGAAGGTGGACATCGATCCCGAAGCCCCGGCCCTGATCCAGACCAAGCGCGGCGTGGGCTACGTGCTGCGGACGGCTGAAAAGCGCTGACCTTGCTGAAGCGGTGGAAGTCGGCCTCACTCAGGTCGCAGCTGGTGGCCATGATCATGGCCCTGCTGATTGTGGCCCTGACGGTGACCGGAGCTGTCACCCTCACATTGCTGCACAGCTACCTCCAGGGGCAGGTGGACGACAAACTGAACGCCGCCGTCGACTCTGCCCGGAAACAGCGCTCGTTCACCCAGTTGCAGGCACCCAGTCCCATTCCCACCGACTATTCGCTGATGCTCTTCGCCCCGGGCGAGCAGCCGTACACGTTCGGCGGCGACCCCGACGACCACCCGGACATCAGTGCCATCACCGTGGACCAGGCCCAGGCCCGGGACCTTGCCCCGTTCCAGGTCCGCGGCACGGACGGCGAAAGCTGGCGGGTGGTGGCGGTGACCGTACAAAACGGCCAAACAACTGCCGTGGTGGTTATCGGGCTTCCCCTGGCGAGCGTCGACGACGTCCTCAAGCACGCCACCCTGGTGGTTACCGGGGTGGGCCTCTTAACGCTGCTGCTGGCCTCCCTCATCGCGAGCTGGACAGTGTCCCGATCCTTCCGGCCGCTTGCCAGGGTGGAGAAGACGGCAGCCGCCATCGCCGCCGGGGACCTCTCCCGCCGTGTTGAGGTGGAAAATCCGGCCACCGAGCTGGGCCGGCTGAGCAGCTCGCTCAATGCCATGCTGGCGCACATTGAGACGGCGTTTGCGGCCCGGACCGCGTCCGAGGCCAGGATGCGCCGCTTCGCCGCCGACGCCTCCCACGAACTGCGCACACCCCTGGTGACCATCCGCGGCTTCTCCGAGCTCTACCGCCACGGCGCCCTGTCCACGGACGAGGACGTGGCCACCGCCATGGGCCGGATCGAAAGCGAAGCCAAACGCATGGGTTCCATGGTTGAGGACCTGCTCCTGCTGGCCCGGCTGGACGAGCAGCGGCCGCTGCAGCAAAAGCCCGTGGACCTGCAGCTGATCGCCCACGACGCCATGGTGGACACCCAAGCCAGCGACCGTTCCAGGAGCATCTCGCTGGCAGGCCTCGACGGCGGTCCGGCCAGGCCGGCCCCGGTTCTCGGCGACGAGGCCAAGCTGCGCCAGGTGGTGGGAAACCTCGTGGGCAATGCGTTGCGGTACACCCCGGAGGGCAGCCCCATCGAACTGGCGGTGGGAGTCCGCAGCACGGACGGTGAGGCGCGCTCCATCATCGAGGTACGGGACCATGGGCCGGGCATTTCGGAAGAGGACGCAGGCAAGGTCTTCGAACGCTTCTACCGTGCCGATACCTCCCGGACCCGGGAGACGGGCGGCAGCGGCCTGGGCCTGGCCATCGTGGCGGCCATCGTTGGTTCGCACGGCGGTTCGGTGCGGGTGGAGAAGACCGACGGCGGCGGGGCGACGCTGGTGGTCAGCCTGCCGCACCGCGACGACGTCCCCGCACCTGACACGGCGGATGGAGAGGAAGCGGCTGACGACGGTGCCGGCCAGCGTGCCGCGGGCAGCGGCGGATCGGTTATCCACATATAGGCCTGAGGCCATGGCTCCGCCGGGAGCGGCTTCCTAGGCTCGTGTCAGCAGCCCGGAACCGCCGGGCCGGAGGCGTCTCCGCCATACCGAAAGGCATAGCCATGAGCATCATTTCCGTCGACACCGAGCTACTGCAGCTGAAATCCGCCAACGTGCAGGCCACCGTGGACAGGATCAGTTCTGACGTGCAGGCCATGAAGCGCGGCCTCGATGAGCTGCAGGGTTCGTGGCGCGGCTCCGCAGCCACCAATTTCCAGGCGCTCGTCACCGAATGGACCATCACCCAGGGCCGGGTAGAGGCGTCGCTGGCCTCCATCAACACGGCCCTGGCCTCCGCTGCGGCAACGTATGCGCAGGCAGAACAGGGCAACGCGCAGCGGTTCAGCTGACAGGTCAGGCTTCCGGGGTTCCTTGATGGAACCGCAGCCGCCACCGTTCGCCGTCAAGGACCCATAACGAGCTTCGCAGCGTGGTACCCGAACGGGCGAAGTTCCGGTATGTCAGCAGGACGGCGTTGGCGCCGATGCGCTCAGCGCCCAGAACCTCGATGTCGGTCCGCTCACCGGGATCCTCTTCGAGGGCCATCATCATGGCGTCCCGGGTCCACATCCGTCCCGAGCTGCCGATTTCCATGAAGTCCGGGTGGAGGAGGACGGCGGTCCGGCCAATGTCGCCGCGCACCAGGGGGCCCAGCAGTTCGCGTTCGAGTTGCTCCACCAGGGCTTCGGGCGCGACCGCCCCGGCCTGCTGAGCTGCCTCGGCAACCTCCTGGGCTTCGGTATCCAGTTCACTGAACAGGTCAAGTTCGTCATAGGCCGATACCGGCTCGGGCATCGCCTTCGGTTCGCCGGTTCCCGCTGCCGGGACTCTTGGGCCGGCCGCTGCCGGGCGCGCCTCCGAACGGGCGGAACCTGCAGCTGAACGGCCGGCGGCTGCAGATGAACGGTCCGGGGCGGGGATGTCGAGGGTGGCGGGCTGGAGGCCGGTGCCGGACTGCTGCTGCGCCTCAAAGCTCCGCCCGGACGCGCCCGGGTGGTGGGCCCCCGGGAACCCTGGCCCCGACCGTGCGGCCACGCCTTGCTGGTAGGCCGTTGCCGCCGCCCGGGCGCGTTCATCGGCGGCCTCGTTCAGGCTGTGGCCGGCATGGCCCTTGACCCATTCGAAGGTATACGTCCGGCCTGCCAGTTCGCGGTCCAGTTCCTTCAGCAGTTCAACGTTCAGGACGGGCTTCCCATCGGCTTTGCGCCATCCTTTGCGCTTCCATCCGGGCATCCATTTGGTAATTGAATTGATGACGTATTGGCTGTCGCAGAGGATGCGCAGGTCTTCCTCCGGAAGATGCGCGGTGGCCCGCAGGAGGTCCAGGACAGCCATCAGCTCCCCCTGGTTATTGGTCCCGTGAGGCCAGCCACCAGCCCGCCAACAATTGTCATCCACATACCAGGCCCAGCCCGCCGGGCCCGGGTTTCCCAAGGCCGAACCGTCAGCCGCTGCAGTAATCGTCACCGGTCCATCCTGCCAGAAGCCAACGACAATCGGCTGCCGCCCCCGCGGCACGGCACGACCGGCAGTCCACCGCTCGTTGCGCCGCCACAGCGGACGAGGTGGTCTCCGAGTTAAGAACAGCATCTCGGAAAACGTTTACCCAAACTCTTGACTCCCGCCTTCCACCTGCGAAACAATCGCAGAATCAACGCGAGAAAACGCTTTCCCGCTGGTTCAGGTTCCCGCAATGGAGTGGGAGCGACCCAGCGGTTCCCAATTCGGAAGGAACATTAATGACGAGTCCAGTCTTAAGCCGGCGCAGTTTCCAGCTCGGTGCTGCTGCGTTGGCCTTCTCCCTGCTGGCCACGGGCTGCGGCGCCCCCGGCGGCTCGGGAGACAGCGGCCAGGTGACCCTGCGGTTCGCGTGGTGGGGCAACGAGTACCTGAACGCACAGACCCAGAAGGTCATTGCCGCCTTTGAAGCGTCGCACCCGAATATCAAAATCAAGGCCGAGCCGGGCGAATGGGCCAGCTACTGGGACAAACTGGCAACGAAGACAGCTGCCAATGATGCGCCGGACGTCATCCAGATGGACCAGAAGTACATCGCCGAGTACGGCGGCCGCGGCGCCCTCATGGACCTGTCCAAACAAAGCGGCATCGACACCTCGAAGCTGGACAAGGAGGCCCTGGCCTCCGGCCAGTACGGCGGTGCCCAGTACGGTCTCAGCACCGGCCAGAATGCCTACGTCATCATGGCCAACACCAAGGTGTTCGAGGCAGCAGGCGTACCGGTTCCGGACGACAAGACGTGGACCTGGAAGGACTTTACCGACACCGCAGCGAAGATCAGCGCCGCAGGCGACGGGAAGAGTTACGGCGCCGCCTACGGCAGCAACGAAGCAGACCTGATCATCTGGCTGCGCCAGCACGGAGAAGACCTCTACACGGGTGACGGCGCGCTCGGGTTCGGGACCGCGACCGCCGCATCCTTCTGGGAACGGCTCAAGGACCAACGCGATTCAAAGGCCAGCCCGCCTGCCACAGTCGCCACCGAGGACGCGGGGGCGGGGTTGGAGGAAAGCCTGTTCGGTACCAACCGGGTGGCCATGGCATGGTGGTGGACCAACCAGCTCGGTTCGCTGGAGTCCACCACGGGCAGCAACATCAAGATGCTGCGGGCCCCCAGTATCAGCGGCGCATCAGCCAGTAACGGCATGTACTACAAGCCCACGATGTTCTGGTCCGCTTCGTCCCGCTCCAAGCACCCGCAACAGGCCGCCGAATTCATCGACTACCTCACCAACAGCCCGGAGGCGGGCGGCATCCTGATGACGGACCGCGGTGTGCCCACCAACGCCGGGATCGTCTCCGCCATCACTCCGGCGCTGAAGCCTGCGGACACCACGGTGGTGGGCTTCCTCAAGGACATAGCGCCGGACATCAAGGGCGCGCCGCCGGTTCCACCGGTGGGTGCGGGCAGCGTCCAGAACGTCATCAAGCGCTACACGGATGAGGTGCTGTACGACCGCCTGACACCGCAGGCAGCCGCTGACGCCTTCAAGAAGGAAGTCGAAGGGATGCTGGCTTCCGCCAGGAAGTAGGCCCCCGGGCAACAAAAATGCGGCCCCCTCGCAAAGGAGGGGGCCGCATTTCACGTCAGCGGGACAGGTCCCGGCAGAGGGGCTTAGAAGCCGCCCATGCCGCCCATGCCGCCCATGTCGTCTCCACCGGCGGGGGCAGAAGACTTCTCGGGCTTGTCTGCCACCACTGCTTCGGTGGTGAGGAACAGGCCGGCGATGGAGGCCGCGTTCTGCAGGGCAGAGCGGGTCACCTTGACCGGGTCGTTGACGCCGGCAGCCAGCAGGTCGACGTACTCGCCGGTGGCTGCGTTCAGGCCGTGGCCTGCGGGCAGGCCGCGGACCTTGTCGACAACCACGCCGGGCTCGAGGCCGGCGTTGAAGGCGATCTGCTTCAGCGGAGCGTCGATGGCAACGCGGACGATGTTGGCGCCCGTTGCTTCGTCGCCGGACAGCTGCAGGTTGGCGAATGCCTTGGCACCGGCCTGGATCAGGGCTACACCGCCACCGGCGACGATGCCTTCTTCAACCGCAGCCTTGGCGTTGCGGACGGCGTCCTCAATGCGGTGCTTGCGTTCCTTGAGCTCAACCTCGGTGGCGGCACCGGCCTTGATGACTGCAACGCCGCCGGCCAGCTTGGCCAGGCGTTCCTGCAGCTTCTCGCGGTCGTAGTCGGAGTCCGAGTTCTCGATCTCGGCGCGGATCTGGGATACGCGGCCGGCGATCTGGTCGGCGTCGCCGGCACCTTCGACGATGGTGGTCTCGTCCTTGGTGACAACAACCTTGCGGGCCTGGCCCAGCAGTTCGAGGCCTGCGGTCTCGAGCTTGAGGCCGACTTCCTCGGAGATGACCTGGCCGCCGGTGAGGACGGCGATGTCTGCCAACTGTGCCTTGCGGCGGTCACCGAAGCCCGGAGCCTTGACGGCAACGGACTTGAAGGTGCCGCGGATCTTGTTGACGATCAGGGTGGCCAGGGCCTCACCCTCGATGTCTTCGGCGATGATCAGCAGCGGCTTGTTGGACTGCATGACCTTTTCGAGGACAGCAACCAGTTCCTTGACGTTGGAGATCTTCGAGTTGACGATCAGGATGTACGGGTCTTCAAGGACCGTTTCCTGGCGCTCGGCGTCGGTGACGAAGTAGGCGGAGATGTAGCCCTTGTCGAAGCGCATGCCTTCGGTGAGCTCAAGCTCCAGGCCGAAGGTGTTGGACTCCTCGACCGTGATGACGCCTTCCTTGCCAACCTTGTCCAGGGCTTCGGCAATGAGGGCACCAATTTCGTCGTCACCGGCGGAGATGGAGGCCGTGGCCGCGATCTCTTCCTTGGTTTCGATCTCCTTGGCGGAAGCCAGGAGTTCGCGAGTGACGGCCTCGACGGCCTTCTCGATGCCGCGCTTGAGGGACAGCGGGTCGGCGCCGGCGGCAACGTTGCGCAGGCCTTCCTTGACCAGCGCCTGGGCCAGCACGGTTGCCGTGGTGGTACCGTCGCCGGCGACGTCGTCAGTCTTCTTGGCAACTTCCTTGACCAGCTCGGCGCCGATCTTCTCGTAGGGATCGTCCAGCTCGATCTCCTTGGCGATGGAAACACCATCGTTGGTGATCGTGGGGGCGCCCCACTTCTTTTCGAGGACGACGTTGCGTCCACGCGGGCCGAGGGTGACCTTAACGGCGTCGGCGAGGGTGTTCAGGCCACGCTCAAGGCCGCGGCGTGCCTCTTCATCAAATGCAATGATCTTGGCCATAACGGCAGTAGTCCTTTCGGGACAGTCGTTAAGAATGAACCTTCGCTGCAGTGCCCGCGACGGACGATCCTTCGACAGCGGCCTCTGTATGCCTCCGGCTGGGGATCTCACTGAAGTGAGGTGTTTCTTTCGCTCCTCGACCGATGCTCTGCGCCGCCGGCCGGAACCGGGCGTTGCTTAGCAGTCGGTACGTCAGAGTGCTAACTCAATAATTAGCACTCCCCCGGTGAGAGTGCAAGCGAAAAGTCGCCGGACGGGCAGCTGGCGGGGGTGGCTTCGCCGAGGGCGATCAGCCCGGATGTCCGGCGGTCTCCCGCCCGCTTGGAGTGGGGTTGTTGTCAGCTCCGTAGGTGAACACGGAGAAGTCAGCCGTGGTGATGTCCCCGTTGGCGTCGAAGGCAATGGGGCCCGACTCGCCGTCGTAATTGATGTCGGGGCCGGCAGCCAGGCCGCCCAGGCACGCCTTGTAGGTCAGGCACGGCGCGGCGGCCGATCCGGAGCCGGGTGCCGCCGTCCCGCCGGATACCGGGATCAGGTTGGCGGCGATCGAGCGGCCGGCGTCATCCTGGGCGCGGGCCGCAGCCAGCGCAGCCAGCGTGACGGCGTCATAGGTTTCGGCAGCGTAGGAGACATCCTTCAGGGACGGGTCCACCGCCAGGAGCTTTGCCTGGAAAGCGGCGGAGGGCAACTGCCCCGGGACCACGGCGCGGGCGCCGTCCAGGACCTTGGAACCCAGCCCTGACCCGTAGCGGGCGAAGGCGCCGTCGCTCATGATGATGCGCGAACCGCTGAGGCCGGCCTTGTTCAGCTCGGCCAACGCGCTCTGGGCGCCCTCGCGGGCCACCAGGACGACGGCGTCCGGCTTGGCTTTGGCGACGGAGCTTGCCGCAGCGCCGGCGTCCCCCGTTGTGAAGCCGGCCCCGGGAAGGACGGTAAGTCCGGACTGTTTTGCCGCTTCCGTGACGGCGGCCTGCAGGTCCTTGCCGTAGGAACCTTCCTGGTACAGCACGCTGATGCTGGTTGCGCCGGCGTCCTTGGCGAGTTTGGCCAAGACCGGGCCCCTGGGCGACGTCGGCGGCAGCGGTGCGGAAGTAGTAGCCGCCGCTGGCCATTCCGGTCAGGCCGGCGGCAGTGTTGGCCGGTGAGATCAGTGGCGTCCGTGCGCGGGAGAGAATGTCGACGGCGGCCGCCGCATGGCTGGAGTCGGTGGGTCCGATGACCACGTCCGCCTTGGCGGCCAGCAGGGCATTTGCCTGCCCGGCGGTTTCCAGATCCGGATGTACGGGCAGCAGTTCGACGGGCCTGCCCTTGTGGCCGCCTGCAGCGTTGACGTCCTGGACGGCCAGCTTGGCGGAGGCGAGCTGGGGCGCGTTGAGGAAAGCACTGTCACCGGTGTTGTCCAGTATCAGGCCCACCCGGAGGACGCCGTCGCCGGACGCCTCGGCGGATTCCACCCGGGCGTTTCCGCCCGTACCGGAGCATGCTGTGATGCCGAGCACGGCTGCCAGGGAGACGGCCAAGGCGGCGCGGACGGCAGGACGGTTGATCGGCATCACTGCGCCGGCCGGACGTTTTCTGCCTGCGGGCCCTTTTCGCCTTCGCCGACCTCCAGCTGCACCCGCTGGCCTTCCTCGAGGGCCCGGTAGCCTTCGCCCTGGATCGCAGACCAATGGACAAAGATGTCATCACTGGAGCCGTCAACAGTGATGAAACCGTAGCCCTTTTCAGCGTTGAACCATTTGACGGTTCCCAGTGCCATGGTGACCAACTCTTTTCCGTTGCGGCCGGATGGGCCGGTGCTGTGCGTGCTGCCCGGCGGGCCGTGGCCTGGATTCACTCTAGCCAACGGCCGCTACGCGTCGAAGGCAGCGGCAGGCCCGGAGCGGCGAACGTTATGCAGGCGTAACTGAGTCCGCCCGGTTACCGGTATCCCGGGCCGAGGACCACCACGAGGGGCACCTGGAACTCGGTGCTGCTGACGACGGTGGGGATGTTCAGCAGTGCCGCGAGCTCCTGGGCGCCGGCCAGCTGCTGGGGACCGGCGTAATAGATCACGGAGGATTTCTGCGATGCGCCTGACCAGTTGCCTACCGGTCCGAGCCGCCAGCCGTCAGCCTGGACTATCCCGCCCACCCGGCTGGCGAGTCCCGCGGTACCCGCCGCGTTGTAGACGGCCACTGCCTGTGTGCGGTCGACGACGGCCTGCCGGCTGGGGGAAGCTGTGGGCTCCGGGTTGCTGCTGCGGGATGGTTCGGCGGTGGCCGACGGTTCCGAGCTGGCCGAAGGCGCGGCTTCCTGCGTGGCGGAAGTGGTGGATCCGGTCCCGGCCAATGCGGTGGATTCCACGCTGGCAGATGCCTCGGTGCCCGTGGCGTTGAAGCCGAGCTTGGGAAGGATCAGGAAGGACACCAGGCCGATGGCCAGTGCCGCCACGCCCACGGCGAGGATGGGCCACAGCCGCACCCTGGACGGCGCAGAGGCCGTCCGGTGGACACCTTGTCGCGACGCGGCCTCGGGGACCTTGTCGAATTCATCGCGGGCGTATTTGGTCATGGTGGAAGGACATCCTTGTTGATTGCTGCCAGGGTCCCGGCCCGGGTCGTGTTAAGCGTCGGATCCGAGGCGGCGGGCGGTGCGTGCACGGTGGCGCGACGTACGTAGTCTACGCAATCTCTTGACCAGCATGGGATCGTGGGCCAGGGCATCCTCGCGATCGATCAATGCGTTGAGGAGCTGGTAGTAGTGGGTTGCGGAGAGGTCGAACAGCTCCCGGATGGCCTGTTCCTTGGCCCCGGCGTACTTCCACCACTGCCGTTCCAGCGCCAGCATCTGCTGTTCCCGCTCGGTGAGCGAGGAATCACGGAGCGTGAAATCCACCAGCAGGGACTTCCGTTGGTCCTGCTCCGGCAGGTGTTCCCGGGCCGGTTCCGCCACGGCACACTCCTTCGCTGGTTACGGTAAATGTCTTACCCCCATGCTACCGGCCGAATTACAGGAGTGTCATTCGAGCCGGCCGTCAACACGCCTGCCCGCCGGCAGTCGCCTCCTGCAAGAATGGAACGATGTTTGAATCGGATGCGTTGTTCGACCTGCCGCAGGACCCGGCGGACACCACCCGCTTCAGCGATCTGGCCCAGCTGCCCTTGGCGGAACTCATGGCTCCGGACTGGGCGTCGGCGCTGCAGGGCGTGGAAGCCAGGTTGCGGTCGGTGCTGGATTTCCTTGCCGGCGAAGAAGCGGCCGGGCACCAAATCCTGCCGCCGCCGTCGAACGTCCTGCGCGCTTTCCGCCAGCCGCTCGCCGATGTGAAAGTCCTCATCGTGGGGCAGGACCCGTACCCCACGCCGGGCCACGCCGTGGGGCTGTCGTTTTCCGTTGACGCACACGTCAGGCCGCTCCCGCGCAGCCTGGTGAACATCTACCGGGAACTCGAATCGGACCTCGGCATTCCGCCGCGCGTCCACGGCGACCTGTCAGCATGGACAGAGCAGGGCGTCCTGCTCCTGAACCGGGTACTCACGGTCAGGGCAGGGTCCGCAGGCTCCCACCGGGGCAAGGGCTGGGAAGACATTACGACGGCGGCAGTCACCGCAGTGGCCGGCCGCCGCACCGCTGACGGCTCCAGGGTGCCCCTGGTGGCCGTGCTGTGGGGCAAGGAGGCGGAGGGCGTCCGGCCGCTCCTGGCCGGCGCACCGGCCGTGTGCAGTCCCCATCCCAGCCCGCTGTCCGCCTCCCGCGGCTTCTTCGGCTCCAAGCCGTTCAGCCGCGTGAACCAGCTGCTCCGGGAACAAGGTGCGCGGGACGTAACCTGGGAACTCCCGCCGTCGGCCTAGCTTAGGCTTGCCTTATGAGCACTGTCCCTGCCGCCACCAGCGCAACCAAGAAGAGCCGCCCACAGGTCAACCTGACCGTGCTGCGCAAGGAGCAACTGAGCCCGCACATGGTCCGGATCGTGGCGGGCGGAGACGGCTTCGACGACTTCGTCAACAATGGTTTTGTGGACCGGTATGTGAAGATCGTCTTCCCCCAGCCGGGGGTTGAGTACCCGTCGCCCTTGGATCTGTGGGAAGTCCGGGAAACCATGCCGCGGGAGCAGTGGCCGTTCACGCGTACCTATACCCTGCGCTGGGTGGATCAGGAAGCCCGGGAGCTGGCCATCGACTTCGTGGTCCATGGCGACGCAGGCCTGGCTGGTCCGTGGGCGGCCAACGCGCAGCCAGGTGAGATGCTCACGTTCACTGGCCCCGGCGGAGCGTACAACCCCAACCCGGATGCGGACTGGTACCTCTTTGCCGGCGATGAAGCGGCCCTGCCCGCCATCGCCGCGTGCATCGAAGCACTTCCTGCCGGCGCGGTGGGGCTGGCCTTCCTGGAAGTCGAATCGGAGGCCGACATCCAGCCCCTGAACACTCCAGCCGGGCTGGATGTCCGCTGGCTGGTCCGCGGCGACGTCCCCGCAGGCTCCAGTACGTTACTGGTCGACGCCGTGGCCGGCGCGGAGTGGCCCGCCGGCACCGTGGACGTCTTTGCACACGGCGAACGGGGCTACATGAAGTCCTTGCGGGAGGTCTTGTTCAAACAGCGCGGCCTGGAGCGCCGGCAGGTGTCATTGTCCGGGTACTGGGCCCAGGGCCGGGTGGAGGACGTGTTCCAGGCCGAGAAGAAACTCCCGGTGGGCCAAATCTAGCCACGCCGGAGACAGCCATCCCTGACCCGGCCGGGCCGGATCCTGGCCGCGCGCTCCCACCGGACCGCTATCGCCGCCGGGCGCGGCGGCGCTCGTTGCTGGCCAGGCTGCGGGTCAGCGGCCGGGCCAGTACGTCGCCCAGGACGATTCCGCCGGCCGTTCCCAGCACAATGGCGCCGGCGCTGAGCATGCCGCCGGCCCCGTTCAGGATTTCCGATTCCTCGACGGTGAGCACGTACATGGACCGGAAAATGGTGAGGCCTGGCAGCAGGATCAGCGCCGCCGGCACTGCAACCACAAGCTGCGGCGCGCCCATCCGCAGTGCCACCACCCGGGCCAGCAGGCCGATGACAACAGCCGCCAGCGCGGGCGCGAAACGGTCGCCGATCCCCAGCAGTCCGCCGCCCAACAGCACCAGGTAGCCTGCCACACCCACCCCTGCTGTTGGCAGCAGGAGCTGCCATGTGGTCTGCTCGGTGATGCCGATGGCCATCACCGCAGCGGCCACGAACAGGATGAGGACCCACAGATCGTAGGCGGGCGGGAAGGTCTGCGTGACGTCGATCCGCTGCAGCCCGGTCAGCTCCCCCACCACGAAGGCCACGGCAATGCCGGCCACGATCGCACCGAAGGTCAGCAGGGTGGACAGGAACCGGCCCGCGGCAGTGACCGGGAAGCCGTTGATGGCGTCCTGCACGGAGGAGACCAGCCGGCCGGTGGGCAGCAGGAGCAGGATACCGCCCACCACCACGATGGACGGCGACGCGGTGAGCCCGAACTGCCAGAGCAACAGGGCAAGGATGGTGACGACGAACGAGCAACTGGCGGTGGTGAAGAAGTCCGGGACCCGCCAGCGGCCCAGCTGCCGGGCCAGCAGGCTGATCCCGATGTTGGCCACGAACGCGATCGCCGAGGACACCACACCGCCGCCCAGCACCCCCACGAACACGGCGGCGAAGACACCGAACGCCGCGGTGACCATCCACCGCGGGTACGGTTTGGGACTGGTGATGGCCTCGTTGAGCCGGCGGATGGCTTCATCCCGGCCCACCCCGCCGGCAACGATGTCCGTGACCAGCTGGTGGACCTTGGCCAGGCCCGCGTAGTTGTTGGTCCAGGAGCGCACCACGCGCAGCAGGGCGATGGGCGTCTGGTCCTTGGGAGCGTAGTTGATGCCCACGGACTGGTTGGTGATGTCCACCTCGATGTTCTTCAGGCCGAGGGCCGCGGTCACGGCAATGATGCTGGTTTCCACTTCCAGGGCGCCCGCTCCGTAGCGGAACATGGTCTCTGCCAGGTGGAGGGCAAAGTCCAGGGTCTTGCGCGCGGACGTGTCCACACCGCCCACCTGGATGGTGGGGTTGGCGTAAGGGCTGCCGGCCAGGCGGTCCACGATGCTCAACGGGGCGGTGGGCGGGTTCTCGCCCTGCACCAGGCGGCGCAGCATCCTCCTGGCGGCTGCGTCCTGCCGCAGCTGGGCAGGAGTCAGCGGCTCGGTCTTGGGCAGGCCGTCACTCTTCGGCCTGGACCCGGGCCGTTCGTGCCGGTCAGTCATGCCCGGTACCTCCCTGTGCGCGGTGTGTGGACGGTCAGGCTGCGCGCTTCAGCGGCAGCTTGCCAAGCAATGTGCGGGCTGCCGCGGCCGCCGATCTCGCCATCCGGTTGGCGTGGAAGACGGCAGGCCGCACCGGCATGGTGAAGTCGCCAACCAGCTGGACCACTTCACCGCCGAACCCCTTCTTGAATTCGTAGCCGCCGTGGCCTTCCTCATCCTGCCCGGAGATGCCGAACGTGCCATAGAAGTTGTACCGCGGGTACTCCTTCTCCAGGGCGTGAAGCATCATGCCCCAGTACAGTGAGGTTGCGCCGTTGAAGTAGATGTAGTCCTGGACGGTGCCGCCGATGACGCACACCACCTCATCGCCGTAGCAGACGAAGTGGATGGCTGCCACGGTGGCGGTCCCCACGGAATCCGGGAACCTCTCGATGTCCTTGAGGCTCCGCTCGTAGCTGTCCACGAGGTCCTGGACCACTTTGAGCCGGTTGGCCTTCTTCTTGCTTCCGGTCTCCTCCACTTCACGCCTGAGCTCCGCGGCGGCGGCCGACTCCGCGGCCAGGCGTTCGGTGATGGATTTCCGGTAGGCCGGGATGTCGATCTTGGCCATCATGAGCTTGGTGAACTCGGCCGAGGTGGTCCGGAGCAGGTGCTCGTAGTAGGGGCGCTCACGGTAGGTGAATCCCTTTTCGTCACCGGCCCGGCTCAACGCCCCGTAGAAGTCGTCGAGGGTTTCCAGCGTGGCCTGTTCCAGGAAGACGCCGTTCTTTTCGGCCTTGCGGATGGCCTTCCGGGTCCGGTAGGTGGTGCCCATGATGAGTTCTTCGGCGTCCTGGATTCCCACGAGGCTCTTGATGAACATCCAGTTCACGTTGACGAAGTTCATGTCCAGGCCTTGGTGCCGGAACCCGAGCCGCTCCAGGTCCGCCACGAGCGGCCGGTTGTCCTCGATGTCGGGCTGCTCGGCGCCGTCGGCGTCCCGGGCGATGTACCTGATGTTGGGCGAGATCCGGAGTTCAGCGGCTTTGCGGCTTGCCGCATGTTTGCGGAGAAGTTCGACGACGCCGCTCACCAGGTTGCGGTCCTCGTAGTCCATGAGGGGCCCCTTGGCGCATTCGCAGATGGTGTAGCCAAGCCTGGTAGTGGAGTAGTTGAGTTTTCCGGCGGCGACGAGTTCGCCGCTGCGCCGGACTCCGAAGAGTTCAACCTGCTGGCCCCGCGCGCGCTGGAAACGGGCAAAGTCGATGGACTGCAGGAAGCTGTTCTGCGGGTGCTTGACGGCGAAGGCCTCGAATTCGGCGTCGCTGAGGATTACGTATTCAAGTCCGGTAGCGGCGGAAACAGGATTCAAGGGGTGACCTTCTTCTGGACTCTTCGCGGCCTGGTGGGCACGCGCTGGGCGGACGGTGTTCGGGGCGGGCTGCACGGGCGTATGGTCCGGCCGTGGGCTGCGATGGGCTGCATCCCTTGGGGATGCCGGTCAGTAGAACTGCTGGCCGGTCCGGGCGGTTTCAATCCGGCGGAGCACCTTTTCGCCGCCGCTGACCCAGAGCTTGTGGCGCAGCGGGGACAGGACGTAGTCGTGGCAGCCCACAAAGTCGGTGACGGTCTTGGTGAAGCTGGTCTTGAACATGCCCATCCCGTAGAGGTTGTGGGTTTTGTCCTTGATCCGGGCAGCCGGCGGGGTGCCGCAGAAGTCATATTCCGTGCAGCCGAGTTCCTGCATGCGGCGGATGGCTTCCCACTGCACCAGGTGTGAGTCCCCGTACTGCTTGCGGTTTTGCGTGGAGCCACCGTCCTTGTAGGTTGCCTTGGCACCGTAGTTGATCACGAAGGCTCCGACGCTGGGTTTTCCATCCTCGTAGACGAAGAAGAAGTTGCCCTGGCCACGGTTGCAGAATTCGTCCCAGAACCGGGCGTAGTAGTCGTAGCTGCGCAGCGGCATGGAGCCTTTGGCGTTGACGGTGTCGGCCATCAGGTCGTAGAGGGCACGGTAGGTTTCCGGACCCTGTTCCTGCCGTACCACCCGGCAGCCCTCGCGTTCGGCGCGCCGGATGGCGTTGCGGGCGCGAGAGGAGATCGCCTTGAACACTTCCTCGCTGCTGCCGGAGATATCCAGCAGCGCCGTGGAGTCGTTGGACTGGATGTTGGGGGCCTTCAGAAGGCCCGCTGCCTGGAGGTCCTGCTGTGCCTCGGCGGTGTCGATGATGTCCGGTTCCACCTTGATGGTGAAGACGTTCAGTCTCTGGCTGCGGACAAACGCCGCGCAGGCTTCGAGGGCAGCCTTCAGGTCCGCGGCGGCGGCAACGTCGGGGCCCTTGATGAGGTACCAGAGCCGTCCCAGGACGGGAAAGGACTTTTCAAGGACAAGGTTGTAGCTGGAGTTTCCCGGGGCTTCCAGGACAAGGAAGCGGACTTTCCAGCCGGTTCCGTTCTTGACCGATGCGTATGCGGCGGACTGCAGCATGTTGCCGCCGTTGGGGTTGGCCGTGACGTGCTTGTCCCAGTTCTCAATTTCCTCGGCTGTGGCAAAACGTGCGGTGAATTCTCGCAAGGGGGCCGTGTCCAATCGGGTTTGTGCGCGGTTTCGGTGGGTCTGGATGCGTGCGGACATGCAGCATCAAGTCTAAAGCCTCAGCCACTCCAGCCTTCTCCCGGCGATGCCCGGCATGGCGCCCGCCGTCCGCGGAGCGGCGCCTTGACGGGGCCGACCGGGTTCGGCAAGGGTTGGAGGATGAGGCCGGACCGGGAACAGAGCACCACTTCCGTGGAGAGCGGCCGGCCTTACGGTACCGGGGTTCAAATCGCCGGGCTCGCCGCGTTCCTGGTGGCGTCCTTGCTGGTGGCGGCGCTGGGCGGGCTCGCCTCGGCCAGCAACGTCAATGGGTGGTACGCCACGGCGGATAAGGCTCCGTGGTCCCCGCCCAATGGCGTGTTTGGCCCGGTCTGGGGAATCCTTTACGCGGCGATGGCTGTTGCCGGTTGGCTGGTGTGGCGCAAACGGACAGAACGGACCCGGGCCGCACTCACCGCCTACGGGATCCAACTGCTCCTCAACCTTGCCTGGACCCCGGCGTTTTTTGCCCTCTACCCTGCCCTGGGAACCGCTGCACTGTGGCTCGGGATGGCCATCATCCTCGCCCTGATTGCCGCCGTCACGGTGACAGTCCTCTATTTTGGGCCCATCAGCCGAACAGCCGGGTTACTCCTGCTGCCGTACATCTCCTGGCTGGTGTTTGCCGCTTCGTTGAACTGGTGGGCTGCCGTCCACAACTAGGGAGCTTGCGCCGGTTCCCGCTCCGGGCAAGAGGCGCCGCCGGTCAGCATTCGACGACGTTGACGGCGAGGCCGCCCATGGCGGTTTCTTTGTATTTGGAGGACATGTCTTTGCCGGTTTCGCGCATGGTGATGATGACTTCGTCGAGGGAGACACGGTGGGTGCCGTCGCCCCAGAGCGCCATTTTCGCGGCGTTGATCGCTTTCGCGGCGGCGATCGCGTTCCGTTCGATGCAGGGGACCTGGACCAGCCCGCCGATCGGGTCGCAGGTCAGGCCCAGGTTGTGTTCCATCGCGATTTCCGCGGCGTTTTCCACCTGCGCCGGGGTCCCGCCCATCACCTCGGCCAGGCCGGCCGCGGCCATCGAGGACGCGGACCCCACCTCGCCCTGGCAGCCGACCTCGGCCCCGGAGATCGAGGCCTGTTCCTTGTAGAGCACCCCGACCGCGCCCGCGGCCAGCAGGAACTTCACGACAACGTCGTCCCGGTCCGCGGCGGTGGCTTTGTCCATCCCGGGGGCGAAGTGCAGGGCGTAGAACAACACCGCCGGGATGATCCCGGCCGCCCCGTTCGTCGGGGCGGTGACCACCCGGCCGCCGGAGGCGTTCTCCTCGTTCACCGCCAACGCCACCAAATTAACCCACTCCTGCCAATACCGAGGGTCGTACGGGCCCGCGTCCCAGCCCGCGTCCTGGTCCGTGTCCCTGCCGTCGGCGGTTTCCTTCTTCAACCGCTCAAACCAGTCCGGGGCGCGGCGGCGGACCTTCAACCCGCCCGGCAACACCCCCTGACGGGTCAGCGAGGTCGCCACACAGGCTTCCATCACGGACCAGATGTGCAGCAGCCCGGCCCGGATCTCCTCCTCCGTGCGGGAGGTTTTTTCGTTCACGAGCATCACGTCCGCGATACCCAGCCCGGTCACCGCGCAATGTTCCAGGAGTTCCGCGGCGGTCCGGAACGGCAACGGGAGCTCCTTCTTGGATTCCTCCAGTTCCTGCTGCGCCGCGTCCTCCTCACCCTCACGGACGATGAACCCGCCACCGACCGAGAAGAACGTCGCCGCATGCACCACCGCACCCGCGGCGTCCGTGACCGTGAACGTCATCCCGTTCGTGTGCCGCGGCAACACCGTCAACGGCCGCAACACCATATCCGCCACCCCATACGGCAACCGCACCGACCCCGCGAGCTGCAACATACCCGTCTCCGCGATCGCGGCCAGCCGCTCCTCCACCTCCGCGGGCAGGATCAACTCCGGATGAAACCCCTCCAACCCCAACAAGATCGCCGTCATCGTCCCATGCCCATGCCCCGTCGCCGCCAACGACCCATACAAATCCACCCGCAACCCCGCCACCCCCGCCAGCCGCCCCGAAGCCTGAAGCTCCTCCGCGAACACAGCAGCAGCCCGCATCGGCCCCACAGTATGCGAACTAGAGGGCCCAATCCCGATCGAAAACAGATCAAAAACTCCGACAGCCATGCGATTGGTTCCTAACTAAAACGAGGTGGTTGAGGTGGAGCGGGCAGGACATCCTCTGCATGCTCGGTCGCGAAGACGCCCGCTGCGCGGACGTGACGCCGTGGCCGGGTTTGGGTGCGCCTGGCCGGATTCCTCCGCGTGCTCGGTCGCGAAGACGCCCGCTGAGCGGACGTGACGCTCCCTTAGACGCACGTCTCCGGAATCCGCCCAGCCGCCAACGCCCGTCGCCAAAGCGACAGGGCAGGCAGGCGACGCACACGGAGGCGTCTGGACTGGAGCAAGAAACACGCCGTCTTCACCCACTTCCTGTACGAGCTGACCATGTTCGGCACACCCGCAACGCCCGTCACCAAGGGCCGGCGGAGCCGGACTTTTCGAAAGCGTGCGTCAAAGCGAGGAACGAGCAGCACGCGTGAAAATGTCCGGTCCGCCGGTCCCGAACCCAGCCACGGCGAAGCACGCTGGACTACTTGGCGCGGCGGTAGAACGGGAGATCGACGACTTCGAACGGTTCTGCTTTGCCGCGTAGGTCGACGTCGAGCGCGGTGCCGGGGGCGGCGAATTCGACGTCGACGTAGGCCATGGCGATCGGGTAGCCGAGGGTGGGTGAGGGCTGGCCGGAGGTGACTTCTCCGACGGTTGCCCCGTCTTTCAGGACCGGGTAGTGTGCCCGGCCGGCGCGGCGGCCTTGGCCCTTGAGCCCCACGAGGCGGCGGCCTGAGGTGCTGCCTGCACCGGCTTCCTTCTTTGCTGCCAGCGCGGCTTTGCCTACGAAGTCGCCTTCTTTGGACAGCGCGACGACGGCACCCAGGCCCGCGGCGAACGGGTCACCTTCCAGGGAGAGTTCGTTGCCGTAGAGCGGCATCCCCGCTTCGAGGCGCAGGGAGTCGCGGGAGGCGAGTCCTGCGGGGGCCAGTTGGCCCTCGTCGGCGATGGCGATCAGCGCCTGCCACAGGCCTGCGGCGTCACCGTTGTCCACGAAGATCTCAAAACCGTCCTCGCCCGTGTATCCGGTGCGGGCCAGCAGAAGGTCAAGGCCCGCGCCGCCCACCAGGAAGGGAACTTCGACGGCGGCGTAGTACTTCAGCTCTGTCACCAGGGAATGCTGCGCTGCCGGGACCAGTCGCAGCAGGATTGACTCCGCTGCGGGGCCCTGGACGGCGATCAGTGATGTGCGGACCGAGGCGTCGTCCACCACCACATCAAACCGGGCAGCACGTTCCTGCAACGCTGCCGCGACGGTGGCTGCATTCCCTGCGTTGGGGACCACCAGGAAGACGTCGGTACCGTCCTGCGCTGCCGGGCGGCGGTAGGTGATGAGGTCGTCGATGATGCCGCCGTCCTCGTTGCAGATCAGCGAGTACTTGGCTTTGCCCACGGCCATAGCGGAGATCTTGCCCACCAAGGCGTAGTCCAGGAAGGCGGCGGCGTCCGGGCCGGTGACCCAGACTTCGCCCATGTGGGAGAGGTCAAACAGACCGGCGGCGTTGCGGACGGCGCGGTGTTCGGCCAGTTCGGAGCTGTACTTGAGCGGCATCTGCCAGCCACCGAAGTCCGTGAAGGAGGCGCCCAGCTTCTTGTGTTCGTCGTACAGGGCGGTGTAGTTCTCGGTCATGTCAGCCTTCCAGTCCGGTGGTTGAGCTTGTCGAAACCTCGAACTCGGAAAGTGGCGGGCAGGAGCAGATGAGGTTCCGGTCCCCGGCGGCGCCGTCGATGCGTCCCACGGGCGGGAAGTACTTGTCCTGCTTGTGGTGGGCCGGGAAGGCGGCCTGCTCACGCGGGTAGGAACGGTTCCAGTCAGAGGAGACGACGGCGGCCGCGGTGTGGGGTGCGTGCCGCAGCGGTGAGTCGGCCACGGCGAAGTCGCCGTTGGCTACCTGGTCGATTTCCTTGCGGATGGTGATCATCGCTTCGATGAAGCGATCGATCTCGGCGAGGTCCTCGGACTCGGTGGGCTCCACCATCAGGGTGCCCGCGACGGGGAAGGACAGGGTGGGTGCGTGGAAGCCGAAGTCGATCAGCCGCTTGGCCACGTCCTCGGCCGTGACCCCGGTCCTGGCCGTGAGTTCGCGCAGGTCCAGGATGCACTCGTGGGCCACCAGCCCGCCTTCACCGGTGTACAGGACCGGGAAGTACTCGTCCAGGCGGGACGCGACGTAGTTCGCGGCCAGCAGCGCTGATTTGGTGGCCTCGGTCAGACCCTGGCCGCCCATCAGCTTCACATACGCCCAGGAAATCGGCAGCACCCCGGCCGAACCAAAGCGGGAAGCGGAAATGGCAACCCCGTGGCCTGCTTCGTGCGCGGCCTTGTTCGCGTCGCCCGGCATGAACGGTGCCAGGTGTGCCTTGGCGGCAACAGGGCCGACGCCGGGCCCGCCGCCGCCGTGCGGGATGCAGAAGGTCTTGTGCAGGTTCAGGTGCGAGACATCGCCGCCGAACTGGCCAGGCTGCGCCAGGCCAACGAGGGCGTTGAGGTTGGCGCCGTCGATGTAGACCTGGCCGCCGGCGGCGTGGACCGCGTCGCAGACTTCGCGCACGTCCCCGTCAAAGACGCCGTGGGTGGAGGGGTAGGTGATCATGATGCAGGACAGGACGTCCTTGTGGGTCTCGATCTTCGCCGTCAGGTCATCGTGGTCGATCGTGCCGTCAGCAGCGGTGGCCACGACGACGACCTTCATCCCGGCCAGCACCGCCGAGGCGGCGTTCGTGCCGTGCGCCGAGGCCGGGATCAGGCAAACGGTGCGCTGCTGATCGCCGCGGGAGTGGTGGTAGCCGCGGATCGCCAAAAGCCCGGCGAGTTCGCCCTGGGATCCGGCGTTGGGCTGGATGGACACCTGGTCGTACCCGGTGATGGTGGTCAGGTCTGCTTCCAGGTCGGCGATGAGTTCACGCCAGCCCTCGGTTTGGGAATCCGGGGCGAACGGGTGGATGGACGCAAACTCAGGCCAGGAGATGGCTTCCATCTCGGCCGTGGCGTTCAGCTTCATGGTGCAGGAACCCAGGGGAATCATCGTGCGGTCCAGCGCCAGGTCCCGGTCCGAGAGCTTGCGGATGTAGCGCAGCAGCTGGGTTTCGGACCGGTGCGTGTTGAACACCGGATGCTGCAGGTAGTCGGAGGAACGCTCGACGGCGGTCTCCAACTCAAAGCCTTCACCGTCCGCGACCGTGGCGCCAAAGATGGCGGCAACCTCGGCGACGATGGCCGGTGTCGTGGTTTCGTCCAGGGAGATGCCCACCGTGTCGGCGTCGATGCGCCGCAGGTTGATGCCGCGTGCCTCGGCGTCGGCCATGATGGCGGCCGCGCGTCCGGGGACCCGCACAGTCAGGGTGTCGAAGAAGCTCTGGTGCAGGACCTTGACTCCGGCAGCAGCAAGCGAGGCAGCCAGGCTGCGCGCGTGGCCGTGCACCGTCCCGGCGATCGCCTTCAGGCCGTCGGGGCCGTGGTACACCGCGTACATGGAGGCAACGATGGCCAGCAGCGCCTGGGCGGTGCAGATGTTGGACGTGGCTTTTTCACGGCGGATGTGCTGCTCACGGGTCTGCAGGGCCAGGCGGTAGGCGGGAACACCGGCGTCGTCCTTGGACACGCCCACCAGGCGGCCGGGCAGCGAGCGCTCCAGGCCCTTGCGGACAGCCATATACGCGGCATGCGGCCCGCCGAAGAACAACGGCACGCCAAAACGCTGGGCGGAACCGACAGCAATGTCCGCGCCCTGCTCGCCCGGCGGGGTGATCATGGTGAGGGCCAGCAGGTCCGCGGCCACGGTGACCAGGGCGCCGCGGTCCTTGGCGTCGGCGATGGCGCCGGACTGGTCCCAGACCCGGCCGGACGCACCGGGCTGCTGCAGCACGATGCCGTTAATGTCGCCCTCGGGCAGGCCTTGGGACAGGTCCGCAACCTCGACCTCGAAGCCGAGCGCCTCGGCCCGGCCCTGGACGATGGCAATGGTCTGCGGCAGCACGTCGATGTCCAGGACGGTCTTGCCGTCGGCGGCGGGCTTCGCCTTGTTGGACCGGCGCATCAGCAGCACGGCTTCCGCCACGGCGGTGGCTTCATCCAGCAGCGAGGCATTGGCGATGGGCAGTCCCACCAGGTCCTGGACCATGGTCTGGAAGTTCAGCAGCGCCTCGAGCCGGCCCTGCGAGATCTCAGGCTGGTACGGGGTGTAGGCGGTGTACCAAGCCGGCGATTCCAGGATGTTCCGGCGGATCACCGGTGGAGTGACGGTGTCGTAGTAGCCCTGGCCGATCAGTTGCACGGCCGTTTTGTTCTTTGCGGCCAGCTTCCGGAGTTCGGTGAGGACTTCCACTTCGCTGAGGGCGTCCTGCAGGCGAAGGGCGGTTTCCTGGCGGATGACTTTGGGGACAGCGGTGTCTACCAGGGAATCGACAGTGTCGTAGCCAACGGCTTTGAGCATGGTGTCGACGTCGGCCTGGCGGCGCGCGCCGATATGGCGGTCTACGAAGGTGGTGGAGGCTGGGCTAACCGGCACGAAGGAACTCCATTTACTCAGGCGGCGCAGGGTACGCCACAGCGATTCGGGTTCCTCCCCGCTCTGTATTGGACCTGAGAGTTTCCGCGGTTCCTGCCTGGCAGGACCCGCTTGCACCGTCGGTGAGCACAACAGCTCCGCGCCCCGATCGGGGCAGGAGAACCGCCTGCTGCTTTCCAGAGGTGCCTCGCCGCGGCGGTACGGGGGCCTGCGAGATTCCTGGGGAGGATTTGCTCCTACGGCGCCTGCCTGTACACCGGCAGAACTCTCCCGCCGCAGATCAAAGGCTATTCATTTGTTGGACCAGTCATGTACTGGATCATGCGGGCCGGTGACAGCCCTCACAACGTTCCATTGTCCTATGCCGCAACCCTTCCCGGCAAATGGCCCAGGTTACCTGCGGAGCCGCTCCAGAGCTGCCAGGAGTTCCTCCACGTCAGCGTCCGCTCCCCCTTGCGGCGCCGGGCCCACGGACAGCATGGCATTGAAATACAGCCCGTCCCCCATGTACAGGACCGCCTTGGCCAGCCCCGGACCCACATCGGCCGCGATCTCATCCAGCCACCGCTGCTGGATGGCTGCGAAACGCCGCCGCGTTTCCTGGTGCGCCACCTCCGCAAGCCTGGTGGCGGCGACGATGGCCCGGTCCAGCGGAGTGTCCGCCCACACGGAGGACCGGATGAAGTAGGCAGCCGCCCCCTCGCCGGCCGCGGCCATGGCATCGGCGTCCTCCTTGGCCAGCCCGTCCAACCGGTCCAGCAGCACCTCAATGAGCGCTTCCTTGTTGGGGAAGTGGTAGAGCAGGCCGCCCTTGGATACCCCGGCCTTCTTGGCCACCGCATCCAGCGTGGCCGCCCGCTCCCCCACGTCGATCAAGAGGGTTTCGAAGGCGTCAAGGACCGCTTCACGGGCTACTGGCTTTCGGGGCATGGTTCCCATCATGCCCTCCGCCGGAGGTGAAACGGGAAACGGCGAAGTTTTCAAACTATACCGTCTGGACGGTATAGTTATCTCATGACGACTTCCCCCTCAACCCTGGCGCCCGCACCCGTCAGCGGGCCGGCCACACGCTCCCCGCGGCGCGACTGGCTCGCGCTGGGGCTGCTCATGTTCCCAGTGCTGCTCGTCGCCATGGACAACACCGCCCTGACGTTCGCCTTGCCCGCCATCACCCGCGCCCTGGAACCCTCCGGCCTACACCTTCTGTGGATTATTGACGCCTATCCGCTGGTATTGGCCGGGCTCCTGGTGTCGATGGGAAGCCTTGGCGACAGGATCGGGCGGCGCCGGCTGCTGATTATCGGCAGCACAGGCTTTGCCGGGCTGTCCGCCGCGACGGCCTTTGCGCCCACCGCGGAGTGGCTGATCGCCGGACGGGCAGCATTGGGTTTCTTCGGGGCGATGCTGATGCCATCCACGTTGTCGCTGATCCGCAACATCTTCCCGGAGCCCAACCGCCGGCGGATGGCCATCGCCATCTGGGCGGCTGGTTTCTCGGGTGGAGCCGCCCTGGGGCCGATCTTCGGCGGCTGGCTGGTGGAGCATTTCTGGTGGGGCGCCGTCTTCCTGGTGGCGGTGCCGCTGATGCTTCCCCTGCTGGCGCTGGGGCGGACCTTGATCCCGGAATCCAAGGACCCGTCGCCGGGGAAGGTGGATGTCCCCAGCATCCTGTTGTCCATGCTGGTGATGGTTCCCATGGTCTACGGCATCAAGGATGTTGCCACCGAAGGTCCGGGCCCGGCAGGCATTGGCAGCATGGCGTTCGGCGTGGCGATGGGCGTGGTGTTCGTGCGGCGCCAGCACCGCCTGGAAGACCCCCTGCTGGATATGTCGCTGTTCCGGAACCGGGTGTTCAGCATGGCCATCAGTGCCAACATCCTGGCCCTGTTTTCCTTCAATGGCTTCATCCTGTTCCTTGCCCAGCACCTCCAGCTCCTTGAGGGCCTGACCCCGTCCGCCGCGGGCGTGGCGATGATTCCGGCGCTGGCAGCCACGGTAGTGGCCGGCCTGGTGGTAGTGCCGTTGGTCCGCAAAGTCCGGCCGGGGTACGTGGTGGGTGCCGGCCTGGCTTTCAGCGCCACGGGCTACAGCCTGGTGACGTTCGGAAACCACGACGGCGGCCCCGCACTGCTGCTGGCGGCGCTCCTGATCCTGGCGCTGGGCATGGGGACGGCCGAAACCATTTCGAACGACCTCATCCTGGGATCCGCCCCGCCGGAAAAATCCGGTGCCGCTGCCGCCATTTCCGAAACAGGCTACGAGGTGGGGTCATTGCTGGGTACGGCCGTCTTGGGATCCATCCTGACCGCCTCCTACCAGCACAACCTGAGCCTCCCGGCCGGACTGGACGGCATGCTCCCGGGGACATCGCTGCACAATGCCAGGGAAACGCTTGCCGGCGCCATGGAAGCGGCCGCAGTCCTGCCGGGCCCGCTTGCCGACGCCGTCCGGAATGCTGCCGCCGCGGCGTTCGATTCCGGCGTGCACATCACGGCAGCGATTGGGCTGATCCTAATGGCGACGGCGGCAGTCCTGGCCGCCGTCATCCTCCGCAAGGTGCCGAAGGCCACCTGACCCAACGAAGGCAAAAAAGTTGCCCGGTACCGGATCAGTTCCGGTACCGGGCGCCCACCCGTCCAACTGCGCGACGCGTGGCTTACTTGGAGTCGGCGGCAGTGACGCTGGCCGTGGGCTTCATGTTTTCGGCCTGCACCATCCAGGCGAACTGCTCCAGCCGGGCGATGAACTCGTGCAGGAGATCCGCGGAGGTGGGGTCTTCCTCATCCACCTCGTCATGGACTTTTCGCATGGTGCCCACGGCAGCTTCGAGGGCGGCCACGATCCGGTCAATGGCGTCCTTGGTGCTGATCAACCCCTCGGGGAACTGGGCCAGACTGGTGGATTCGGCAACGGTGGCGCTGCGGCCATCCGGCAGGGCGTGCAGGGCGCGCATGCGTTCGGCCGTGTCGTCGGCGAACTGGCGGGCCGCGTCGACGATTTCGTCGAGCTGCAGGTGGAGGTCGCGGAAGTTGGTTCCCACAATGTTCCAGTGCGCCTGCTTGCCCTGGATGTGCAGTTCGATCAGATCCGCCAGGACAGCCTGCAGGTTGTTGGTCAGGGTCGGTGAAGCTTTCATGCATCCTCCTCGATTGGTCCAGTAAGGCCGACGCTACCAGTGACGGATGGCCCCGCGGTGGGCAATCCGGAAATTTCTCAGTGAGCTTACTAATTATGGAAATCAGTCATAAACGAACGTGATTCATATTGCGTCTTGCATCACAGGGTCGGCACCCTCATACTAAATGAACGCCATTCATATAGTGACTTCCGTCTCACAGCCTTCCAGAAAGTGGTGCCATGACAGAGACAATCCGCACCAGTACCGCCAAGCCCGGTCCCCACGCCCACGCACCGTCCACGGACGGCGTCAGCGCCAAGGGCCTCAAGGGCGGCCAGCTCGGGCTCCTCGCCGTCGTCGTCCTGGGCATTTCAACCATCGCCCCCGCCTACACCCTCACCAGCGCACTCGGACCCACCGTCAAGGAAGCCGGGCTCCAGCTGCCAGTCATCTTCCTGATCGGTTTCATCCCCATGATCCTGGTCTCGCTCGCCTACCGGGAGCTCAACGCCGACTCCCCGGACAGTGGCACAACCTTCACCTGGGTGACCAAAGCCTTTGGCCCCTGGGTCGGCTGGATGGGCGGGTGGGGCCTGCTGGCCGCCAACATCATCGTGCTGTCCAACCTGGCCGGCGTCGCCGTCGACTTCTTCTACCTCTTCCTGTCCCAGCTCACCGGCTCACCGGAACTGGCAGACCTGGCCGGCAACAAAGCGTTGAACGTCCTCACCTGCTTCGTGTTCGTGGCGCTGGCCGTCTGGGTCAGCTACCGCGGCCTGCACACCACTAAGGTGGTGCAGTACGGCCTGGTGGGCTTCCAGCTGCTGGTCCTCGGTCTGTTCGTCGCTATGGCCTTCGCCAACTGGTCCACGTCCGAAACGGCCATCCCGTTCAGCTGGGACTGGTTCGACGTCACCAGGATCGAGACCTTCGGCCAGGTTGCCGCCGGCATCTCGCTGTCGATCTTCGTGTACTGGGGCTGGGATGTCTGCCTGACGGTCAACGAGGAAACAGCCAACGGCAAGAAGACTGCCGGACTGGCCGGCACCCTCACCGCCGTGATCGTCCTGGCCATCTACCTCCTGGTCAGCATCGCCACCATGATGTTCGCCGGCGTCGGGGATACCGGCAACGGCCTGAACAACGCCGACAACCAAGAGAACATCTTCACGGCGCTGGCCTCCCCCATCATGGGGCCCTTCGCCGTCCTGATGTCCCTCGCCGTTCTCTCCAGTTCCGCTGCCTCCCTGCAGTCCACGTTCATGTCCCCGTCCCGGAGCCTGCTGGCCATGGCCCACTATGGCGCACTGCCGGAACCCTTCAGCCGCATCAGCCGGAAGTTCGCGACGCCGGGCTTCGCCACCGTCGCTGCCGGCGTCGTCTCCGCCGGCTTCTACGCGGTGATGCATGTGGTCAGCGACAACGTCCTGAATGACACCATCCTGGCCCTTGGCCTGATGATCTGCTTCTACTACGGCCTCACCGCTCTGGCCTGCACCTGGTACTTCCGGCACAGCCTGTTCAACAGCGTGCGCCACTTCGTGCTGCGGCTGGTGTGCCCGGTAGTGGGCGGCGTGGGATTGTTCGTGGTGTTCGTCCAGACCGCCGTGGACAGCCTGGCGCCGGAGTTCGGCAGCGGTTCGGAGGTCTTCGGCGTGGGCCTGGTGTTCATCCTGGGCATCGGCATACTGGCCCTGGGCGCCGTCGTCATGCTGGTGGTGTCCCGAACGCACCCCGGCTTCTTCCGCGGCGAAACGCTCAAGAAGGACACGCCCGCCCTGGTGGTCCCGGAATAGGTCAGTGAGTACGAAAGGTGCCGTGCCCGCCAGGGGCACGGCACCTTTTTGTTATCACCAGTAGTGCGCCACGTCCACCACGAGGCGGGAGCCGGAGCCCGGCCCATCCAAGGTGAGTACACGGAACGGCAGGCGCGCCCGCACGCCCAATCCCAGGCTTGTGTAGCCCTCGAAGCTTCCCGCGGAAACCACCTGGCGGAAAGTCTGGTACCCGGAGACGTTGCTCAGTTCAGTGGTGTTTCCGGGGGTGTAGGTGGGGTTCCCGTTTTGGTCGTAGGAGGGCGCCTTGATGCTGATGTGCAGGCGTGCACCGCCCCTGACGGGAATGACGGCCCCCGAGCCCTCCTGCTCGATCCGGGGTACGTACTTCACTGTGTAGGAGACGGCGGGCCCGTTGAGGTCCACAACCAGCCGGTCGAAGCAGTAGTGCTGGCCCGTCCTGACGTTCGTGACGGATGCCGTACCGGTATCCTGGCCGGATTTCGCCAACGAGCCCCAGGTGAGGCCGCAGTAGGGGGCGGCGGACGCCGGGCCCGAGGCCACGAGTCCCAATCCCACGGCCAGCAGAATGGCCGAGAGCCAAACAGAGAATTTTTTCATTGCCGCGCCATCCAGGAATAAAGCCATTTGGATGATTCCAGCGTAGGAGCGTTGGGATCCGGAAACGAGGGAGCATTTTGGTAACGACGGCGGCGGGAGACAAAGCGGCGCCGGGCACCCCACAGGGGCAGCCGGCGCCGGAAAGAACGGGTAGGGGTCAGCCCTCGCAGTCGCGGCAGTACTTCCGGCCGTCCTTTTCGCGGGCCACCTGCGACCGGTGGCGGACCAGGAAGCAGGACGAACAGGTGAATTCGTCGGACTGCTCAGGAACCACAATGACGGTGAGTTCCTCGTTGGACAGGTCGGCGCCGGGGAGGTCGATGCCTTCAGCGGTGTCGTTCTCGTCGACATCGATGACTGCGGTCTGGGCGTTGCCGCTCCGGGACGCCTGGAGGGCCTCGAGGGAGTCAGCGGGAGACTCTTCTTCCTGCTTGCGTGGAGCATCGTAATCGGTAGCCATTAGCGTGTTCACTTTCGTTGCTGCACAGCGCCATTTCAGGCACCTCAGTGAAGCAGTTTAGGGCATCATCCGGGCCCCGGCGCAATAGTGTGGCCAAGCAGACATTCAGCTGCCGCCGGACACCCTTCCCAGGTGTTCGGAGCGGGCGTGATCGGCCCCAACGGCGACCCCGCTCAGGGCCGGAAGCCAGCCCCACCGGGTGGCATCGGCCATGGCGCCTGCGGCCTGGGACTCGGATTCACAGGTAAAGGTATCAAGGGCCCAGTCGCGGAGCCGGATAAGCAAGGTAGCCATCATGCCTGAAACCTACGCAGCTATTGTTGTGGCCACGTTTCGCGGCGGTCTCCCGCGGATTAAATCCGCATGTGTCCTCACGTGGGCGGGGCCGTGCTGCTGCGCAGGACGAGCTCAGGTTCCACCACCAGCGTCCGGGGTCCTTCTTCACCGCCGAGTACCGCCAGCATCATGTCCATGCAGCGCCTGCCCAGTTCTTCGAAATCCTGCCGGACCACCGTCAGCGGCGGGCTGAAGTACGCGGACTCGGGCTGGTCATCGAAGCCCACCAGGGAAACGTCCTTCGGCACCTCCAGGCCTGCTTCGTTCAAGGCACGCAGGATCCCCAGTGCCATCTGGTCGTTGCCCACGAAGAGGGCGGTGGCGTGCCGGTCAGCCGCCAGCCGCCGGCCAATGTCGTAGCCGCTGCCGGCGCTCCAGTCTCCCTCGATCAGAAGATCCGCCTCAAGCCCGGCGGCCGCCAGGGTGGAGCGCCAGCCGTCGGACCGCGCCACGGCGTCAATCCAGTCCTGCGGCCCCGCGACGTGCCCGATCCGGGTGTGGCCCTGCGCTAAGAGGTGCCGGACGGCCAGTTCGGCCCCCTTGCGCTGGTCAACCCGGACACCGCCAACAGCGTCATTCCCGTCGGAGCCAACGGCGACCACTGGAACGCCAATAGGCAATTCCGCCAGCGCCGCCAACGTGGCCAAGTGCGGAACAATCACCACTATTCCGTCCACCGATTGGTCCAGGAAGTGCCTGACGGCGTCCAGGATCGTGTCCCTGGTGACTTCCCGCAGCGCAGCAACGCTGACAAAGTACCCTGCGTCCCGCGCGGCCCGTTCGACTCCCAGCATGGTGTTGGCGGGGCCGTACTGCGACAGCTCGCTGCCCAGGACACCGATGGTTTGGGAGCGCCGGGTGACCAGGCTGCGGGCGGCAGTGTTGCGGCGGTAGCCAAGTTCGGCAATCGCCGCTTCCACCTTGTGCCGTGTCCCCGTGCTGACGTTGGGGTGGTTGTTGACCACCCGGGAGACGGTTTGGTGCGAGACCCCGGCCAGCCCCGCCACGTCCTCAAGCCTTGGCAATCGCCGGGGCCGGGAGCTGGGCTGCGCCACGGGATCAGATCCCGCCGGCGAGTTTGTAGTAGGCGGCGTTCCAGTTCAGGTCTTTCTTGAACTGGCGGATGGTGGTGTCTTCGTCGATGGTGAGGAGTTCGGTTTTGGCGATCTCGGCGAAGTCCTCGAAGACGTCCATGCCTACTTGGGTGGAGAGCACGGTGTGGTGGGCGGCACCGGCGGTGAGCCAGGCGGCGGCGGACGTGGCGAAGTCCGGCTTGGGTTCCCAGAGGGCGCGGGCGACGGGGAGGTTGGGCAGGGGCTGGTCCAGGGGCACGACGTCGACGGCGTTGGCCACCAGGCGGAAGCGGTCGCGCATGTCGGACAGGGCGACGACCACGCCCGGGGAGGCATCGGCGTCGAAGACCAGCCGGACGGGGTCTTCCTTGCCGCCGATGCCCAGCGGGTGGATTTCCAGGCGCGGCTTCGCAGCGGTCAGTGAGGGGCAGACCTCGAGCATGTGGGCGCCCAGGATCTTTTCGGCGCCGGGTTCGAGGTGGTAGGTGTAGTCCTCCATCAGGGAGGCGCCGCCGGGCAGGCCGGCACCCATCACCTTCGCGGCGCGGACCAGGATGGCGGTCTTCCAGTCGCCTTCGGCGCCGAAGCCGTAGCCGGCGGCCATGAGCCGCTGCACCGCGAGGCCGGGAAGCTGGCGCAGGGCGCCCAGGTCCTCGAAGGAGGTGGTGAACGCGGCGGAGCCGTTGGCCTCCAGGAAGCTGCGCAGCCCCAGTTCGATCCGGGCGCCGTAGCGGAGGGAGTCGTGCCGGGCCGCGCCTGCGCGGAGCTCCGGCACCACGTCATACAGGTCTTCGTATTCGGCCACCAGGGCGTCGACGTCGGCCTCCGCAGCGCCGTGCACGGCGTCGGCGAGTTCGTTGACGGACCAGGTGTTCACGGCGACGCCGAAGCGCAGCTCGGCCTCGGTCTTGTCGCCTTCGGTGACGGCGACGTTGCGCATGTTGTCACCGAAGCGGGTCAGTTTCAGGGTGCGGACGGCGGCCCAGCCGGCGGCGGCGCGCTGCCAAACGCCCACCTGGCGGGCTACCTCGGGGTTGGAGACGTGCCCGACGACGGTCTTCCGGGCGATGCCCAGGCGGGACTGGATGTACCCGAACTCGCGGTCACCGTGCGCGGCCTGGTTCAGGTTCATGAAGTCGAAATCGATGTCCGCCCACGGCAGGTCCCGGTTGGCCTGGGTATGCAGGTGCAGCAGGGGCTTGCGCAGCAGGTCCAGGCCTTGGATCCACATCTTGGCCGGGCTGAACGTGTGCATCCAGGCCGTGACACCGATGACGGAATCATCCGAGTTCGCCTCCAGCGCGGTCCGGCGGATGGCGTCTGAATCGGTCAGGACCGGCTTCCAGACGATCTTGACCGGGACGGCCGAGGAGGCGTTGAGCTGGTTGGCGATCTCCTGCGACTGGGCGGCGACCTGCTTGAGGACTTCTTCGCCGTAGAGGTGCTGGCTGCCGGTGAGGAACCAGACCTCGTAACCGTCGAGGGAGGTGTGTGCTGCGGTATTCATGGGTACTCCTGTTGAAAGTTTTGGGGGCTGTACTGCCCTGCTTGGTCTACTGCCCGTAGACGTTTTGGTAGCGGGCGTAGAGGGAGTCAATGGAGTCTTTGTCGATGGGCAACGGCTCGCCCAGCTGCCGGGAAATGTGGACGGTGCGGGCCACTTCCTCGCACATCACGGCGGCTTTCACGGCGGACCGGGCGTCCCTGCCGATGGTGAAGGGGCCGTGGTTCTGCATCAGCACCGCGGGAGAGTTGGAGCTTTTCAGGGTCTCCACGATGCCGTGGCCGATCGAATCGTCGCCGATCAGCGCGAACGGGCCCACCGGGATGGAGCCGCCGAACTCATCACCCATCATGGTCAGCACGCACGGGATGGCCTCGCCCCGGGCGGCCCACGCGGTGGCATAGGTCGAGTGCGTGTGCACCACCCCGCCCACCTCGGGCATGTGCCGGTAGACATAGGCGTGCGCGGCGGTGTCCGAGGACGGCGAGAGAGCCGGGTTGCCCCACTCCACCGTTCCCCCGCTGCCGATGTTGGTGCCCCGGACCGGCGTCCCATACAGGTCGGTTACCACCATCTGCTCCGGGGTGAGGTCCTGGTAGGAGACACCGGAGGGCTTGATCACCATCAGCTCATGGCCGGGCACCCGGGCCGAGACGTTCCCGGCCGTCCACACCACCAGTTCATACCGGGTCAGCTCAGCGTGCAGGGCGCACACGTCCTCCCGGACGCGGGCGATGGTTTCAAGGATTGCGCTCATGCGGAGACCTCCACGGTTGCTTTGGCCGCGTTGCGCTGGATGGCCTTAAGCCGGTGCATAACCTCGTTGCCGCCGCGGCCGAAGTAGTCGTGCAGGGCCTTGTACTCCTGGAACAGTTCCTCGTAGGCGGCCACGTTTTCCGGGATCGGCGTGTAAACCTCACCTGGCTCGGCACCCATCGCGGCGGCGGCCTCGCGGATGTCAGCATATTCACCGGCGGCCACGGCAGCGTGGATCGCCGATCCCAGGGCCGGGCCCTGCTCCGAACCAATGGTGGAGAGCTGCAACCCGGTGGCATCCGCATAAATCTGCATCAGCAGCCTGTTCTTCAGCAGCCCGCCGGCCACAATGAATTCCTTGACCGGAACCCCTGCATCGCGGAAAGCATCCACAATCGTGCGGGTCCCGAACGCCGTGGCCTCCAACAGCGCACGGTACGTATCCTCGGGCCTGGTGGCCAGGGTCTGCCCCACCACAATCCCGGAAAGCTCGTGGTCCACCAGCACCGAACGGTTCCCCGAGTGCCAGTCCAGCGCAATCAATCCATGCTCCCCAATAGCCTGCCGGGAGGCCAGTGCCGTGAGGTATTCGTGAATGCCCAGGCCTGCAGCTTCGGCCGCCTGGTGGTATTCCGGCGGGACGCCGGACTCGGTGAACCAGCCAAAGATGTCCCCCACCCCGGACTGGCCTGCCTCATAGCCCCACAGCCCGTCCACGATGCCGCCGTCCACTACACCGCACATGCCCGGTACTTCGCGCAGTTCGGCGCCGTTCATGACGTGGCAGGTCGAGGTGCCCATGATGGCCACCAACTGCCCGGGCTCCACCGCTTTCGCAGCCGGCGCCGTGACATGCGCGTCAACGTTTCCCACCGCCACGGCGATGCCCTCGGGCAGTCCGGTCCAGGCTGCAGCCTCCGCCGTGAGGGTGCCGGCGGCGTCACCCAGCCGGCCAATGGTGTGTTCCAGTTTGGAGCCGACAAAGTCCTTGAAATCCGGGTTCAGGGCGGACAGGAAATCCTCGGACGGGTAGCGGCCGTCCTGGTAGATGCCCTTATACCCGGCCGTGCAGGCGTTGCGGACATACCGGCCGCACAGCTGCCAGACGATCCAGTCGGCCGCCTCCACCCAATGGTCCATCGCGGCGTAGGCCTCCGGATCCTCCTCCAGCAGCTGCAGCCCCTTGGCGAACTCCCACTCCGAGGAGATCAAACCCCCATAGCGCGGAAGCCAGTCCTCGCCCCGTTCGGCCGCAAGCCGGTTAATGCGGTCGGCCTGCCCCTGGGCGGCGTGATGGCGCCACAGCTTCACATAGGCATGCGGCCGATTCGCATAACCCGGCACTTCGTTCAACGGCGTGCCGTCAGCCTTGACCGGGACCATAGTGCAGGCAGTGAAGTCCGTGGCAATACCGACGACGTCCGCCGGGTCGATCCCCGCGGCAGCCACCGCAGCCGGGACCGCGGCGCGAAGGACCTCCCGGTAGTCATTGGGCACCTGAAGCGCCCACTCCCCGGGAAGCCTGGCTCCGTCGTCGCCTGCTGTGTCACGTGGCAGGACGTCGGTGACCACAGCGTGCGGGTACTCATGGACCGCACTGCCGAGCTCCTTCCCGTCACGGACCCGCACCACCACGGCACGGCCCGAGAGTGTTCCGTAGTCCACCCCGATGACGACGTGGTCAGGGCTGGAGCTGGAGAGAGATTCTGGCATTCGGTTGCCTCCGCCCGGGAGGCAGGGCCTCATTGCCGGGGTTGTCTAGGGGTCATGGTCGAGCTAAGCGCTGCAGCAAGTGTGAACGCTAACAAAGCAGAAGTCAATGAAACCGGAGCATGTTCGAAAAGTTGATAGCGGCCTCTTGTTAGCGTTCACAAATCAGTCTATATTGAACCGACACATCAACAATGTGGCCCGGGCCAGGAAGCATCGCTGCTGCCTCGTCCAACAACACTTCGCGGCAGTGCTGCCGCGGAAGGAGAAAATGGTGAGAATCAAAAAACTCGTGGGCGCGGTGGCGCTTGTCCTCGCGCTGACGGTGGGAGCCACCGGTTGCGGCTCACGCGGCGCGGCAACAGAACCCAGCAGTGCGGCAAAGCCCAGCGACTCGCTGGTTGGCATCTCGATGCCCACGCAGACATCCGAACGCTGGATCGCCGATGGCGCCAACGTGGAGAAGTCACTCAAGGACCTCGGCTACAAGACGGACCTCCAGTTCGCCAATGACGACATTCCAACCCAGGTCTCACAGATCGAAAACATGCTGACCAAGGGCGCCAAGGCCCTGATCATCGCAGCCATTGACGGCACCACCCTGACCGACGTCCTGGCCAAGGCCAAGGAGCAGAACGTCAAGGTCATCGCGTACGACCGCCTCATTAACGGCACCCCGAACGTCGACTACTACACCACGTTCGACAACTACACGGTCGGCGTACAGCAGGCCACCTCGCTGCTGACCGGCCTGGGCCTCCTTGACGCCAACGGCAAGAAGGTGGACGGCAAGGGCCCCTTCAACGTTGAACTCTTCGCCGGAAGCCCCGACGACAACAACGCCAACTTCTTCTGGACCGGCGCCATGGACACCCTCAAGCCGTACCTGGATGCCGGCACCCTGAAGGTCCCCAGCGGCCAGACCAAGTTTGAGCAGGCCGCGATCCTTCGCTGGCAGGCACCGGTAGCGCAGAAGCGCATGGAGGACATCCTCACTTCCGCGTACAGCTCGGGCACTAAGCTGAACGGCGTCCTGTCCCCGTATGACGGCCTGTCCATCGGCATCATCTCTGCCCTCACCAGCACCGGCGGCTACGCCAAGGGAACCCTCCCGGTCGTCACCGGCCAGGATGCCGAGAAGGGCTCCGTGAAGTCCATCATTGCCGGCGAGCAGTACTCCACCATCTTCAAGGACACCCGCCAGCTGGGTGCCCAGGCCGTCAAGATGGTCGACGCCGTCCTCAAGGGCCAGGAACCGGAAACCAACGACACCAAGACCTACAACAACAAGGTCAAGGTTGTCCCGGCCTTCCTGCTGAAGTCCGTGATCATCACCAAGGACAACTACAAGAAAGAACTGATCGACTCGGGGTACTACACCGACGCCGACGTCAAGTAGTCAGCCGGGGCTGCGGCCTGACGTCCAATCCGGCCGCAGCCCCTCCCGCAGCCCCCTGCAGCAGCAGACAGGGCCAAGCTTCGACCAGTCAGTGGGAATTGACGATGAACACACCCATTCTTCAGATGCGAGGAATCACCAAAACGTTCCCGGGCGTGAAAGCGCTCCAGGATGTCACCCTGGATGTGAACCGTGGAGAGGTCCATGCCATCTGCGGTGAAAACGGCGCCGGCAAATCAACGCTCATGAAAGTGTTGTCCGGCGTCTATCCTGACAACACCTTCGACGGGGAGATCCTCTTCGAAAACGAGCCCTGCAATTTCTCCAGCATCTCCGACAGCGAGAAGCGGGGCATCGTGATCATCCACCAGGAACTGGCGTTGAGCCCGTTCCTCTCCATCGCCGAGAACATCTACCTTGGCAATGAGCAGGCCACCAACGGTTGGGTGGACTGGCGCAAGACCAACCTGGAGGCAGCCAAGCTGCTTGCCCGCGTGGGACTCGATGAAAACCCGATCACCCCTGTGCAGCACATCAGCGTAGGCAAGCAGCAGTTGGTGGAGATCGCCAAGGCGCTCTCCAAGGAAGTGAAGCTGCTCATCCTGGACGAACCCACGGCCGCCCTCAACGACGAGGACTCCGGCCACCTGCTGGACCTGATCCTCCACTTGAAGGGCCAAGGAGTCACCAGCATCATCATCAGCCACAAACTCAACGAGATCCGCAAGGTGGCCGATGCCGTCACCATCATCCGGGACGGCAAGACCATCGAGACCCTCCGGCTTGATGAAGGACAGATCACACAGGAGCGGATCATCCGCGGCATGGTGGGACGGGACCTGGAGAGCCTGTACCCGGACCGCCACCCGAACATCGGTGAAGAAGTCCTCCGGATCGAAGACTGGTCCGTCCGCCACCCCCAGGACCACGCCCGAATGGTGGTCAAGAACGCCAACCTGCACGTCAGGAAGGGCGAAGTGGTGGGACTTGCCGGGCTGATGGGCGCCGGCCGCACGGAGCTTGCCATGAGCGTGTTTGGCCGCACGTACGGGACCGCCACCTCAGGCAAGGTCTACAAGTACGGCGAGGAAATCAACACCGCCACCGTCTCTGACGCGATCCGGCACGGCATTGCCTACGCCACCGAGGACCGGAAGCACTACGGCCTGAACCTCATCGAGGACATCAAGCGCAACATCTCCCTGGCAGCGCTGCGCAAGCTCGCAAAACGCGGCTTCGTGGACAAGAACCAGGAGACCGTGGTGGCCAACGGCTACCGCAACAGCATGAACATCAAGGCACCCTCGGTGGCCGCCATCACCGGAAAACTCTCCGGCGGCAACCAGCAGAAGGTCGTGCTGAGCAAATGGATGTTCTCCGATCCCGATGTACTCATCCTCGATGAACCCACCCGCGGGATCGACGTCGGCGCCAAATACGAGATCTACACGATCATTGCCAGGCTCGCGGCCGAAGGAAAAGCCGTGATCGTCATTTCCTCGGAACTTCCCGAACTCCTGGGCATCTGCGACCGCATCTATACCCTCGCCGCCGGCCATATCACCGGTGAGGTGCCCATCGCCGAGGCCACCCAGGAAACCCTGATGCACTACATGACCAAAGAGAAGGAATAGCGAAATGTCCGCCCTACGAGAATCGCTCGGATTCCTCACAAGCCGCCTCCGCCAGGTCGGCATCTTCGTTGCCCTGATCCTGATTGTCCTGCTGTTCCAGGGGCTGACCGGCGGGATCCTGCTGGAACCGCAAAACGTCACCAACCTGGTGGTCCAGAACAGCTACATCCTCATCCTCGCCATCGGCATGGTCATGGTGATCATCGCCGGCCACATCGACCTTTCCGTCGGCTCGGTCGCAGGGTTCATCGGCGCCGTGGCGGGCGTCATGATCGTGCACTGGGGCTGGCCCTGGTGGGCCGCCATCCCCGCGTGCCTTTTGGTCGGTGCCCTCGTCGGTGCCTGGCAGGGGTACTGGATCGCCTACGTGGGAATTCCGGCCTTCATCGTCACGCTGGCAGGCATGCTGATTTTCCGTGGCCTGACGCTCATTACCCTGAAGAACCAGCAGATCACGCCCTTCCCGGCCGAGCTGCGGGCCTTGGGCGGAGGATTCCTCCCGGATATTTCCGGCGGTACCTCAGTGCTGGAATGGCTCACGGTCATCCTCGGCGTGGGCGCCACAGTGGCACTCCTCATCCAGGCCCTGAAGGAACGCCGGATCCGCAGGAAGTTCGACCTCGAAAGCGAACCCCTGGTCTGGTTCGTCATCAAAACCGCCTTCACGGCGCTGCTCATGCTCATCATCACCTTCCTGCTGGCGTCCTACCGGGGCACGCCGATCGTCCTGGTGGTCCTGGCAGGGCTGGTGATCGCCTACACCGCGCTGATGAACAACAGCGTGTTCGGCCGGCACACCTATGCAATCGGCGGCAACCTCCATGCAGCTGAGCTCTCAGGAATCAAGACCAAGGCCGTGACCTTCCGGCTCTTCGTGAACATGGGCGTACTCGCTGCCTTGGCAGGCCTCGTCTTCACCGCCCGGCTCAACTCGGCACAGCCGGCAGGCGGAACCGGCTTCGAACTCGATTCGATCGCCGCGGCCTTCATTGGCGGTGCTGCCGTCACCGGCGGCATCGGCACCGTCGCCGGGGCCATGATCGGCGGCCTCATCATGGGCGTGCTCAACAATGGCATGTCCATCCTGGGCCTGGGCACCGACTACCAGCAACTCATCAAGGGCCTGGTGCTCTTGGTCGCCGTCGGCTTCGACATCTTCAACAAGAACCGCAGCGGCGGCGGCGGTGACCTTGGCAAGCGGTTCAAGCTCAAGACCACGCGCCCACCCGCAGAAGAGAAGCCCGTGCCTGCAGCCTCCGAAACGGTACAGGCGGGCGTCAAGTAGTACCGGCTTCGGCCACCTGGCAGACAGTTCCTTCGAAGGCCCCGGCACCGGACCCACCCAGTCCGGGGCCCGGGGCCTTCGCTGCATTGGGCCTGGCGTGTGCCCCGTGCTGGTCAGGGCGCTGCCGCCAGGCCCGTCCCGGCGTCGGCCGGCGCGCGCCGGCGCCGGCTCAGCAGGATGAAGGGTGCTGCCAGCAGCTGCACTGCGCCACTCATGGCCAGGGATGCAGGGTAGCCGTAAAGGTCCGCGGCCCTGCCAAGCAGCGGCTGCACCACCACACCGCCGCTTGAGCCCATGAGCGAGGCGAAGCTGAGGACGGTGGCCCGCTGCTTGGAGGCGATCATGTCGTTGAGGTAGGCCTGGCGTACCGGGGTGCCGGCCGAAGCCACCACGGCCCAGAGGGCCAGGAGCACCAGCGCCAGCCAAAAGACGTTGGTTGCCAGCAGCACCACCAGGACCACCGAGCTGATGATGTTGGAGCCGATCAGCACGGTGGTGCGACGGTGGACCAGCTTCCGCACCAGCGGCGCCAGCCAGCCGCCCACAATGTCGGCCCCGGCGACAATGGCCGCGGCCAGGCCAGCGATGGCGTAGGCCCTCGGGTCGCCGAAAAGCTGCAGCAGGTAGGGCTGGAGGGCGTAGAAGACGTAAAACCCGACACCGTCGGTGAAGGGTGCGGCCAGCATCATGTACCTCACGGGCGGATTCCTCAGCCCGCCGTCGAGCGAAGCCCGCAGGACTGCGCGGGTGGCCTGCAGCGGGTGGGCCGAACGCTCGGGTGTGAACCCGACGTCGTGCATGAGGAGGAACGCAACTGCGAACATGGCTACCAGCACCGCGACGCGCAGCAGGAACGGCACGCCCAGGTTGGTGGCCTGCGCTATCACCCCGCCCGCCACCGAACCTCCCAGCATGGCGATGCCGGAAACCATCTGGCCGCGGCCCAGGACGGCTTCAAGGCTGCCCTCGTAACCGGTGAAGTGCAGCGCATCCACCAGCCAGGCCTCCACGGCCCCGGAGAAGAAGGTGAAGCCGAGCCCCAGCAGGGCCGAGACGGCCGCCCACCACCAAAACGGCGCCGACAACTGCCAGAGCAGGTAGTAGAGGAAGGTGGACCCGGCCAGGGTTACGGTCCCCAGCAGGAAGGACACCCGGCGCCCCCAACTGTCTGCGACCACCCCGGTGGGTACCTCGAAGAGCACCATTCCTGCCGTGAAGAACGCGTTCGCGGCGAACGCCTCAAAGTTGTTCAGCCCGGCGTCGAGCAGGAACAGCGTGTTGATGCCCCAGATGAAGGACGCCGCGAGGGTGTTGCCCAGCGTCAAGGTCAGGTAGACGTTTTGGATCTTTCGTGCTGCGGCGTTCACGGGTGCCGGCGTTCCTTGGCGATGGTCCTGCCCGGGCGGGATCAGGACGGGGTGAAATTAGATGGCACCGGCTCGTGGCGCAGGTACTGCCTGTGAAACCTCCCGGTACCGGCGGTCAGGGCCCGCAGTTCCACCGCGTAGCGCAGGAGTTCCTGGTCCGGAACTTCGGCGCTGATCTCGGTGAGGCCTTGGCCCGAGGAGTTGGTTCCGGTCAGGCGCCCCCGCCGGCCGGACAAGTCGCTCATCACCGTCCCCACATGTTCGTCGGACACCGTGATGGCCACCGCGGACACCGGTTCGAGGAGCTGGATCTTCCCCGCAGCCGCGGCTTCGCGCAGTGCCAGGGCTCCTGCCGACTGGAAGGCGGCATCGGATGAATCGACGCTGTGGGCCTTGCCGCCCACCACCGTCACCCGCAGGTCCACCACGGGGAAGCCCGCGGAGACGCCCCGCTCCATCTGCGCCCGGACGCCCTTTTCGATCGACGGGATGAACGTTCCCGGAATGACGCCGCCTACGGTCTTGTCCACGAACTCGAACCCGGCGCCGCGGTCCAGCGGCTCCACTTCGATGTCGCACACGGCGTACTGGCCGTGGCCGCCGGACTGTTTGACGTGGCGGCCGTGGCCTGTGGCGGGTGCCACGAAGGTTTCCCGCAGCGGCGTCACCACGTCCACGGTGTGGAGTTTCACGCCTTGCTCGCGCAGCCTGTCGAGAACCACCTCCGCATGCGCTTCACCCATGCACCACAGCACCAGCTGGTGCGTTTCGGCGTTCCGGTCCACCCGCAGGGTGGGATCGCCCGCCGCGATCCGGCCCAGGCTGCGGGCCAGTGCGTCCTCGTCACTGCGGGAGTCCGCTTCCACGGCAACCGGCAGCAGCGGCTCGGGCATTTCCCACGTGGCGAGCAACAGCGGTGTGTCCCGCGCGGAAATGGTGTCCCCGGTTTCGGCACTCCCCAGCTTGGCCACGGCGCACAGGTCCCCTGCCACGCAGTAGGGAACGGGGCGCAGGCTGGCACCCAACGGCGAGTAGATGTGGGTTACGCGTTCATCGGTGTCGTGGTCCTGGTGGCCCCGGTCGGCCAGGCCATGGCCACCCACATGAACGGGCGAGTCTTCACGCAGGGTCCCGGAGAAGACCCGCACCAGGCAGATGCGGCCCAGGAAGGGATCGTTGGATGTCCGCACCACCTCAGCCGCAAGCGGACCGGACGGATCACAGGACAAGGTTCCAGCCGGTTCCCCCGCCAGGTCCGTCAGGTCCGGCAGGTTGCGCTCCCCCGGCGGCGGGAAGGCACGGACCAGCAGTTCCAGCAGTTCGGCGGTGCCGAGGCCGGTGACGGCGGACGTGGGCAGCACGGGAAAAAATGAGCCGCGGGCGACGGCGGTTTCCAGGTCGGTTGCGAGCGCTGCGGGGTCGATGTCCTCACCGTCCAGGTAACGGTCCATGAGCGTCTCGTCTTCGCTTTCGGCGATGATTCCCTCGATCAGGCTGCCGCGGGCCGGTGCGGCAGCCGCGAGTTCGGCAGGGTCAGGCGGGCGGGTTGCGGGCGAGGCGTCCCCCGCCGAGTAGTCTGTGACCTCGCGGGACAGCAGGCCAAGCAACCCCGTGTCCGTCCCTTCCCCTTGCAACGGCACGCAGAGGGGCAGGACGGAGTCGCCGAACGCTTTCTGGCAGGCGGCCAGGGTGGCCTCGTAATCTGCGCGCGGATGGTCCATCCGCGTGATCACGACGGCGCGCGGCAGCGTGGCCTGCTCGCACTCGCCCCACAGGGCGGTGGTGGTTGCATCGATCCCGTCGACCGCGGAGACCACGAACAGGGCAGCATCCGACGCCCGCAGCCCGGCCCGCAGTTCCCCGATGAAGTCCGGGTAGCCCGGGGTGTCCATCAGGTTCACTTTGACGTCGTCCACCATCAGCGGCACCAGGGACAGCGTGACCGACCGCTGCTGGTGCACGGCAGCCGGGTCGGAGTCGCTGACCGTTGTTCCGTCCACGATGGAGCCTTTGCGGGTGATCATGCCGTTGGCAGCCAGCAGCGCCTCGATCAGCATCGTCTTCCCGGCACCGGAGTGCCCCACCAGGGCCACGTTCCGGATTCGGCCGGGGTCCGCGGCGGCAATGCCGGCGTTTTGATCGGCGCGGCGTGCATCGGGGCCGTTCTTGCCGCCTGCCGCCCGCACTGACTCCTTGGTGCTCTTCACCGACATGGGAACCTCCTGGCATCATTGCCGGCCGGACCGGACGTATCCTTTGATTCGACACCTTGGACGGCAGGACGGCAAGAGTGCAGGCTATTTGCTGCGGGCTTTGCGGGTGGCCTTGTTGTTCGCCTTTTGAAGTGCCTCCACCAGTTGGTGCTTGTCCATCTTCGAACGGCCCTTAACGTCCAGTTCCTTGGCCAGTTTGTAGAGGTGTTCCTTGGAGGCGTTGGCGTCAACGCCTCCGGCGGTGGGTTCGGATGAGCGGACGCCCTGCTCCGCGTGTTTGTCCGACGGACCGCGTTTGTCCTTGGGCTCCCAGTGGTCGCCCACCTTTTCGTAGCTGTGCTTCAGTGACGCGTACGCCGTGCGGGCCGCGCGCTCCTCGTCGTGGTCGTAGGACGCGAGGGCCGAATCGTAGGTCTTGGCGAACGTGTCCTGGGCTTTTCGGCCCGACCGCTGCAGGGTCGAGGGGAGTTCTTCCTTGCGGGCGTGGTCATTCTTGCCGGTCTTGGGCATGGCACCCATCCTCCTTTAGTCAGCAGGCTGATTATTGGGATGAATCCAGCTTAGTCCCGGAGCAACAAAAGGCCCCGGCCCGGGTTCCTGGAACCTCGAGCCGGGGCCTTCGCGCCGGAGCCCCCTGTCGGATTCGAACCGACGACCCCCGCTTTACAAGAGCGGTGCTCTGGCCAACTGAGCTAAGGAGGCGCGACCCCTGGGGGCCTGCGCCGTCAAGGCGCTAGATAAGGTTAGCCCAACTCCCGCCGGGCGTAAAAACGCCGGGCACCCTCGCACCGGACGCGGCAAGGGCCCGCCCCGGATACGTTCCGGAACGGGCCCTGTCGCGGGTTCTTTGCCTTAGCCCTTGGCGGCGATGGCTGCCTGCAGGAAATCCGGGAACGGAGTCTGGGCGCTGTCCCCCTTGCCCCACTGCTTGCCGTCAACAAAGACCGTCGGCGTCCCGCTGACCCCGATGGCCGAGGCTTCCTTCGTCGTGTACTTCACGTACGGGCGGTAGGTCTTGTCATCCACGCAGGAACCAATGTTGACGCCCATGTCGGAGGCCATCTTCTTCAAGTCGTTGTCCGAGAGGCCTGCACTGCCTTCCGCCGGCTGCTGGGCGTACAGGGCGTTGAAGTAGTCGGCGTACTTCTCCGGAGCGGTGTTGGCCACACAGGCTGCCGCATTGGCCGCGCGGGATGAGTAGTTGGTGGTGGACCGGCTGTCCAGGAAGCCCAGCGGCCGGTACTCCACGGTGATCTTGCCATCGTTCCGCAGGGACGTCAGCTGGTCGTTGTACTGCGTCTCGAAGTTCTTGCAGACGGGGCAGATGAAGTCGACGTAGAGGACCACCTTGACCGGCTTGCCGGCCTCCGCTTCCGCGCCCGGCGCAACCACCTCGGCCGGTGGCGTCTGCGGCGCATCGCCCAAGGAGTTGGCGTCCACCGTTGCCGGGTCGCTCTTGGCCACATCCGAGTTGGCAAGCAGGGTAACGCCGCCATGGATGTTGGCGTTTGCCGGCGTTGGCCCCTGATCCGCAATCGGGGCGTTCTGCTTCAGGCTGCTGGTGACCACCAGGGCCACCACCACCAGGATGGCCACCACAGCGGCGACAATGCCCCAGCCGATCAGCAGCTTGTTGCGCTTGTCCTTTTTTGCCTGTGCTTCACGGATCAGGCGCGCCTTTTCCCGCGCCTCCGCGGTTCGCTCAGCCTTGGACTTACGTACTTCGTTTGCGGGGCTCATGAATTCCTTGGGTCGGTCGACGAAGGGGGACCACTGGGTGGCACCCCCACATTTTAGGGGAGAAAACTGAGAGCTTGCGGTTTCAACCATTCCTTCGGGTTGACCAACGGACGAATAGCCCCGATGATTCCGTCCCGCTAGGGTGGCTTAGAGGCACAAGCAACCCCAGGGGGCCGCAATGCAAACACCCGTCCAGGAAAAACCCGCCGGCACGGCACATGCCGCCGGCTCCGATTCCAGCCACGCCGCGCACACGAAGTACGACTTCATGGTGGTCTCGAACAGGCTGCCGGTTGACCGGGTGGCGCCCGCCGATGGCGGTGACGGATCCGGCTGGCGACGGTCCCCCGGCGGCCTGGTGACCGCCCTCGCACCGATGATGACCAAGACGGACGGCGCCTGGGTGGGTTGGCACGGAGCACCTGACGAGACCGTCAAGCCCTTCAGCCATGGCGGGATGGACCTGGTCCCGGTCCAGCTCAGCACGGAGGATGTTGAGCTGTATTACGAGGGCTTCTCCAATGCCACCCTTTGGCCGCTGTACCACGACGTCATCGCCCCGCCGGAGTTCCACCGGGCATGGTGGGACGCCTACCGCAAGGTCAACCGGAGGTTCGCCGACGCTGTGGTGCGGCACGCGGACCACGGCGCAACCGTCTGGGTCCAGGACTACCAGTTGCAGCTGGTTCCGCGGATGCTGCGCGAGGCCCGGCCAGACCTCCGGATCGGGTTCTTCAACCACATCCCGTTCCCGCCGCCGGAGATCTTTGCCCAGCTCCCATGGCGGCATGCCATCATCGACGGCCTGCTCGGCGCAGATTTGGTGGGCTTCCAGCGCGTCAGTGACGCCGGAAACTTCATGCGGTCCGCCCGCAGGTTCCTCGGAGCCAGCGTCAAGCAGCAGCAGGTGCACGTCAAAGGCCAGGACGGCCAAATCACGCATATTGCGCGGGCGCAGGCCTTCCCCATTTCCATCGACGTCAAGCAGATCTCCGAGCTTGCCGCCAGGCCCGAAATCATCGAACGTGCACGGCAGATCCGGCAGGACCTGGGCAACCCCAAGACGATCCTGCTGGGTGTGGACAGGCTGGACTACACCAAGGGCATCCGCCACCGGCTGAAGGCCTTCGAGGAGCTCCTGGCAGACGGCCGGCTCACCGTTGGCGAGGCAACACTGATCCAGGTGGCCTCGCCCAGCCGGGAGCGCGTGGAACAGTACCGGCTCCTCCGCGAAGAAGTCGAAGGAACCGTTGGCCACATCAACGGCACCTACGACACCCTCGAAAACACCGCCGTCCGCTACCTGCACCACAGCTACCCGGTAGAGGAGATGGTGGCGCTGTATCTGGCCGCGGACGTCATGCTGGTCACCGCCCTGCGGGACGGGATGAACCTTGTTGCCAAGGAATACGTCACCGCCCGCAACAACAACGACGGCGCCCTGGTCCTGAGCGAATTCGCCGGCGCCGCGGACCAGCTCAAGCAGGCGCTCCTGATCAACCCGCACGATATCGCGGGCCTCAAGAACACCATCATGAACGCGGTGGAGCTGACCCCCCGGGAAGCGTCGCGGCGCATGCGGTCCATGCGACGCCAGATCCTGGACCACGACGTCGACCACTGGTCCGCGGACTTCCTGCGCGCGCTGAACGAAAAGGTGGTCCGCGATGACTCCTGAGGGCCACCGCGCCAGGAGGCCGCTGGCACTGACCCCCGAGCTGCGGGAAGCCTTGCGCCGGATCGCCGGAACCGGGCATTTGCTGGTTGCCATGGATTTCGACGGCACCATGGCGCCCATCGTGGACCGCGCGCAAGACGCGCGCCCGCTCCCGCGCTCGGCAGCAGCCTTTGCGGGCCTTGCCGTGCTTCCACGGACGACGACGGCACTCATCTCGGGCCGCGCCCTCGCAAGCCTGCGGCAGGTCGCGTCCCCGCCGGTGGACACCCTCCTCATCGGAAGCCACGGCGCCGAAGCGTGGCTGGGACCGGGTTCCACGGAGTTAGCACTGGAGGAGGACCAGAAAGCGCTTCTCGCCGAAGTCCGGGCGGTTCTGGCTGAGATCGTGGCCGAGGCTCCCGGAACTTCCCTGGAGGACAAGCCCGCCGGCGTCGTCCTGCACACCCGCCAGGCTGACGACGACGTCGCCGAGGACGCCGTGGCGGCCACGCGCGCATCGCTGCAGGACCGCAAGGGCGTCTTCCTGAAGGAGGGCAAGCGCGTCCTGGAGACGTCAGTGGTCAACGCCTCCAAGGGTGAAGGCGTCGCCTTCCTGCGGCAAGCCACCGGCGCAACCGCCGTCCTGTTCGCCGGCGACGACGTGACGGACGAGGACGCTTTCGCCCGGTTGGAGCCGGGCGACGTAGGGGTCAAGGTGGGCCTCGATTTCACCCAGGCCCAGTACCGGGTGGAAGCACCTGTGCACATCGCCGAACTGCTGGAGGTGCTGCTGCAGGAACGGAGCATCACCGTGGCCGAGGAAGATCCCGAGGCCGCCTCCGGCTAGGCAGTGACCAACGCCCCATGTGACGTTCGTAACATTTGCGCTAAAAGAGGACCATTCTGGCATACTCTTTTATGTGATGTGGCGCACAAACACCGTGCGGCGTCATTGGGTGCTCCGGGGCAAAGACCCGGAGCATTTTGCTGGAACACAATTGAATAAACATGAACCATTCACAACGGATCGTCCGGCACGTACCTGCCGGTGAAGGGATTGATAACTGTGGCTACAGTTACTTTTGATAACGCTACGCGTCTGTACCCGGGCACAGATAAGCCCGCCGTCGATAAGCTCAATATCGACATCGCCGATGGCGAATTCCTGGTCCTCGTTGGACCCTCCGGTTGCGGTAAGTCCACCTCGCTGCGCATGCTCGCAGGCCTCGAGGACGTCAACGCAGGCCGCATCCTGATCGGCGACCGTGATGTCACCGATGTTCCGCCGAAGGACCGCGATATCGCGATGGTCTTCCAGAACTACGCGCTGTACCCGCACATGACTGTGGCAGACAACATGGGCTTCGCCCTGAAGATCGCAGGCGTCTCCAAGGAAGAGCGCGCCGAGCGTGTCCGCGAAGCCGCCAAGCTTCTGGACCTGGAACAGTACCTGGACCGCAAGCCGAAGGCGCTCTCCGGTGGTCAGCGCCAGCGTGTTGCCATGGGCCGCGCCATCGTGCGTAACCCGCAGGTCTTCCTCATGGATGAGCCGCTGTCCAACCTGGATGCGAAGCTCCGTGTCCAGACCCGTACCCAGATCGCATCACTGACCCGCCGCCTGGGCGTCACCACCGTCTACGTGACCCACGACCAGGTCGAGGCCATGACCATGGGCGACCGCGTGGCAGTGCTGAAGGACGGGCTGCTGCAGCAGGTCGACACCCCGCGCAACCTCTACGACCGACCCAAGAACGTCTTCGTTGCCGGCTTCATCGGCTCCCCCGCCATGAACCTGCTGGAACTTCCGGTCGTCGACGGCGGCGTACAGTTCGGCGGCACCGTGTACCCCGTGCCGCGCGACGTCCTCGAAGAGGCGCACGGCTCCACCGTCACCTTGGGCTCCCGTCCCGAAGACCTTGAGACCGCTCCGCAGGGCGAAGGCCTGAAGGTTGAGGTCGACGTCGTCGAAGAGCTCGGTGCCGACGCCTACGTCTACGGACACACCACGCTTGACGGCAAGGACCACGACATCGTGGCCCGCGTCGACGGCCGCCGCCCTCCGATGAAGGGCGAGGTCATCTACGTCCGTCCGCAGTCCGGCCACGTGCACCTGTTCGACACGAAGACCGGCCTGCGCCTGGGCGACTAGTCCCCACCCACCGGTTCGCGTGGCCCAACCCACGCAACCGACGGCGGCCCGCACCCTTTCACAACGGTGCGGGCCGCCGTCGGGCTTTAACGAAGATTTATCGTCCTTGCCCTGCGTACGGAAGAATTGACCCATGACCGAGGAAAACAGCGCCCAGTGGCACGACGAACCCACCGACTACGCGCAGGTCGGTAAACTGCCGCGGTTCGTGGCCGCCAGTGCCGATGACAACAAGGCGGCCTCGGTGGCGTCGTCGCTGAACATCACGGCGGCGGCGGCAGACCCCGAACTGCTGGACCTGCCCTGGCATATCGCCTTGGAGGAATGGCCCGCCGAATACCTGGCAGCGCTCCCCCGCGGTATCTCCCGGCACATCGTGCGCTTCGCACACCTCGGCGGCTCGGTCATCGCCATCAAGGAGACGTCCGAGCACGTGGCCCGCCACGAGTACCACATGCTCCGCAAACTGGCACGGCTGGACGTACCCTGCGTGGAACCCGTGGCCGTGATTACCGGACGCACCACCCCGGACGGGCGCCCACTGAACCCGGTCCTGGTGACCCGGCACCTGAAATTCTCCATGCCGTACCGCGCACTCTTTTCGCAGATGCTGCGCAAGGACACCCTCACCCGCCTTATCGACGCCCAGGCGCTCCTGATGGTGCGGCTGCACCTGATCGGGTTCTACTGGGGCGACGTCTCGCTTTCCAACACCCTGTTCCGCCGCGATGCCGGCGCTTTCGCCGCCTATTTGGTGGATGCCGAGACGGGTGAGCTCTACCCGGACCTGTCCACCGGCCAGCGCGAATACGATCTCGAAATCGCCAGGGTAAACATCGCCGGTGAACTGATGGACCTGCTGGACGGCGGGCTGATCGAGGAGAAGGTGGACCCGGTCGCCACCAGTGAGCTGATCATGGACAGCTACCGGCGGCTGTGGGCGGAACTGACGGAGAAGGAATCCTTCGAGCTCGGCGAACGCTGGCGGGTGGGGGCCCGGATCCGGCGCCTGAACGAACTCGGCTTCGACGTCGAGGAATACGCGATCAAGACCACGCAGAACGGTGCCACCATCCAGCTGCAGCCCAAAGTGGTCGACGCCGGGCACCACCAGCGCCGGCTGTTGCGGCTTACCGGCCTGGATGCCCAGGAGAACCAGGCCCGCCGGCTGCTCAACGACATGGACTCCTTCCGGGCGGACAACAACCCGGAGATGGACGAGGAATACAGCGCCCACCTCTGGGTGAGCCAGGTCTTCGAGCCCATTGTCCGTTCCATACCGCGCGATCTTTCCGGCAAGCTGGAGCACGCCGAAGTAGTCCATGAAGTCCTGGAACACCGCTGGTACATGTCCGAAAAGCAGGAACGCCACATCCCCCTGGCCGAGGCCGTGCAGTCCTACATCGACTCGATCCTCCGGCACCGGCGGGACGAGGCCGCGATCATGCTGAACCCGGATACCGAGATGCTTAAGATCCTTGACGTGGAGAGCGAGGAATCCCGCTACGGTGCCGATGAATCCGAGGATGACTACCCGGACGCGGACGACTGAACCCTAGATCGCCTTACCGGGGTTGAGGATTCCCGCGGGATCGAACAAGTCCTTGATCCTGCGCTGCAGCTCCCGGACCGGCTCGGGCTGCTCCTGGCCCAGCCAGCGCAGCTTGTACTGGCCCACGCCGTGTTCCCCGGTGATGGTGCCGCCCATCGCCAACGCCGCCGTGATGGACTCATCCAGGGCCGCCTGGAGGCGTCCCATAGCATCGTCATCAACATTGGTGCCCTGCCGATCGATCCAGAAAGTGGGGTGCAGGTTGCCGTCACCGGCGTGCGCCACCACCTTGAGATGCACCCGCTGGATCGCGGCCAGCGCCTCAAGCGCCGCGATGTAGTCCACCAGCCGCGACCGCGGCACGGCGACGTCTTCGCCCACCCGGTATTCGTCGTCCACTTCGGTGCCCCTGCTGTGCCGTCGCAGTTCCACCAGCCGTTCCGCTTCGGCGCTTGCTTCAGTGGTGACCGTAGCGCCGCCTGCCTTGAGGACCTGGCGAACCACGTCGGCTTCGGCGGCAGCACCAAACCCGTCTGTCTGTACCAGGAGCAGGGACTTTCCCCGGGCCGTGAGGTCCGATCCGTGGATGTCGTCAAGCTGGGCGAGAGTGCCGCCGTCGAGCAGCTCCATGATGGCGGGCTGGACGCGCGCTTTGCCCACGGCCAGGACCCCCGCGGCGGCGAGCCTGAAGTCCGGGTAGAACGCCGCGACGGTGTGGACCTCCCGGGGCAGGTACTTCAACCGCACCGTGACGCCGACCACGATGCCGAGTGTTCCTTCGGATCCCACGAAGAGGCCCGTAAGGTCGTAGCCCGCCACACCCTTGAAGGTTTGGTGGCCGGTGTGGATCAGGGAGCCGTCAGCCAGGACGACGTCCAGGGCCAGAACCGAGTCCCTGGTGACCCCGTACTTGGCGCAGCGCAGCCCACCGGCATTGGTGGCCACGTTGCCGCCGATGGTGGAGCTCCGGAAACTCGCGGGGTCGGGGGCGAACATAAGGCCGTGCACCGCGGCGGCCTCGTTGAGGACGGCATTGACCACACCCGGTTCCACCACGGCCGTTTCGTCGTCCGGGTTCAGGGCAAGGATCCGGTCCATCCGCTCCATCGAGAGGATGATGCAGTTCCTGGTGGCATGGGCCCCGCCGGACACTCCCGTACCGGCGCCGCGGGGTACGATCGCCACTCCCCTGGCCGCGCAGGCCCGCACGACTGCCCGGACATCGGCCACCGACTCCGGGAACACGACGGCCAGGGGAAGCTGGAAGTCGATGACGGGCGCCTGGTCGATGGCGTACTTGCGGAGCGCGGCCTCGCCGATATCCAGCTGTCCTGGCGCCAACATGGTTTCCAGCTCGTCAACGATACTTCCCACAAAGCCTCCACCCGTCGTCGGACACATCCACCAAGTCTAGGCGCCGTCCGCCGGGCCGTCCTGGCTTTGCCGGGTCTGCAATCGCTTCCATAGCCTTGGCATGTTACGCGACCCAACGCCCCTGAACAGCATGTTTGTCAGCTATGGAAGCGTTTTCATTTATACCGCCTCCGGCCGTTATGCTGTCTGTCATGTCTGTCGAAACTGTGACCCAGGACACTGCGAGCATTGCCGGTCCTTTGACGCTTATCCACGCCGCTGATGCCCTCCCCGGCTGGTGGCGGTCCGCTGTGATCTACCAGGTATATCCCCGTTCGTTCCGTGATTTGAACGGCGACGGCGTAGGAGACCTGGCGGGAATCACCGAGGAACTGCCGCATTTGGCGGACCTGGGAGTCGACGCCGTCTGGCTCTCGCCCTTCTACCGGTCACCGCAGCGCGACGCAGGGTACGACGTCAGCGACTACTGCGATGTGGACCCGATCTTCGGCACCCTGGGCGACTTCGACGTCATGATGGCAGAATCACACCGCCTCGGGCTGCGGGTCATCGTGGACCTGGTACCCAACCACTGCTCGGCCCAGCACCCGGCCTTCCAGGCAGCCGTTGCAGCGCCCGCCGGGAGCCCAGAGCGGGCAATGTTCATCTTCCGTGACGGGACCGGCCCCGGTGGCCAGGAGCCGCCGAACAACTGGCAGTCCCACTTCGGCGGTCCTGCCTGGACCCGCGTGACGGGACCGGACGGCGAGCCCGGCCAGTGGTACCTGCACCTCTTCGACTCCTCCCAGCCGGACTTCAACTGGGACAACCCGGCGGTCCATGCAGAGTTCGAGCGGGTACTCCGGTTCTGGCTGGACCGGGGCGTCTCCGGCTTCCGGGTGGACGTGGCCCACGCGTTGGTCAAGGCACCGGGCCTGCCTGCGTGGGGCGGCCGCGCCGACGGCGGCAGCAGCGACGGCTACCCCGGCCACGAGGCACCCATGTTCGGGCAACCCGGCGTCCATGACATCTACCGGAAGTGGCGGCTGATCCTGGACGAATACGGCCCGGACCGGATTCTGTGTGCCGAGGCGAGCGTGGACCTCCACCGGCTGGCCCACTGGGTCCGGCCCGACGAGATGCACCAGGCATTCAACTTCCCCTACCTCCATGCCGGACTGGATGTGTACCGGCTGCGGTCGGTCATCACGGACTCCCTGACAGTCCTTGACGGCGTAGGCGCTCCGAGCACGTGGGTGCTCTCCAACCACGATGTGGTCCGGCATGCCAGCCGATTTGGTTATAACGGCCACGGCCCGCGGGACGGCGACGGCATTGGTGCCGGCGATCCCCAGCCGGATGAGGACCTGGGCCGGCGCCGCGCAGCGGCCGCTTCCCTGTTCATGCTGGGACTGCCCGGCGCTGCCTACCTGTACCAGGGTGAAGAGCTGGGGCTGCCTGACGGCATTGACATCCCCGGGCACCTGCGGCAGGACCCGACGTTCGCCCGTACCGGCGGCCAACGCCTTGGCCGCGACGGCTGCCGGGTGCCGCTGCCGTGGCGGGCCGAAGACCGTCATCTGGGATTTGGTTCCGGGAACGATCCCTGGCTGCCGATTCCGCCGTCTTTCGCGGAGCTCGCCCGGGACGTGCAGGCGGTATCACCCTCGTCGCACCTTGCCCTGTACCGTGAAGCCCTGGCGCGGCGCCGCGAACTGGACCTGGGCCGGGGATCCCTGTCCTGGGCCGAGGACTGGTGCACCGGATCCTCACTCGGCTACATGAACGGCACTACGCTGGTGCTTATGAACCTGAACCATGAGCCGCTGGACATGCCAGCCGGCCACGTACTCCTCCGCAGCCTGCCGGCAGCCACGGGCCACACCCTCGCCTCCGGAGAGACAGCATGGCTGCAGCTTGGGCCTGACGCCACGGCGGACTGACATTGGCGGGCATCAAAGAAGTTGCCAGCCGGGCCGGCTTGTCCGTGGCCACCGTTTCGCGGGCGTTGAGCGGCAAGTCCAACGTGTCGTCGAAAAGCCGCCGCCTGGCACAGGAGGCAGCCAAGGAGTTGGGTTTCGTTCCGTCGTACCACGCTTCGAGCCTGGCTTCGGGGCGCAACCGCAACATTGGGCTGGTGGTGCCCAACGTCCAGCGCTGGTATTTCTCGTCAGTACTCGAAGGGGTCTCGGAAACCCTCCTGGATGCCGGGTACGACCTCACCCTTTACAACGTGGGTGAGCTGCCTGAGCGGCGCAGCAGCATCCTTAACGATTTCTTGCTCCGTAAACGCCTGGACGCCGTCATCGCGGTTGCGTTGGTCCTGCGTGAGGATGAGATCGGCCAACTGCTGGCGGTACATCGTCCCATCGTGGGCATCGGCGGTGTCCTGCGGGGAGCCTCAACTATCAGGATCGACGACGAAGGCCTTGCCAGGCGTGCTACTGGCCACCTGATCCGGCTTGGCCACACCCGGATTGCGCACATCACCGGAGACGCGGGGCTGAACCGCGACTTCAAGCTTCCGAAACTGCGACAGAAGGGCTTTGCTGCAGCCATGGCGGAGGCAGGCCTGGCGGTCCGGGACGAATGGGTGGTGAACGCGGACTTCACCATCCAGGGCGCGTACGCGGTGGGACGTCAGCTTCTGGGAACGACGGCGGAACGGCCCACCGCCGTTTTTGCTGCATCCGACGAGATGGCCATCGGCGTCATGCTCGCAGCACGCGACTTCGGCCTGCAGATCCCGCAGGATCTCTCGGTCGTAGGGATGGACGGACACGAGCTCAGCGAGACTTTTGGCCTCACCACCATCAGACAGGATCCGCGCGGACAAGGTAATTTGGCCGCTGCCACCGCGCTGGCGCTGCTGGAAGCCGGCAAGGATTCCGACGGCGGCCCGCCGGCTGGAGCAGTCCAGGACCAGGAGTACCCAACAGAGTTTCTAATCCGAACCAGCACGGCGGTACCGCCTCCCCCGTCCGGTCGCCTGAACGAGGACTAACCGGCCGGCCACGGATTAGTCGGCCGCGTCTGGGGCACCCATGAAGCGGGCGTACTTTTCGAGGATCACGGGCCATGCCTGCAGATAGTGTCCCCGTACGGCGGCAGGGTCCTCGGCGCCCTCCCACCCATCGTGGAACACCCGTACCTCTGTTCCCCCGTCAACGGCGCGAAAGGCCACCAGGACCTCCGTGGACCACATGGCAGTGGTGCCCGGGTGCCACGTGGCGTGGAAGGACAGCGGCGGCTGCCAGTCATCCAGCGTCCCCCAAATGCTGGTGCGTCCGTCGTCCGCAGTCTCGAGTATCAGGTTCTCTTCAAATTCGACATACGACCCTGCTCCGTAGACGCCATACGGCTCCAGCGGCCACCACAGGTGGGCGTGGTCAGTAAAACCGGCAAAGGCCCGCGCCACGGGTCCGGGAACTACAACCGCATTGACCACTGGATCCAATGGTTCAACGCCGGGCTGCCCATCTGCTTCGAAGGGGTCCTGGGCATGGCTGAAGATGCTGCTCATGGGGAACAACTCTACCCGCGGGCGGCCGCCCGATATTAGCGGGCCGTTTCCCAGGCTCGTTGGCCCGTGGGGCCTGTTCGGCTGGTGGTTGTTTTAAATGTGGGAGGCCCCAACCGTGTGGTTGGGGCCTCGACCAATGTGTGTCCGGCGGTGTCCTACTCTCCCACACCCTCCCGGGTGCAGTACCATCGGCGCTGTGGGTCTTAGCTTCCGGGTTCGGAATGGGACCGGGCGTTTCCCCCACGCTATGACCGCCGTAACCCTTGTACCCGTCACCAACCCCGGGGGGGTGGTGTGGGAAAACTGTGGTTACAACATTGTGGTGTTGTTATTCAGTTGTTGGTTCGTGCAACCATCCCCTGTGACGGGGTTGTTGGTTGGGAACCACATAGTGGACGCAAGCAGATGTTGTATGTA